>NZ_LT607803.1:3320284-3622128 GCF_900090195.1 Variovorax sp. HW608
GCATGAGCGAAGAGTTGCACCAGCCCGTGGTGGTGGATAACCGTGGCGGAGCCGGCGGCATGCTCGGGGCGGAGGCGGTTGCGAAGGCCCAGCCCGACGGCTACACGGTGCTGCTGGCCGGCAACCCGGAGCTCACCATCACGCCGCAGTTGCAGGCCAAGGCGAACTATTCCGCGGTGACCGACTTTGCGCCGGTCGTGCTCGTTTCCCAGTCGCCCAATATCCTGGTGGCCAGTTCGTCGCTGGGCGCAAAGACCTTGCGCGAGGCACTGGAGGCAGCCCGCAAGCGACCCGGCGGCATCACCGTGGGCACGCCCGGCAACGGGTCGCCGCAGCACATTGCCGTCGAGGTCCTGCGCATGCAGACCGGCCTGGACATCATGCATGTGCCGTACAAGGGTGCCGGCCCTGCAACCGTCGCCGTCCTCGGCGGGGAAGTGAGCTTCGCGCTGGTGGGCGCTCCGCCAGTGCTGCCGCACATCAGCAGCGGGAAGCTGGCGGCCTATGCGGTCACACAACAGAAGCGCTCGCCGCTGGTGCCAGACGTGCCGACCGTGGGTGAGTCGCTCGGCACCATGCAGAACGACGACTTCGTCACCTGGTACGGCCTGCTCGTTCCCGCCCATGCGCCGGCCGAGGTCGTCGAAGCCCTCTCCAAGGCGGCGTTTTCCGTGCTCAAGCGCAGCGACTCGCGTTCACGGCTGGCCGCGCTCGGCACCGACCTGGTCGCGATGCCCGCAGCAGCCTTCGCCGAGCGAATGCGCCAGGAGACCCGGCTCTACGGCGAAGTCATCAAGCGATTCGGCATCAAGGCGACCTGAGTGGCCTCTGCTGACCGAGGCAGGCTGCTTGCCTGGCCCGGCCTGCGGCCCGGACGGTTGCGCCGCTCAGCGCTTGAAGCGCCCCTCGCTGATGATCGACAGCTCGGCGTATTCGAGGCCCGAATGGTCCTGCGGTGAATAGCTCAGCTCCATCCCGCCGAGGTCGTAGTTGCGGATGCTTTCCAGCGCCGCCATCACCTTGGCCCGCGTGGGCTTCGGCCCGGCGCGCCGCAGTGCCTCGACCAGCACCTTCGCCGAGGCGAAGCCCTCGAGCGCGGCCGGAGACACCTCGTTCTTTCCGCTGGCGCGTGCCAGCGCCAGGGCTTCCTTGACCATGGGCTGGCCGATCGAGCGTTCGTTGGGGAACACCTGGGTCACGATCACGCCGCCGCTCGCGTCGCCGAGTTCCTTGATGAACCCGGCGGAAGCATTGTTCGACAGCGTCACGACCTGCGCCGAGGAGCCTGCCGCGCGCAAAGCCTTGATGCCGTTGACGACTGCCGTGCCCGAGCCGAGCCACACCACGGCCTGCGCATTGCCCGCCGTGATCTTCGGCACGATGGCCGCGTAGTCGGGCTTGTCGCGGTCGGCCGGCAGGACCACCAGCGGCGTCGCCTTGCCCTTGCTGAAGCCGGTCATGGCGCCCTCGAGAGCGTCCTTGCCGAAGGAATCGGACACATGCACCACCGCGATCCGCGTCATGCCGATGGTCAGCAGATGCTGGACCGCCTTTTCGGCCTCCCGCTGGTAGGTGGACCGCACGTTGAAGACGTGCCGCTGCAACGGCTTGTGCAGCGCCATGGCCCCGGTGGACGGGCCGATCAGCGCCACGTCGTACTTGTCGAGCCAAGGGATGATGGCCTGGGAATGCGGCGTGCCGCGGCTCATGAACAGCGCGACCACCTTCTTGTCCTCGATCAGCACGCGCGCATTCTCGGCGGCCCGCTGGACGTCGAAGCCGTCGTCCATGCGCAGGACCTCGATCTTCTCGCCATTGATGCCGCCCTGCGCATTCACCGAGTCGATCAACAGCCTGGCGCCGGCAATGGTCTCGTTGACGCCGGCCGCCACCGAGCCCGTCATGCCGGCCGTCTGCCCGATCAGGATCTGGGCCGATGCGCCCAGGGCGCCGAAAGTCAGGACGCCTGCTGCAAGCAGTGCGCGGAGTGTCTTCATGGGTGGATTCCGGGTGGGGTGGATGAGCGAGGCAGACGTGGCGACGAATTTCCCATCCGCGTGCCGCCCACGCCCATCAGGGATTACCAGCGCCGCACCCCGGCGCAAGTGAAACTTTGCACGGATCGGCGCCTTGATTGAGTGAGTGCGCCGGCCTCAGTGCGTATGGAAGACAAGGGGACCCGGATTCGGCGCCGCCCCCAGCCCGCCGCCGTCCAGCCAGGATCGCGTGGTGCCGGCGGCGCGTTCGATCAACGCGGCACAGTGGTCATAGTCATAGGACGAGATTTCGAGCGGGCAGAGCGCGGGCACGACGCTGATGCGGACCTGCGACGCGAAGTGCTCGATGTCCTGCACCAGCTGGCGCGCCACCACGAGGCTGAGGGCGTGGAGCGTGTGGCCGATCCAGCCGCGAGGCGGCGTCCGGACCGCGCAGGCAAAGCCGGCAGGCAGCACGACGACATCCGTCGCGCCCAGCCGCACCGCCGCCGCGATGGGCGTGTTGCTGCACACGCCGCCGTCCACCAGTTCGCGACCTTCGATCGCGATCGGCGGGAACACGCCCGGGATGGCGGCGCTCGCGAGGACGGCTTCGACCACCGGCCCGCGGGACAGCACGACTTCATCGCCGGTCACGCGTTCGCTGGCCACGACATGCAATGGAAGACGGGTGTCCTCGATCGCCTGGTAGTCGAGCGAGCGCTGAAGCAGGCTGCGCAACGCGCCGTTGTGCACCAGGTGCTCCTGGCGGCGCAACAGGATGCGGAACAACGACGTGAAGCTGAATGGCATCACGTCGCGGCGCCGGATGTTGCACCACAGCGCCTGCAGGGCCGCAACACCCTCCGCATGCGGCGCGCCTGCGAAGTAGGCCGCGTTGATCGCCCCGGCCGAGGCACCGACGACGAAGTCCGGCCGAACGCCGGCGCGAACCAGTTCGCGCAGCATCCCGACCTCCACGGCGCCCAGGCTGCCGCCGCCGGCGAATACGAAAGCGGTTCGAGTCGTCATGGGCTTGCTCGCGGCAGATGGACGGGAGTGTCTACGCTATTTCGGGCAACCCGCCATGGTGGTTACGCGCGCCCCCCGCCCGCCGGGCGGGCCTTCGTGTCCAGGGTGCCGGCAACCCGCTCCTTCCCTTGATCTGCGTCATGGCGTGTTTCCGGTGCGACCCCATCATGCAACCTGCCTCCTGAACCGAAAGCCCACCGTGTCGAACCCACCCACCAAGTACCGCGACCTGACGCAGACGGTCTCCGCCGGCCTTGCCAGCCTGCGCACCGGCACCCCCGAGGTCATGAAGAGCTTCAGCGAGCTCGGCCGGCATGCGACGTCGGAGGGCGCACTCGACCGCAAGACCAAGGAGCTGATCGCGCTGGCGCTCGGCGTGGCCGCACGATGCGATCCCTGCATCGGCTTCCACATGCAGACCCTCGTCAAGCTCGGCGTCACGCGGCAGGAGGTCGAAGAGACGCTCGGCGTGGCCACCTACATGGGGGGCGGCCCGTCGCTGATGTATGCAGCGAGCGCGGTCGCGGCGTTCCAGGAGTTCTCGCAGGCGGCGGGTCGCTAGATCACGGCACGAGGGCCTTGGGGCCCCAGGGCCAACAAGCTGTCTGATGTTTGTGCAGCAGCCTGCCGCACAAATTCGGGCTTCGATCAGGCCTTGGAAAGACTCTCAACGCTGTCGAGAGAATTGCCCTGGTCAAAGTCGCCAGCGGGTGGAGGCCTTCCTCACGCAATGAAGAACGTAGCGCGCCACTGGAGCGCACTCGGCCACTGGATCTCGAACCGGACGTGCACGACGCCGTCGTCCGTGGGTGCAATGTTGAGCACCGTCATGGTCGCAGCGCCGATGAACGGGTAGTCGAGCGGCTGCCCGCCCAACTCGCACACCGACATCTCCACGCGCGAGTGCCGATTGAGGACGCTGCGCCCGAACGGGAAGGCAATGTCGAACGTTCCCCAGCCCCAGCCGTCCCAGGTCCAGACCTGGAGCGGTCTCGCGATCGGGAAGGGATTGTCGAGATTGGGACCCGGAATCGTGGCTGTGCCGGGGTAGGCGCTGCCGACGAGCGCCTTGAAGTACGGGAAGGGATCGCCCGGGTCCCCATAGAGGTTGTTGTAGACGCCGCCCAGGGTGGGCGCGCCCGCGGCAACGATCTGGTTTTCGGTGTAGCCGAGCTGGCTGAAGAGGTAGTAGATGAAGAGCAACGAGCAACCCGTGATCGCGTCCGGGCCGTCGTCCGTCTTGGCGATGTTGTTGACGAAGTCGTTGCGGGGGCTGTTCATCCACAAGTTGCTGTTGTCGAAACCGGCCGGCGGAAAACCGAGCCCGTTGATCGCCAGGAGGCGCGCTGCAAGAAAGCGCGAGAGTCCCTCCCCTTCGCTGCCCTCCGTGTTCGTTCCGTACCAGCCACGTCCCTGTTCCCGCATGAATTGCTCGGTGATCTCCGAGACCAGCAGGTAGCGGCACACGTCGGCACCGCTGCTGCCGGGATTGAGCGTGACCGCCAGGTTGCCCCCGCCCAGCGACCAGGACGCGCCGCCGCCGTTCTGGGTGACTTGCACGGTGCAAGGAACGCGGTAATCCAGCGCGGGGTTGCCGAACAAGCCGGACATCCAGTTGAAGTCGGCTTCGCTCGCCTGGATCAGGGCATTGGTGCGGGCCGGCTCCGGTCCGGCGGGGTTGGCTGCGGTTCGCTGCAGCGAGCTGTCGTAGGAAAACGAGTAGTGCGCGGTCGGGTTGCCGACCAGACCGGTGGTGATCTGAGCCATCGCTTCTGCCTCCGCCTCTCGACGTCGCGCCGCGCTAGTCGATGAAGAACGTCGCACGCCACTGCAGCGCGCTGTTCCAATCGATCTCGAAGCGCACGTGGAGCACCCCGTCGTCGCCGGGCGCAACGTTGTGCACGCGCATGGTGGCAGCGCCGATGAACGGGAAGTCGAGCGGCTGACCCTGCGGCTGCGCAAGTTCGCAGATCGACACAACGCAATGCGAGTGGCGGTTGATCACCTGGGTCCCGAAAGGGAATGCGATGTCGAACGTGCCCCAGCCCCAGCCGTCCCATGTCCATACTTGCATGGCACTTCTCCTTCACCCGAATGGATCAAGCGCGGCGAACCGGACCGCCGATCAGTTGTCCGCTTCCCGTTGGTGCCTTGGCGGCACCCTGCGGGCCCGGCGTGTGCTGCACGGGTCGGCCTTCGGCGATGCGGCGCTCCAGCGGGCTGACACCGGATGTCCGTGCGGGAATGTTCGCGGCGGCGCTCGGGACGTCGTGCCGGACAGGCAGGCCCTCGGCTGTACGGGGCGGCACCTTCGGCGGCCCAGAGGTCCCGTGCAGAGGCAACCTGTGGCCACCGATCTCGAAAAACTCGGTGGTCACCGGCTCGGTCGCCAGCAGCTTGCCCGAATGTTCGGGTTCGTCGGGTTCATTCATGGGGTGCCTCCGCACGGAGATTGACCTTCGATGAGTCTACGCAGCGGGAAGCAGGTGTCATCGCCAAAACAAGTGATGAGGAATTCGCACCGGGCGTGCGAACAAGCCCGGCGCGCCTTTCCGCTTGCGGCAACAGTTAGTTCCACATGGAACATATAGTCCGGGTTTCGCACTCTAATGCGGCCCGCATCTTCAAAATAGATGGCGGTGTGTAGGGCAAACGCTAAGGCGCTCTAATGGTCCCATATGGAACCATTAGCGCTCATCAAAGCGTTCTTTCGAACCCCTCATGCACCGGCCACCTCGCTCCCTCTTGTTTCCGTCCTGCTTTTACTCCGGCACAGAGACACACCCCGTCTATGTCGACCATTTGGCAGCCCAAGCGAACTGCGGCCGCGAACTGCCGGTGGTGATGCTGCATGGTGCCTTTCACACGGGGGTCGCCTATCTCGCGACGCCGGATGGCCGCCCCGGATGGGCCTCTTTCTTCAGTCAGCGCGGCCACGACGTGTATGTGCCGGACTGGCCGGGACACGGCCGCTCTCCCGCGCGCGTGCCCCTGGCTCAGGTCTCCACAAGAGAAGCTGCGGCCTCCTTGGCTGTGCTGATCGCCGCCGTCGGTCCAGCCATCGTTCTCGCCCATTCGGCTGCCGGCCCGATGGCCTGGTGGATCGCCGAGAACCATCCCGAATCGGTTGCAGCCGTCATCGGGATCGCACCGGGTCCGCCTGCCAACCTTCAGCAGCCCTTGCCTGCCGATCCCGAGGCCGTCGGTGCGCTGCGCTTTGATAGCCAGGCCGGTTGCCCTGTCTATTCAAGCCTCGAGCGGGCGAGGGAGGTGGGTTGCGCCTTCATTCAGGATTTCTGGGCCAATAGCCCGAGGTTTCCGAAGGATTCGATCGGGGCTTATTCGAAGTCCATCGTCCCGGAGAGCTCCCGGATTCTCAATGAACGCTTCAACATCGGCGGTGCGGGGCTCCGGCTGAAAAGTCCGGCGTTGGTGGCCGACCGGCCGATCCTGATCGTCACCGGCGACTGCGATCCGCGGCACCCACAGGCCGTCGACCAGCGCCTGGCGACCTTTCTCGGCGCCGATTTCCTGTGGCTTCCCGACGCGGGAGTGATCGGCAACGGCCACATGTTGATGATCGAAGAGAACAGCGACGAGATCGCGACGCTGATCAGCCGCTGGATGCAGCGACGCCACCTCTCATCCACGAAAGCATGAAGGAGACACGGATGAAAACCAAGACCACGGGCGGCGGTCCGACCCGCCGTGACATGCTCGCGACGATCGTCGCCTCAATGACAGCGGGAGCGCCGTTTGCGGCCCGCGCCCAGCAAGGCACCTACCCCAACCGCCCCATCCGCATCATCGTGCCCTGGGCTGCCGGGGGCGGCGGCGATGTGCTCGTGCGCGCGATCACCCCGTCTCTTGCGCAGAGGCTCGGCCAGGCCGTGATCGTCGACAACCGCCCCGGTGCGATCGGAACCATCGGCAGCCAGATCGCAGCCCACAGCCTTCCCGACGGCTACACCCTTGTCTACGGCACGGCGGACTCGCACTCGATTGCGCCACACATCCTGAAGACCAGGCCCTACGATTCGAAGAAGGACTTCGTGGCCATCGCACCCATCGGGTTCACGCCGCTCACCTTGATCGTCCACGCGTCGAGTCCGGCAAAGACCTTTGAGCAGTTCCTGCGGATCGCGAGGAATGCGAAACAGCCGCCGACCTTCGGCTCCTGGGGGCAAGGCAGTTCGGGGCACATCACGATGGAAGCCTTGAAGCAGGCGACGCACGTCAATCTGCTGCACATCCCGTACAACGGAACCGCGCCGCTCATCACGGCGCAACTGGCCGGGCAGGTGGACTGCGCCATCGTGCCCGTGCTGGTCGCGGAGCAGTACGTGCAGGCCGGCACGGTGCGCATGCTGGCGGTCACGGCGCGCGAAAGGCTGCCGAGCCAACCGAACGTGCCGATCATGAAGGAGCTCGGCGTCGACATCGACATGGGCCCATGGCTCGGTTTCCTCGGGCCCGCGGGATTGCCGCCGGACATCGTGCAGAAGCTCAGCACTGCGATCACCGCATCGATCGCCGAACCTCAGGTCGCCGACGCCATGAAGAAGATGAGCATGGTGATGGACACGATGTCGTCCCCCGCCGCCTACCAGCGCTTCTGCGACAGCGAGTACGACCGCTGGGGGAAGTACATCCGCGCTGGCAAGGTCACCCTGGACCCGTAACGGCGCGCCCCGCCCGACGCCCCCGCCGCCCGCTCGGTAAACTGCTCGCAGCGCCCGGCGGCCCGCCGGGAGCGCCCAATGCACGACGCGCGCCACGATGGAAAGCAACGACGACGCCCGGCTGATCTTCGACAAGGTCACCATCCCTATCGCCTACAAGATGGGGTACATCACCAACAACTATCGCGAGCCGTCGTTCCGCGCCATCGAGTCCGAGTACGGCCTCGCGCGCCCCGAGACCTTGGTCCTGATCTTCCTCGCAGCCATGGACGGTTGTACCGCCAGCGAGATCTGCGAGCACTCGGGCCACCTGAAGAACAACATCAGCCGAGCCGTGACGGCACTCGAAGCCAAAGGGCTGGTGCGCCGCTCGCCATCCGCCGACGATATGCGGCGACAGCACCTCTACATCACGGCGAAGGGGCGGCAACTGCACGGGAAGTTCATGCCAAAACTGCTTTCCCGTGAGAGAGCCATGATGGCTTGTCTCACCAAGGGTGAATACGCGCTCTTCGAGGAACTGTTGCGGAAGATCTGCGCGAATGTTCCGAACTGGTGCGGCGAGTCCTTGTAAGCGACCGATTCACCCACCAAGAAACATCCGCCCCACCTGCGCGTCGCCCCGCAGCGCGCTGCCCGCGCCGGCCAGCGCCACCCGCCCCGCCACGAGCACATACCCCACGTCGGCGAACTCCAGGCCCCGGGTTGCGTTCTGTTCGACCATCACGATGGTCTTGCCGTCCACGTGCTGCAGCTCGCGCAGGATGCCGAACACCACGTCGATGAAGCGCGGCTCGAGACCGATCGAGGGTTCGTCGATCAAGAGCAGCTGCGGCTGCATGATCAGCGCCCGCGAGATCTCCAGCAGCCGCCGTTCGCCACCGGACAGCACGGCGGCACGCCGCGTGCGGCGCTCGCGCAGGATGGCGTAGCGCTCGAACACCTGCTCGGCGCGTTCGTGCGCCTCGTGCGGGCTGGGCAGCAGCCAGCCGCCCATCCAGAGGTTCTCCTCCACGGTCATGTCGGGGAAGACCGAGCTGTCCTGCAGCACGTAGGCGATGCCCGAATGCTGCAGCCGGCGGCTGGGCGGCAGCCGCGTGACGTCGGCGCCATCCATCTTGATGCTGCCGCTCATGATGTCGGCCAGGCCGAAGACCGAGTGCAGCACGGTGGACTTGCCGGCGCCGTTCGGTCCGATCAGGCACAGCGACTGGCCGCGCGCGACCCGCAGGCTCACGCCGTGCAGCACCTGCATCGCGCCGTATCCCGCGACCAGGCCGTCGATCGCCAGCAGCGGTTCGCCGCCGGCCAGCACATCGAGTTGCGCGACGCTCACAGGCGCGGGCGCGAGCTCGGCGAGCATCAGGGATTCGTCCATGGTGCTCAGTGCCTGCCCAGGTAAGCCTCGATCACGCGCGGGTCGTTGCGCACCTCGTCCGGCACGCCCTGGGCCAGCAGCTCGCCGTGCGCGAGGCAATACACGTAGCGCGCCAGGCTCATCATCACGCGCATGTTGTGCTCGATGACCAGCAGCGTGACGCCGAACTCGCGGTTGGCGCGTCGCAGCCGATCGACCATCTGGTTGACCAGCGTCGGGTTGATGCCCGCAGTCGGTTCATCGAGCAGCAGCAGCTTCGGCTCGCGCATCAGCGCCATGGCGAACTCCAGCAGCTTCTGCTGGCCGAACGACAGCGTGCCGGCGCGCAGGTGGCGCTTGGCATACAGGCCCGCAAAATCCAGCAGCGCCTCGGCGCGCCCTTCGAGCTCCACGGGAAAGCGCCCGAACATCGCGCCCACGCCGTCCCGCACCGGCGGCGCCGAAACCAGCATGTTGCGCATGCAGTCCATGTCGCGGAAGACGCGCGTCTGCTGGTAGGTGCGGATGAGCCCCAGCCGTGCGATGGCGCCCACGCGCAGCCGGGTGATGTCGTGCCCGTCGAAGGCGATGCGCCCGCGGTCGACCGGGTGGGCACCGACGATCGACGAGAAGAGCGTCGTCTTGCCCGACCCATTGGGCCCGATCAGGCCGACGATGGCGCCCTGCGGCACCTTGATCGAGATCGCCCGGTTGGCGACCACGCCGCCGAACGACTTGGTGACGCCGTCGACCTCAAGCAGCGCGCTCATGTTGACTCCCAGCCAGGGGTGCAGCTTCAGTCTCGTCGACGGTCTCCCCGAACCAGTCCGGCCGGTGCGTGCGCAGCCAGCCCATGATGCCCTGCGGGAAGAACACCACGATCAGCACGATCAGGAGGCCCATGGCCACGCGCTGCCAACCGAGCAGGTAGGTCCAGAACAGCTCCTGGGTGACGTGGAACACCGCCGCGCCGATGACCGGCCCCCACAAGCTGCCCTTGCCGCCGAGCATGGCCATCAGCACCATCCAGACGCCGAAGGTCGTGCCCGCGAAAGCCAGCTCGCGCGGATCGACGAAGCCGATCAGACCCGCCACCGGACCGCCGGCCAGCCCGAGGAACAGCGCGGCGACCATCCATGCCGCCACCTTGTGGCGCGTCGTGCGCACGCCCATGGCCTCGGCCTTGTCCTCATCGTCGCGGATGGCGTTGAGCACCGCCCCGAAGCGCGTGCCGTAGAGCCAGCGCACGGTGAGGAACACGGCCGCGGCCAAGGCGAGCAGCAGGTAATAGAAGAAGCGGTTGCGCTCGTCGACCGGTCCCGGATAGAGCGCCGGCACGATGCCCGACCCCGCGCCCACGAACTCCCAGCCGGCGAACAGGTCGGCCGCCGCGACGCCGATCCCCAAGGTGGCGATGGCGAAGTACTGGCCACGCATGCCGAGGATCAAAGGCCCGAGCACCGCTGCCGCTGCCACTGCGACCAATGCCGACAGGCCCAGGCCCGCGGCCAGCGACGCAAAGTACGGCAAGCCGCTGTCGCGCTGCACCACCGCGGTGACATAGCAGCCGAGCCCGAAGAACAGCACGTTGCCGAAGGAGTTGTAGCCCATCTGTCCGCCGAGCAGGTCCCAGGTGAGCGCGAACAGCACCATCAAGCACAGGAATGCGAGCTGGATGACCCACTGCGCAAACAGCTGCGGCCCCGCCAATGCGAGCGCCGCGGCAGCCAGCGCCAGCACGCCCCGGAAAAGACGAGGGTTCATTTCAGGTACAGCCGGCGCCTGCGCAGCGCAAGCTGGCGAACGATGAGGATGACCACCAGCAACACGTACATGAAGGCCACCTGGAACTCCGCGCCGAGCAGGAAGCCCGCGTACTGTTCGGCGATGCCGAGCCCGGCACCGGCGGCGATCACGCCGGCCAGGTTGCCCAGCCCTGCCACCACGACGATCGCGAAGGCCCGCACCGTGTACGGCAGGCCGAGATAGGGGTGGATCACCCAGGTCATCGCCACCAGCGCGCCGGCCGCGCCGCAGATGGCGGCATTGAGGGCGAAGGTGGCGGCGTACACACGGTCGGTGTCGATGCCGAGGATGCGCGCGGCCCGCGCGTTCTGCGCCGTCGCGCGCACCGCCTGCCCGAGCCGCGAGCGCTTGAGGAACAGCGCCAGCGCCACGCCCAGCACCACCGCCACCGCAAAAGCCAGCAGCTTCACCCCCGGCACGCTGACGCGGCCATCGGCCAGCTGCAGCGTGGGCAGGCCGGCATCGACGCTGCGCACATTGGCGCCGAACAGCTGGTTGGCCAGCTGCTGCAGCAGGATCGACAGGCCGAAGGTGGCCAGGATGGACACGAACAGGTCCTGGTCGACCACGCGCCAGATCACCGCGCGGTAGAGCAGCCAGCCGAGCACGTAGAGGGCAATTGCGGCCAGCGGCACGGCGGCCAGCGGCGGCAGGCCGGCGGCCGCGGCGTAGACGACGACATAACCGCCGAGCATGACGAACTCGCCCTGCGCGATGTTGATGATGCGCAGCACGCCCCACACCAGGGCCATGCCGTAGGCGGCCAACGCGAACAGCGCGCCGATCAGCACGCCGTCGACCAGCAGCTGCAGGTTGAAGACGGGCGCCTCAGTGAGGACTGTCAGGTTGTCCATGCACCCCTCACTGCGAGCGCAGCGTCATTTGCGATCCACCACCGGGGCCGCATCCTTGCCGCCGGCAGCGGCATAGATGAACCTGGCCTGCGCCCACTCGGCCGGCGCGACGATCTTGTATTCGCCGTTCTGCACCTGGTAGAGCACCATCGGCTTGACCGTGTTCTTGCCGGTGGCGTCGAACTGGATCGGGCCGTAGAAGGTGGTGATCCTGGTCTGCGCCAGGGCGTCGCGCACCTTTTGCGGATCGAGCGAGCCGGCCCGGCCGAGCGCATCGGCGTAGACGAGCACGGAGGCCGACGATTCCGCGGCCTGGTACGGCGCGCGGTAGTTGTAGGCCTTGCGGAAGCGTTCGGCATAGTCCTTCGCCGTGCCGAACCACTTGTCCTTGTACTGCAGGCTGTCGTCCCATTGCGATGCGCAGACGGCAAGCTCGGCCGCCTTGCCCAGCTTCTCGGCGATCTGCGCCGAGTCGCAGTGCGTCAGGGCCAGCATCGGCACATGGACGTTCTCGTCGGCGGTCTGGCGCACGGCCAGCGTGGCGCCCTTCTCGTGGCCGGAGACGACCAGCATGTCCGGCCGCAGCGCCTTCACCTTGGTGAGCGTGGCCGCCATGTCGTTGAGCTCGGGCGGCAGCTTGTCGTCGATGACGATCTTCATCCCGAACTTCGTGGCGTCCTCTTCGACACCGTTGCGCACGTCCTTCGAGAAGTTGTCGTTCTCCACCGCAATCGCGATCTTCATGTCCGACGGCTTCCGGCCCTGCAGCTTCGCCTGCTCGGCCAGGAGCTTCACAGCGTCACGCAGGTAGTAGTCCGACGTGCTCAGCACCGCAAACAGCCACTTGTAGCCCTGGGTGAAGAGGTCGCGGTCGGCCCCGTTGCCCTCGACCATCGGCACCTGGTATTTCTCGGTCACGGGCGCGATCGCCTTGGTCAGGCCCGAGCTGTACGGACCGAGCATGAACTTGATCTTGTCCTGGCTGATCAGCCGCTCGGCCAGCTGCGCGCCGCGCGCCGACGTCGACTCGTCGTCGTAGTAGGCGATCTTGAGCTTGTAGGTCTTGGCGCCGACCTTCACGCCCCCCATCTCGTTGATGCGGTCGACGGCCAAGTTGTAGCCATCCAGCGTGTTCTTGCCGTTGGTCGAGTACTTGCCGGTCAGCGACACCGCCGCGCCCAGCGTGATCGTGTCGTCGTCCTGGGCCCAGGCCAGGCCCGTGGCCGTTGCGAACATCGCGGCAACCGACAGCGCCAGGGATGTCCGTTTGCAGATGGAAGGTCCATGTTGCATCGCGTTACCTCCCGCAGTCACTTTTGTTCGAAACGCGGGCAAACAGCGAAGTTCCGGGGCCAGGCCTAAGGGTTTGCCTGTGGAGAAGCTCATCAATCGCAACGAAGACGCCTGCAGCCGATTCACAGCAGAATGACGGCTGGGACGGAGCACCGCCATCGCCATCGCCATCGGAAGGAAATGGATCGTGCACGAGCTGTCATTCCGCACTCTGCTGTACCGCTACTTCTTTTTCGAGTGGCTGTTCCTGGACGTCACCCAGGGCGATGTCCTCGAGCGCTCTGCGGCCCGGCGGCACAACCAGTCCCAGGCGCACTGGCTTCTCACCTACATGTGGCGCTGGCTGTGTTGCGCGATGCTGCTGTACGGTTTGGGCGGGGCTGTCGAAGTCCTGCTCGGCGCGCCCGCGGTATCGGCGCTCTTCTATGTGCCGAGCGCCTTGAGCGTGTCGGTGAATGCGGTGATCGCAGCAGCCTGGCTGGGGCTCAAGATCCTGTCCGAGCCCCACTCCGAGAATCAGAGGTTGTAGGCCTTTTCGCCGTGGTCGGCCAGGTCCAGACCTTGTTCCTGGGCCTCGTCGCTGGAACGGATGCCGATCGTGTACTTCAGGACCGTCATGATCACGAAGGCCACGAATGCGGACCAGACCAGGGTGATGCCGATGTCCTGCAACTGCGCGAGCATCTGCGCCTTGGCGTCGAACTCCCCCACCTTGTTGGCCACGTAGTCGTAGACGCCGGTGCCGCCAAAGGCCGGATTGACGAAGAACCCGGTGCCCAGCGAGCCCAGGATGCCGCCGACGCAGTGCACGCCGAAGGTGTCCAGCGCGTCGTCGTATTTCAGCCAGGCCTTGAGCTTCGTGACCGCGAAGAAGCAGACGATGCCCGCGACGCCGCAAGTGACAAGAGCGCCGATCGGTCCCACATAACCCGCCGCAGGGGTGATCGCCACCAGGCCGGCCACGATGCCGGAGCAGATGCCCAGCACGCTGGGCTTGCCCTTGACGATCCATTCCGCCAGCGACCAGGTGACGCCCGCGGTGGCGGTGCCGAACAAGGTGTTGAAGAACGCAAGGCCCGCCGAGCCCGTGGCCTCGAGGGCGGAGCCGGCGTTGAAACCGAACCAGCCCATCCACAGCATGCCGGTTCCGATCGCCGTCATCATCAGGCTGTGCGGCGCCATCGACACCCTGCCGAAGCCGGCCCGTTTGCCCAGCATCAGGGCGCACACCAGCGCGGCAATCCCCGAGTTGACATGCACCACGGTGCCGCCTGCGAAGTCCAGTGCGCCCAACTGGAAGATCTTTCCGGCGTGGCTCTGGGCGGCTTCAGCCGCGGCCGCGGAGGTATAGGCGTCGGGACCATCCCAGTACCACACCATGTGCGCGACCGGCAGATAGGCGAAGGTGAACCAGAGGACGGAAAAAATGATCATCGCCGAGAACTTGAAGCGCTCCGCGAAGCCGCCGCAGATCAGGGCCACGGTGATGGCCGCGAACGTGAGCTGGAACATGGCGTACACGGCGTCCGGCAGGTACTGCCCCTTGCTGAAGGTCGCCGCCACTGCGGTGGACAGGTCCTCGCCACTCATGAAGAGCTTGTCGAACGATCCGATGAACGGATTGGTGCCTGCGGTGAAGGCGAGGCTGTAGCCGTAGACGACCCAGAGCACCGCAATCACGCAAAAGATGGCGAAGCTCTGCATCACCGTGGACAGTGCGTTCTTGCTGCGCACCATGCCGGCGTAGAACAGGGCGAGGCCGGGCACGGTCATGAACAGCACGAAGGCCGTGGAAGTCATCATCCACGCGACGTCGCCCTTGTTGCAGTCGAAGCCCTTGTCGCCGCATTTGGGTGATGCAGCCGGCGCGGCGTCCGCGGCGGCAGCAGGAGCGGCGGGCGCTGCAGCAGCAGCGGCCGGCTTGGCGTCGGCAGGCGAACTCGCGGCAGGTGCCGTGGTCGTCGCCGACGGCGCAGCGGGCTTGTCTTGCGCCCAACTCGCGGTCGACAACGCGACCGCACCGATCAAGGCCAGCAAAGCGAAGGCTTTCTTCATCATGAGCACCCCAAAAATAGAGTTCGCACGGTTTTCGGCTTGCTTTGTCCCGCCCAGGCCGATTCGGTGGTTTGAATGCTCGGCCCTGCATTTCCTGTGCCTGTCGTTTGCAACAAAGTCTTGTCAACGATCAGGCGGGGGGAATGCACCGTAGAGGCGCGCAATGGGCGCGATGTGCTCCGTGATGGTGCACCTGGCACTCGCATGGGTCAGCCGAGGTCGCGCTCGGGGGCCCGGCCTCTCAGGAACTGGCGATGCTCAGGTGCCTCCTGATCCAGATACGCACGAAGTGCCGGCCCCGTCAGCACCACGAGATCGATGTCGTGCTTGCCCGGCTCTTCGTGCACGTCGAACGTCCCCTTGCCGACGACCCCTGGTGGAGCGCCACCGGCCGGCGCTGGCGCGCCGGATGGCTTGTCTAGAAGTTCTTCAGCGTATCCAGTTGCTGCTGGGTCAAGCCTCGCTGGTACACAAGGTTCGTCCTGAAGTTGTTGGCAATGTCCGCCGCTTGCGTGTCCACTTCGGTGGCCTTGGCTGTGATATCCACGGCACCCATCCAAGTGCTCGTTCCCGTCATAACGATGAAATTCATCAGCGTGACGGTTGCGCCGGGCGGCACTGAGATATTGAACTGGAACTGGGGGGTTTCACTCCCGTCGTACGTATTCAGCGCGGAGGCAGACCGGTAGGTGACAACATCCGCAGCGCCAAAAATCATGCCGTAATCGCGGTCGCTGCCGCTACCGTCCCAATTCGTCAGCGACTTCTGCGTTGCACCGGGCGTCGGGTAGATGATGCCCGCCGTGTCCGAACCCAGATTGTTGTCGTACGACGCCACGGCGTTGATCGCAGCCGCGGTCGGGTTGGTGAACGTGTCCGTCCATCGTCCCCACAGCAGATTGGGCTGCGAGTAGAAGGTGCGTTGCACGACCAGCCCCATCAAGGTCCGGCTGCCCGAGCGGATGTTTTGCGCGGACTTGGCTGCCGGCACCGTCCAGCCCGTGCTGCCGGCCTCGAAATTGCCGTTGACGACGAACTGCACCGGAGTGGCGGCCGTATCGGTCACCGACACATCGTCAATGCTGGTGCCCCAGCTCACGCAGTATTGCTCGAATGAAAGGACGACGGTCTGACCGGCATAGGCGGTCAAGGAGGCATTGCCCCAAGTGCCGGCAATTCCGCTGCGGTCTTGCCTGTAAAGCGTCGTCAGCAGGTTGCCGCCCGTGTCGCGCAACACCACCTGCACGAAGCCGGGCTCGTCGCCGAAATTGTCGGACGTGCTGCCAGGATTCCCGCTCCAGGACAGCGTCAGCGCGCCTACGGCACCGCCCAGATTCAGGGTCTGCTGAAGACGGGCGTTCGGGACCGCATGCAGGTAGGCCGTCGTCGTGCCGCTGACCACGAATGCGGGGTCCGTGGAGAATGACACGAGCTTGAGGCCGTCCGCCACGCCCATATCAGGGCCGAGGGCTGTCAGTTCAGCGTACGTCTGGTCGCTCGGGAACGTATTCGAGGTGCCACCGACGGCAACACTCAGCATCAATGCCCCGTCGAACTGATCGTGAGAACCATCATTGAGACTGAAGTCAGTACTCAAGTCCCAGTAATTGGCTTGCCCGGGGCCCGCGTTGTTACCGCCGTCCTCGTTCACGATGGACTGCATGAACACGGTGGAGGCCGGCAAGGACGAGGCTGTTGCGAGTTCGGGGCCTGGGGCCGGAGCGGGAGCGGGAGCGGGTGCAGGCGACGCTGCTGGGGGCGCGGCAGGCGCGGGAGTCGCGGCAGGCACCTCGGGCGACGCAACCGGAGCAGCGGGCGCCGCCGCGATCGACGGGAACGAAAACCCGCCGCCACTGCCGCCACCTCCGCATCCGGCCAACACCGCTGCACCCACCGCCGTGAGCGAAAACCTTCTCCGATTCATCGTTTGCTCTCTTCGTTGAAATTCGATTTGCCTTCTCGCAGTCACCTGAATTCGGAGCCCTCACTCCTGACTGCGTCTCGCAATGCGGATATGAAATTTGCGTGTCGAACACCCGGCACGCAAATTGCCAACCATCTACATCACGTCGCGTCCGAGAGTACCGCGCGAAATCCGACCGGCTTTACCGTGCGTCCCAATTTGGAAAATAGAGAAAGAAAAATGTCGATCTCGATGCCGGAGTGACTCGCATCTCGGAAAACAATGCATGCCAAAGTACAGACCCTCAGATTCATCTCGTCCATTCACCACGGGTGAGACATTGATGACTCATAGCCATTTCGACACCCACGGGGAGGCAACTGAAAGGCAAGTGCTGGCATGGCGAGATCGAGTCGGACACGTCGTTGATGTCTCCCCCTCGAAGGCGCAAATCGCCAACGGGTTCAGGGGAGCCATTGATCGATACGCAATTGGGAATCTCGCCTTTACCGATTGCCGCACCGACCCGTTGGTGCTCGAACGCTGGCTCGCGAGACTGTCCGTCGGTGCCAGGCAAGACTACGCCTTCCACGTCGTGACCGAGGGGCACACCGGACATTTGACCCGCGTGAATAGAAAGCGCAGTGCCGAGGAACCCTCGCTGGGAATCGTCGCGCTCGATCTGAACCAGGCTTTTCGTATCGAACGCCCGGCGTCCCGTTTGCTAAGCCTCTTCGTGCCGAAGCAGTTGATCGATTCGAGCTTCCCGAACGCCGAATCGATGCATGGCCGCGTCATCGGCCGAGTCTCGCCGCTGACCGACCTGGTCTATGAACACATGACCGCGCTCAGCCGTGACTTGCCGACCATGAACGTCCATGACGCGGCCGAAGCATTGCAGGTCGGCGCACAGCTTCTCGTTGCGACCTTTCAAAAGCAGGCACGGGTCAGCGGCGACACCCGCGCGGCCATGCAAAGCGCCGTTCTCGGGCGGGTGCGCAGGTACATTGATCGGAACCTGCATCAGAGCAGGCTTTCTCCCTCGAGCGTCGTGAATGAGCTGAAGCTGACACGCAGCACGGTCTATCGCTGGTTCGAGCACGAGGGTGGCTTGGGCGCATACATCCTCAATCGCAGGCTGCGCGCGGTAGTCGATGAACTGGTCCGACGCCCGAATGAGCCGATCGCGGACATCGCGCTCGGGCTGGGTTTCAAAAGCGCGTCGGCTTTTGCGCGCGCCTTCCGACGTGCATATGGAATGAGTGCGCAGGATGCCCGCGCTCAGGCATCCGAGTTGCAGTACGCAAGGCGTTCCTAGGTGCACCGTGCGCGTGATGGCCAGGGCCAGCCTGTCGACGATGGCGCTGGGCGTGCCCGGCGGCGCGTAGATGCCTTCGATCTGGCTGCCGCCCTTGATCAAGCCGCCAGCGGAGCGAGCCTCAAGAGGCACTTCCGTCGGCTGCCCTGATAAGGCATCCACACGCGCTACTCAAATGCATAGGTCACCAGCCCGGTCGGGCCAACCGGAGCCCAAGCGTCGGCGCGGTGCCCGGCCGTCCTGAACCCCGAGATCTATCCAACGCGCGGACCCCTGGCTTCGGCGCCCGTCAAGGCCTTGTAGCGCCCCGTTACCACCCGAACAATGCGATTCGAAACTGACAAAAGCGGCCTCAAAAAGCGCCACTTATCCTCAGGTTATTCACAGCATTATCCACAAGCGCAAGCGCTTTCTGGCCCGGCCGGCATCAATAATGGATGCACGGCCCCGAGCCCGCACGCCACCCTCCCAAGCTCGGAGGAACGGGCGCCTCCCGGCCAGGTGAAATCCGCCGCTACAGCAGAGCAGTGATTCCCGATGCGACGCGGCCCTCGTATTGACCCAGGACAGCGCCCGCGGCAGCAGCGACCCAAGCCCTGATCCGCACGCCTCGAGCCCCGTCCTCCACTGAAAGCTCACGATGAAGAAGCCTGCGCCCCCGAAAAAGCTCGACCCGAAGCTCCAGGCCCCGTCGGGCGAACTGCTGGCGCTCATTCAGAACGCCTATGGCCAGCTCATCAAGGACATGAGGAAGCTGGGCGGCGGCCTGGTGTCGGAGGTGGATCTCACCGTCACCTTCAAGAGCCAGGCGGGCGTGCACCACTACCTGCCGCTGCTAGCGGATTCGACGATCGGCAGGCGCAAGAAGAAGGTGCCGGGCGAGAAGCTGCTGGCTTCCGTGCAGCGCCAGGGCATGGCGTTCTGCGACTGCCTGATGGAGTTCGGCGAAGAGAAGATCGAACGCATCTACCTGATCGCGCGCTACGCCAACGGCAACGCCTTCACTTACGAGAAGTGCGTGCCGGAGGAGGCGGTTGCGCTGGAAGACGACGAGGACGAGTGAAAGCACCCCTGGGCTCGAACTGTGCGGGCCGGCTAGTAAACAGAGCCGCAGCTCACGGTTGCGACCTGGCCGGCCGTTGTGCGCCCTTTCCGGTCATTCCTCCCTGTTGTAAGCGGCCGTTCCGCCGCCTGAAGGCGAAAGTCAGGCGGCGGCTCTGCGGAAAACGTAGTAGGTCGCTTGGGCTGACGTTATGGCCACTGGCCAACAGACCACCGCAGAAAGTATGGTCGCGACAACTCCGGCCCACTTGAGCCAAGGCGCCCGTTGCGCACCTGCGGGAGTGCGTCGCCAGAATGAAGCAGCGAGTGAAGTTGACCCGATTTCGCGGACACCCGATCCTTACGGAAGAAGGAGTCCGATATGCCTGCATCGAAGCCTCCGTACCCGGCGGAATTCCGCCGTCAGATGGTCGAGCTGGTCCAAGCTGGCCGAACGCCCTCGCAGCTCGCGCGTGAGTTCGGCTGCACTGCCCAGAGCATCTCGACTTGGGTGGCGCAAGCGGCCGCCGACAGTGGCAAGCCCGCACGCGGCAAGGACGTCTTGAGCAGCGCCGAGCGCGAGGAACTCGTGCGGTTGCGCCGAGAGAACCGACAACTCAAGCTTGAGCGGGATATTTTGGCAAAGGCTACGGCCTGGTTCGCCGGCAAAGGCGAGAAGACATCCATCGGGTCTACGAACTCGTGAGTGCGAACCAGGCCAAGGTTCCAGTGCATACGATGTGCCGCGTGCTCAAGGTTTCCGCGAGTGGCTACTACGCGTGGCGAGATCGACCGCCGTCGAGGCGCTTGATCGACGACGCGGTGCTGGTGGAGCGAATCCAGGTCATCCACGCCGAATCCGACGCCACCTACGGCATGCCACGCGTGCGCGCCGAACTGATCGACCAAGGGACACGCATCAGCAGAAAGCGCGTGGCTCGGCTGATGCGTGTCAATGCGATTCGAGGCGTCAGTCGACGCCGCGGCTTCGTCGTGACCACGCGGCGCGACGAGCGACAACGCCCGGCACCCGATCTGGTCAAGCGCGAGTTCATTGCCGGTGGACCCAACAAGCTGTGGGTCGCAGACATGACCTACGTGCCCACCTGGGCGGGCTTCATCTTCCTGGCCATCGTGCTGGACGTATGGAGCCGACGCATCGTGGGCTGGGCCATCGGTGAGCAGATGACCGCCGATCTGGTGCTTGCGGCGCTGAACATGGCGCTGCAACAGCGCAAGGCCCACGGCGTGATCCACCACAGCGACCAAGGCAGCCAGTACACCAGCATCGCCTTCGGCGAACGGTGCAAGAAGATGGGCGTGCGCCCGTCGATGGGCACCGTCGGCGATGCTTACGACAACGCGATGGCCGAAAGCTTCTTCGCCACGCTCGAATGCGAACTGATTGACCGGCGCAGTTGGCAGTCCAAGACCGAGGCACGGCTGGCACTGTTCACCTACATCGAGGGCTGGTACAACCCGCGCCGGCGTCACAGCGCACTCGGACAGATCTCGCCGGCGACGTTTGAAAGGAACCACCACGACGCAATCCAAGTAGACCGCCTCGCCTCGAACACGACTTGACCACCGTCGGCGTCTGCGTGGCATGCGCCACGCCGCCGGTGGACAAGTCTTCGCAGCCAATCAATCCGACTTGAGAATCAAGCCCCAACCCATCCGCGCAACAGGGTCAAGTCCAGAGTGCGAGTAGGAGAAGGGGCGTTAAGGCCAAGGCGACGAAGAACCATGGCGCTTCGGATTCGGTGAAGACGTAGGCCGTGAGACCGGCCGCGTGTTCCAGTGGTCCCTGACTGGCCGGAACCGCGGTGAATAGCAGCAAGTACCAAACAGTGAGCGGGCCGATGGCGCTCAAGCCATACAGAAGACTTGCAAGTTGGTGACGCTCGATTCGCATTTGTCGGGTGAACTTGATGAACGAGGGGCGGCTCTTGGCTGCTCATTGAACGCGCTCAAGCGCCTCGATGTACGGCATCACTCGCGGGTGGTTTCGAACCCACTGCTCGCCCAAGAATTCGGAGACGGAGCCCGTACCGATGACGCTCGCGATTGATCCTGGCTTGGAAGCAGCCTGCAGCAGCAAGTGGGCCTCGTTCATCACGTTCTCGCTCGCATATCGCTCTGGCTGGCCAAACTCGATGACCCACTCCTTCTGAATAGCTGCGATGAGCTTGCCTGCGGCGGCCTGGAGAGGTGTTCGTGAACGTGTCATGGGCGGAAATCTAACCTGCTGGCGAAGGTCTGGTTCTGGCCAGTTCCTCACGTGGCGCGCCACAAGCGGTCGTGTCTTGAATTGGGCGAACGACGTCGTCCTCCTCCCCGCCAATTTGTTTTGATAGTGCAGCCATGGGGTGATTGTTGTTGTCTGCATCGGAGTGAGCACGCGCCCACAGTGGTTTGTTGCGACTCACCCACGAAGGTCGGCTTTTGGCCGACTGTAGCCCGTTGCGGTCGTCGGAGCTTCGGGCCCTTTGCGGTCACCCGACATGGAAAAAGATGGTCATTCGCGGAGCCGATGCGCTCCGAAGCCTGTGGACTCGCAGGTACCTACCAGCCCCGGTCAGTGAGCCAGTTGCAGAACGAGATAAGCAATGCGAAACCCACAATCGCCCCTACGTCTGCGACAGTCAGTCTCCTAATCTGCCCGAGACAAATCAAAGCAGTAGGGAGAAAAATGAACAGAGGCGAGACGATGGCTGGAATTCGCCTCCCGCGCCTATACAGCATGCCCCCAACAAAGTATGAAAGGAAAAGGCCCGCTACGGCGAGCACCATCAAGATTGGTTCTAGCATCAGGTTGACGAAGGTCTGCTCATGGCCGGACTGGGTCATAACCTGGAAGGCTAGCGTGCGCTGAGCGGGCATCTCACCAAATCAAAGCGGGAGCTCGCAAACGCTGCCAGATCATCCGGCTATCGCAGCACCTCGTCGGCACGAAGCATGAGTGATGACGGAACGATGATGCCCAAGCGCCGCGCCGCTTCTAGATTGACCACGAGGAGGTATCGAGTGGGTTGCTCAAAGGCAATGTCGGCAGGCCTTGAGCCTCGCAAGATCCGGTCGAGTAATGCCGCACTGCGCTCGTAAACTTCCCGTGGGTCGAGACTGTAGGACAGCAGCGCGCCCGCCAGAGCAGCTTGTCGGGTCGGTCCCACCACCGGCAACTGCTGCTCCTCTGCGCGTTTCAGCAGCTTGCCCAAATGACGGATGAAGATCCGGTCGGGCCCGAAAACTAGTACGTCCACGCGCTCGCGATTCAAGGTATCGAAGGCGCTGTCGAGTTGGGGTTCTTCCGCAACCCGAAGTACCTTGAGTTGCAGCCCCAGGGCTTTGGCCGCCACTTCGTTTTGGGCCACGTAGTCGTCAAAGCCGACATTGGCGGGGTTGGCAAAGAGCGCGAGTCGTGTGGCGCGCGGCAGTGCCTCGCGGGCGAGCTCCAGATACTTACCCCAAGCCGGAGTCGTTGCCACGATTCCTGTCACGTTTGCGCCCGGATTGGCCAGACTCCGGACCAAGCCAAATCGCACCGGGTCTGCAACACCCAGAGCGAAGATGGGTGTAGTTTCGGTGGCCCGGCGCGCCGCCAGCGCGGCAGTGACACCCGCTGTCACTACGATAACCTCTGCCTTGGCTGCAAGAAGTGCGCGGGCAACGTCGCCAAGCCGTTCGTAATCGTCGCTTCCCGGCCTACAGTCGTAGCGGACATTCCGACCCTCGTTCCAGCCCAGCTTCTCCATGGCAGTCACGAGCGCCTGCGTTGCTGGATCGTCCCGCGAGTTGCCAAGAACACCGATGACGCGAACTCCCGCCTGGGCCTGCACCCAACCGCAGTAAGCGGCGCCCATTAGCAACAGGAGTTGGCGGCGAGCACAGTTCATGATCGAGCGCTCTATTCTTGCGAATCGGGGCATCCTACACGCGCGCCGCTTGCCGCCAAGCGATCAAGCAGCGTTGCTGCCGACCCCTCGTTGGGGGGGCGGCAATGAGTGTCGGCTCATGGCCCGGGTGCGGAAGTCTTAGGCGCGAGCTGCCATCTTGGCGACCAGGCCTACGCGTCTCACAGGCTCGAGCGGCGACCCGTCGACTGCCGAAGCTTACGCACTCCCCTCCCGATCCGATACGAGCGCTATCCGGTCGGTGCCCAGGAATTGGTGTCGCACTCGACAAGCTTTGGTGCCGCACGACGAAACGCAGATCATCGGCACACCTCGATCCAGCACGCAATCAAAGGGGCACCGTCCACCACGACCGGAGGACCGGCGCGATGGGCACTGATTCCCACGTTCCGCAGAATCCGCTCGACGGCCAGCGGCGAAATCGACGGCCGCGAACCGCGAAAGCTCCCACACGGCGGGCGTGCGGGGAGGCGGCACTTCGCCGAGCAGTTGCGGAAAGATCTCGCCCAGCAAGTAAGGTCGATCGGTGGCCAGCAGGCGGGCCATGCCCATGATTTCGCCATGGTGCCGACGTGCGACGACATAGAGGGTATCGGGGCGGTCGAACTGATCGAGCTCCATGCCGTCGCGCGACGCGAGCCTCCAGCCCAGCATCTCGACGAAGACCCGATGACGGTAGCGGGCCAGGGCCGTGTGCACCCCCGCGGGCAGGCTATCGGCCGTGCCTGTGATGATCTCCATCTCATCCCCTCCCCCTGCGCGACCCGGCATTGCACCGGAGCGCCCCGCCTCGCGGCACTACCCGAACGGGTAGGCCGCACCGCGTCCAACGTGGGAAATGCATGTGGTGCGCACGCTGATCTGCGCGACCTGGACGACATGTTCGGCACAGCGTACGACGTGGTCGGGGTGAGCAACCCCGACAAGCTTCAGTCGGATCTGGCAAGCCAATGCGCCAGCGTTTTCAATCGGCCGCTGCGGCTACGCGTATCAGTGGAGTCGATTCAGGGAAAGACCGTGATCGTCGTCTACGTGCCGGAGGCAGCACCGACCGACAAGCCGATCTACCTCAGCAAACTGGGACCCCAGGGGTGCCTTTCGGCGTGTGGGCTCGACCGATCAGGAAGGCAGCGAAGACGACCTCATCACCCTCTACGCCGGACACCAGACCGACACCTTCGACGGCGCGGTTCTGGCGGACACAGACCTCGAAGACACTGATCCAGCCGCTATCGAGGACTACCGCCGGCAACGTCAGAGAATCAATCCCAGCGCCGAAGAGCTCACCTGGAACGATCAGGATCTGCTGCGCTCACTTGGGGCGGTCGTGCGGCAAGGAGGCGAGCTCAAGCCCACGGTCGCAGGCCTACTGCTCTTCGGCACGCCCCAGTCGCTGCGGCGCTGCTTTCCCATGATGCGCATCGACTACATCCGGGTGCCCGGCCGTCAGTGGGTGGAAGACCCTGCGCACCGGTTCGACACCATGGAAATACGAGCACCGCTGCTGACCGCCATCCGGCGCGCAACCAATGCCGTTCGCGACGAACTTCTCCAAAGCTTCTCGCTCCCGGAAGGCGCGCTTGAGCGGGAGGACGAACCGACCCTGCCCTTGCGGGTCATCCGCGAGGCCATCGTCAACGCGGTCATGCACCGCAGTTACCGCATCCATGGCGCGATCCAAGTCATCCGATACGCCAACCGGCTCGAAGTCCGCAACCCGGGGCATTCCATCAAGGCGGAAGAACAGCTCGGCGAGCCCGGTAGCGAGACGCGCAACCCTCGCATCGCGGCCGTACTGCACGAGGTCAATGTGGCCGAAACCAAAGGCAGCGGCATCCGCGCCATGCGGGAGCTGATGATCCAGCATGACCTGCTGCCACCGACCTTCGAGTCCACCCGCCGGCCCGACCAGTTCGTGGCCACCTTTCTGTTCCACCACTTCCTCGGCAAGGATGACCTCTCCTGGTTGCGACGCCTGACGCCGGAGCCTTTGAGCGACGAGGAAGCGCGAGCCCTGGTCTTCGTCCGCGAGCTGGGAGCCATCGACAATGCGGCCTACCGCTCGATCAACCGGACGGACACACTCAACGCATCGACCCATTTGCGGCGACTGCGCGATCTGGACCTCCTGACCATGAAGGGCAGCGGCAGCCGGACCTATTACCTTCCTGGGTCTGCTTTCGAGGCCATTGCGGCTCCCCCTGCCGCCGAGGTGGTGCCCCACAGGGATTTGGGCACCACCCCTCCTGGCGATGGGCACCAGCCCCTGGTGCCCATTCCGGCGCCCATACAGGCCCAAATCAAGGCCGCGGGCGCCAAACCTCGCCAGGAAGAGGTGCGCCGACTCGTTGAAGCCCTGTGCCGATGGCGCCCGTTGAGCTCCCGCGAGCTCGCCGCGGCGCTTGAGCGCCAAGACGCCAAGAAGCTCGTGCGGAATCACCTCTCCCCGATGGTCGCAGAGGGACGGCTTGCCTACACCATTCCCGAAATGGAGAACCACCCCGAGCAACGGTATACGGTCCCCGACAGGTAGGACACCGGCCGCTCGGCAATCCGCTCGATGCCGTGCAGCGCCGTCGCCTCGAACAACAGGGAGTCGCCGGGCTTGAGGTCCATGGCGCGGCTTGCGTAGCGATACCGGACTGCCCCCGACAGCAGATGGATGAACTTGAGCCCCGGATGCTGGAACACGGCATGGGGCCCGGCTTCGTCGGAGAGCGTGACCCGGTAGGGCTCGACGAAGGAATTGCCCGTGAGCAGGTGGCCCAGCAGCTCGTAGCGATAGCCCGCAACGGCGCCGTCGCGCTCGACCACGAGCCCCCGGCCCGCGGGCACGAACGCCTTGCCCAGCATTGCCCTGATGGCCAATTTGGTCAGCAGCCTGCTGACCAATTGCCGTGGTTCCACATCGTCACCCTGCTGACCCAGTTGGATTCGGCCGCAGATCGCGCCTGGTACGCCGAACAGACCGTGCAGCAAAGCTGGTCGCGCAAGCGGGTCTTGAGTGTCGATGAAAAAGCGAAGACCGATCCACGGCAACTGTGCAGCTGCTGCTGCGCAAATTCGGGCGCCTATCGCACACCGGCACCAGCCGCAAGCCCGTCCCCCTACCCGCTTTGATAGTTGTCCCGCCTCCCAGGCTCCCCCAGCATCCACCTCTCACGATGCAGGGGGTTCCAGATGCGCACGCTGTTGATCGACAACTACGACTCGTTCACCTACAACCTCTACCAGTACCTGGCCGCGAGCAACGCTCAGCCGCCAACGGTGGTCAGGAACGACGAGATGAGCTGGGCCGAACTGGAGGACCTGGGCTTCGACAACATCGTCATCTCGCCGGGGCCCGGCCGACCGCAACGCCCGAGCGATCTCGGCGTGTCTGCCGACGCGCTGCGCCACGCGCGCGTCCCGGTGCTCGGCGTGTGCCTCGGCCATCAGGCGATCGCACACTTCTGCGGTGCCACGGTCGGGCTTGCCGTTCGTCCCATGCATGGTCGTCTCGACCGCATCACACATTGCGGGAGCGATCTATTCCGGGGCATTCCCGACCCGTTCGAAGCGGTGAGGTACCACTCGCTCGCCGTGACCGATCTTCCGCCGACGCTGCAACCATTGGCCTGGACCTCGGACGGGACGTTGATGGCGCTGCGCCATGCCAGCAAGCCCTGGTGGGGCGTGCAGTTCCATCCGGAGTCGATCTGCACCGAATACGGAGCCCGGCTCCTGCGCAATTTCAGGGAGCTCACCGAGGAATGGCGCGACGGCCGCATCGCGCACGAGCTCCTGGCCCCCATTCGAAGCCGGCCAAGGCTCCGCCAGGAAAGCGCCCAGTCGATTCATGCAAGGTGCCTCGACGCATATCCCGACCCTGAAGTCGCCTTCAAGCAACTGTTCTCGGACAGCAGCGAGGCGTTCTGGCTGGACAGCAGCCTTGTCGACGCCAGCGGTGCGCGCTTCTCGTACATGGGCGATGCGAGCAGTCCGAACAGCGAACGCATCACCTACAGGTCGCGGACGCGCCAGCTCGAGATCCACCGACGCGCAGGCATCGAGGTTCGGACGCAAAGCATCTTCGACTACATCGAAGAGCGCATTCCGAAGCGCCCTCCGGGAGGGCCGCCGCTTCCGTTCGATTTCGCGGCCGGGTACGTCGGCTATTTCGGCTATGAGCTCAAGGGCGAACTGGACGGCGAGCATGCCCAGGATGCGCCCACACCCGATGCCATGTGGATGCTGGCGGACCGGTTCATCGCCTTCGACCACGCCGAACAGCAGATATGGATCGTCTGTCTCGACGGCAGAGAGCTCTCGGATGGAAATCGCGCGTGGATGCGTGACATGGAGGAGCGAATCTCGACACCCGGTCCCGGCGTGCTGAACGATGCCGGCGCCCGCACCGCCTGGCTCGGCGAAATGAAGTGGCAGGTCGATCTTGTGAAGTACCGGGAACTCATCGAGAGGTGCCAGTCCGAAATCCTCCAGGGTGAAACCTACGAGGTGTGCCTGACGAACAAGCTGGCCGGCACCGGGCACGCCGACACGCTTGCGGTCTACCGAAAGCTTCGCACGTCGAACCCGGCGCCGTACGCCGCGTACCTGAAGACTCCCGAACTGGCCGTTCTCAGCGCGTCGCCCGAACTCTTCCTCGCCGTCACGCCGGACCTTCAGGGTCAGAAAGAAGGCCCGAAATGAACCTACAAAATGCGCTGAACGGCGGACTGCTTTGTGCGACCATCATGGCCGTTGCGATGCCGGCTTACGCAGCAAGTGGATTTAGAACTTATCCGTAATTAGGTAAACTGTCGATCCGAGCCGCATTGGGCGCGGCGCTGGATTGAAATCTTGGCGAAACGTGTTGAGTCGTGGGTGGTGACCGATGAGTTCTGGCAGCGGGTGGAGCCGCTGATTCCCGCGCGCTCGGCGGCAGACAAGGTCTACGTGCGCAAGCCAGGGGCCGGTCGACCAGCCAAGCCGGCTCGACTGGTGTTCGAGGCAATCGTCTACGTGCTGCGCACGGGCTGCCAGTGGAAGGCGCTGCCCAAGGAGCGCTTCGGCAGCGCGAGCGCCATCCACAAGCGATTCCTTGAGTGGGAAGCCGCGGGATTCTTCGAAGCTCTGTGGAAGGCGGGCTTGGCCGAGTACGACCAGATGCAGGGCATTGCCTGGCGCTGGCAGAGTGTGGACGGCGCGATGATGAAGGCGCCGCTGGCACAGCAAGCCGTCGGCCGCAACCCGACGGATCGGGGGAAAAAAGGGCAGCAAGCGCCACCTGTTGGTGGACGGCCGTGGCGTCCCGTTGTCGCTCGTCGTGACCGGGGCCAACGTCCATGACTGCAAGCGCCTTGACGATGTGCTCAGCACCATCGTCGTCAAGCGCAAGGATCCGCCACATCGGCGAAACAAGCATCTGTGCGCCGACGCGGGCTACCGCGGAGCCGAGCACCGTCGCACTATCGAGGACCACGGCTACATCCCTCACGTCGTTGGTCGACGCACCGAAGCCGATATCAAGCATCGCGATCCGAACAAGAAAGCCCGCCGCTGGGTCGTCGAGGTCTGCCATAGCTGGTTCAACCGCTTCCGCAAGCTTCTCGTGCGCTACGAGAAACTCGAGCGCAGCTTTGTCGCGCTCAACCATCTCGCCGCCGCCATCATCGCCTTCCGCAAAGTGCCTGCCGACGTCAACATAATTTACGGATAAGCTCTTAGCTCGGTTCTATGCAAACGTGAGTACACCGAGCCGGAAGCCAATGCAATCGTAAGCGCTGTCTTTGAGGAAAAGTACCAGCGGCTGCTTAAGGAAAAGTCCGAGCGCCTGGCGGCCACCGGAGCACTGCCGAAGTCCTTTGTTGAACGAAACGTTGGGCTTAAGTTCGTTGTTTGTGACAACCCCGGCACCTTCGATTCCTTGTCCGTCTACGGCACTGGAGTCGTGTTTGGTATTCAAATGATTGGCTTACTGATGGGCCAATCGCGCGCAATTGTCGCGGGTGCGACCCTCAACCCGAAAGACCAGATGGCCCTACATCGGGGATTGATGCAGCAGTTCATCACTCAGGGTGCCAAGCTCAGCATCAACCCGATCCAGCAGGTACAAAAAGATGCGCTGGAGAGCGGCGTGGAGGCATCGCGGTACGACGGGCTGCTGGCCGATCCTGACTTCAAGAAGCGTGAACAGAATTTGTTCCTGGTTGCACTTAATTTTCTTAGCCTCCACGAGCGCTGCCATTTCGGTCTAGACCACGGCTCGAAGATCGATTCGATTCTTAAGCAACCCGTCGCTAGCCAAGCCATCGCCAGGCACAAGCTTGAGCTCGACGCCGACAAATGCGCCATGGACATCATCAATGCGGACGAGGAGGGATTCGCAGCCTCCCCGATTTCGTATTTCGGTTTGCTGATGACGGTCACGACCCAGGTGATCGTCTCTTACGCATCGCCCGAGTCTTCATCTCATCCGTCTACCCGCACCCGTTTGGCCGAAGCACAGACGCGGGTACTCCAATTCGTTTCTGCGAAGCAGGGGCCCGGCACCGAGAAGTACAAGGGCACGATCGAGGGGGTCGGCGCCTACATGGCCGACATGATCGACTTCGCCGATGCGAATCGGGCGCCGCGGTCCAAGGAGCGCTGACAGTGCCCAAGACCCGGCCGTCGGCAATCCTTCGACGATCAGGGTGGACACGAAGCCGAGGCCGGAGCAGATACCCACGAGAACGAAAGGGCGAGGGACGATGGGCGCGGCGACCCGGAAGCACTGGGCAACGTAGCTGCCCAAGAAGACAGCGGACCCCGCAGGCGGATAACGACCGGGGGGCGACCTTGCAGACCGTGGGCAAGACGGCGCAGGAGCGGGTGCTGAAACTGGTGCAGCAGAGGTTCCAACTGCACAAGGCGGAAGAAGGCGCACTGCACGAACTGATTCTTCTGAAACCTGAGTCGGGGGGCCAACGTGGAGCCGTGGGAGCACGCGGAGGAAACAGCGCTCGAAGCGGAGTTTCGCCGACTCAAAGGGGACCTGATCGACGACTGGAGGAGCAATCCCGGTTCATTGTGACCTTGGGTGCAGTTGTAAGCCCCGGCGATCCCATAGTTGCTCAGATCTTGAGTTCCGTGGAACAAGCGTATCGCCGTCAACTGGCACCAACCAGCCAAAGACTTCTCGCAGTCTCCGGCAGATCATGCATGCGCCTGACGAAGTCCTGTCAGACGCCACGCCCAAAACAAAAAATCCGGAAGAGCCAAAACTCTTCCGGATTCCTTATGTATCTGGTCCCGCCGCCAGGAATCGAACCTGGATCTCAGCCTTCGGAGGGCCGAATTCTATCCGTTGAAATACAGCGAGGATCTGGGCTCCGACGTGGTCGGAAGACCGACATTATCGCCTATCAGCCGCAGCTTGGCTCGGGCTTCCCGAAACCCAGCCCCGCGAGGTAGACGCGGAAGGTGCGGCGCCCGGTCTCGACGAGGTCGAAGGCCTCGGGGTCGAGCAGCCAGTTCTTGATCAGCCCGTCGATCAGCGCGTGCAGGCCGCTGGCCGCGTCGGCGGCCGGGATGGGCAGCTTGATGCGCGAGCGGCGGGCCTCGGCGACCATGGCTTTCTCGAAGTCGACCACGCATTCGTTGCGCGCGTCCAGGTGGCGGCGGTGCACCGACTGCATGTCGTGCGTGTATTCGACCTTGTGGGTCGCGACCTCGAACACGCGGCGCATCTGGGGGTCGGTGGTCACGAGCTGGAGGGCCTCGACCATCATGCGTTCGACGCCCTCCATCGAACCATCTTTTGCAACCTGTTGCACGGCGGCCTCCAACGGCAGCGTGACACGGTCCATCATGGCGTTGAAGAGATCCGCCTTGTCCTTGAAGTGCCAGTAGATGGCGCCGCGCGTGGCACCGGCCTGCTGGGCGATCTGCTGCAGCGTGGTCTGCGATACGCCCTGCGACTGGAACAGCACCTCGGCCGCGTCGAGCAGGCGCTGGCGGGTCTCCTGGGCTTCTTCCTTTGTGCGTCTCACCATTTTTGGCTCCCGTTTCTAAAATCGCCCCTCGCGCGTAAAGGCTGTCACTATACATGCACGAATGTATGTAAACTAGCGCCCTTTCCCGGATAGCCAACTTCGCCGTGTTGCTTTAGGCCCGCGCGCGAACCAGCGCTGTCCCCCGTCCTCGATACAAAGGATTCGCATGCCCAACCTGCATGTTTCGCGCCCCTTTTTGTTTTCGCCGCGCCTGGCGGGCGCTGTCGCCGCCACCGCCGTGCTGCTGACGCTCGCGGCCTGCGGCAAGGGCGAAGCCCCCGCAGCCGGCGGCCATGGCGGTGCGGCACCGCCGCCGCCTGAAGTGGGCGTGGTGGTCGCGACGCCGACCAGCGTTGGCCTGGTGACCGAGCTGCCTGGACGGCTGGAGGCCTCGCGCGTCTCGGAGGTGCGCGCCCGTGCGGCCGGCATCATGATGGAGCGGGTCTTCAAGGAAGGCAGCGACGTGAAGGCCGGCCAGCTGCTGTTCCGCATCGACCCGGCGCCCTATGCCGCCGCCGCGCGCAGCGCCGAAGCCAGCCTCACGCGGGCCGAAGCGAATGCCGTGCAGGCCAAGGCGCTGGCCGAGCGCTACAAGCCGCTGGTGGCGGCCAATGCGGTCAGCAAGCAGGAATACGACAACGCGGTCGCCGCGCAGAAGACGGCCGAGGCCGACGTGGGCGTGAGCCGCGCGGCGCTGACGACGGCCAAGATCAACCTGGGCTACGCGCAGGTGACGGCGCCGATTTCGGGCCGCATCGGCCGCGCGTTGGTCACCGAAGGTGCACTGGTGGGCCAGGGCGAAACGACGCAGCTCGCGGTGATCCAGCAGATCGACCCGATCTACGTGAACTTCACGCAGTCGGCCACCGACGTGATGCGCCTGCGCCGCCAGATGGAGGCCGGCCAGTTCAAGCGCGCCGAAGGCCCGAACGCGGCCAGCGTGCGCGTGGTGCTCGAAGACGGCAGCGAATACCCCCTGCCCGGCCGGCTGCTGTTCTCCGACCTGACGGTGGATTCGACCACCGGCCAGGTCACGCTGCGCGCCGAGGTGCCGAACCCGAACAAGAACCTGCTGCCGGGCCTGTACGTGCGGGTGCGCGTGGAGCAGGCGCAGGCCTCCGACGCGATCACGCTGCCGCAGCAGGCGGTGACGCGCACGCAGCAGGGCGACACGGTCACGGTGGTGGCCGATGACGGCAAGCTCAACAAACGCACCGTCAAGATCAGCGCCGCGCAGGACAACCAGTGGGTGGTGATCGACGGCCTGAAGGCCGGCGAGAAGGTGATGGTCGACGGCTTCCAGAAGATGCAGATGATGCCGCCCGGCACGCCGGTGAAGGCGGTGCCGTGGAAGCCCGCAGGCGCAGCGTCGCCGGCTGCCCAGGCGGCCGCGGCAGCCGATCCGGCGCCTGCCGACGACAAGAAGAAGAAAGAGTAAGGAGCCCGCCCGCATGGCCAAGTTCTTTATCGATCGACCGATCTTTGCGTGGGTGATCGCGCTGTTCATCATCGTGATGGGCAGCGTGGCGATCACGCAGCTCCCGATCTCGCAATACCCGCCCGTGGCGCCGCCCGCGATCGTGGTCACCACCGCCTACCCCGGCGCGTCGGCACAGACGCTGGAAGACAGCGTGCTGTCGGTGATCGAGCGCGAAATGAACGGCTCGCCCGGCCTCATCTACATGGAGTCGGTCGCGCAGGCGGACGGCACCGGCACGATCACGATCACCTTCGAGACCGGCACCAACCCCGACCTCGCGCAGGTGGACGTGCAGAACCGGCTGTCGCGCGCCACGCCGCGCCTGCCCGCGGCGGTGACGCAGCAGGGTGTGCGCGTCGACAAGTCGCGCAACAACTTCCTGTTGTTCACGATGCTCTCGTCGGACAACCCGGCCTACGACACGATCGCGCTGGGCGACTACGCCTCGCGCAACGTGGTGCCCGAACTGCAGCGCATCTCCGGCGTCGGCCAGGCGCAGCTGTTCGGCACCGAGCGCTCGATGCGTGTGTGGATCGATCCGGCCAAGCTGCAGGGCTACAACCTGTCGGCGGCCGACGTGAACAACGCGATCAAGGCGCAGAACGCGCAGGTGTCGTCGGGCGTGATCGGCGACCTGCCGAACGTGCCGGGGCAGGCGATCTCGGCCACGGTGGTGGTCAACGGCCAGCTCTCGAACGTCGAGCAGTTCCGCAACATCGTGCTGCGCGCGAATACCGACGGCTCGTCGGTGCGGCTGCGCGACGTGGCGCGCATCGAGCTGGGCGGCCAGGCCTATGCGACGTCGGCGCGCCTCAACGGCCAGTCCGCCGTGGGTATCGGCGTGCAGCTCGCACCGGGCGGCAACGCGCTGGACTCGGCCAAGCTGATCCGCGCCAAGATGGACGAGCTCTCCAAGTTCTTCCCGCAGGGCGTGAAGTGGACCATTCCCTACGACAGCTCGCGCTTCGTGAGCATCTCCATCAAGGAAGTGGTGAAGACGCTGTTCGAGGCGATCGCGCTGGTGTTCCTGGTGATGTTCCTGTTCCTGCAGAACTGGCGCTACACGATCATCCCGACGATCGTGGTGCCGATCTCGCTGCTGGGCACCTTCGCCATTCTGCTGGCGCTGGGCTTCTCGATCAACGTGCTGACGATGTTCGGCATGGTGCTGGTGATCGGTATCGTGGTGGACGACGCGATCGTGGTGGTCGAGAACGTCGAGCGGATCATGAGCGAGGAAGGTCTTCCGCCGCTCGAAGCCGCGCGCAAGGCGATGAAGCAGATCTCGGGCGCGATCATCGGCGTGACGGTGGTGCTGGTGTCGGTGTTCGTGCCGCTGGCCTTCTTCGCGGGCTCGACCGGCAACATCTACCGCCAGTTCTCGGCGGTGATGGTGGCGTCGATCGGCTTCTCGGCCTTCATGGCGCTGTCGCTCACGCCGGCGCTGTGCGCGACCTTGCTCAAGCCCGTCGAGGCGGGGCATCACCACGAGAAGACCGGCTTCTTCGGCTGGTTCAACCGCGGCTTCACGCGCACGGCCAAGGGCTATGAAGGCCTGGTGGCGCGCATCCTCAAGCGCGCGGCGCGCTATCTGATCATCTACGCGGCGATCATCGGCGCGGTGGCGCTCGTCTACAGCCGCCTGCCCACCTCCTTCCTGCCGCAGGAAGACCAGGGCTACATCATCGTGAACGTGCAGCTCCCGCCGGGCGCGACCCAGGAGCGCATGCTGTCGGTGATGGGGAGCGTCGAGGACTACGTGCTCAAGCAGCCGGAAGTGGAGAACATGGTCGCCGTGCTGGGCTTCAGCTTCTCGGGCCAGGGGCAGAACGCGGGCCTCGCCTTCGTGACGCTCAAGGACTGGGAGCAGCGCAAGGACCCGCAGCACTCGGCCGATGCGGTGGCGGGCCGCGCCTTCGGGGCGCTCTCCAGCATCCGCGATGCCTTCATCTACCCGCTCAGCCCGCCGCCGATTCCTGAACTCGGCAACGCGAGCGGCTTCAGCTTCCGCCTGCAGGACCGCTCGGGCGCGGGGCACGAGGCGCTGATCAACGCGCGCAACCAGATGCTGGGCATGGCGAGCAAGAGCCCGCTGCTCACGCAGGTGCGGCCGGACGGCCTCGAAGACGCGCCGCAGCTGCAGATCGACATCGACCGCGACAAGGCGAACGCGCTGGGCGTGACCTTCGATGCGATCAACACGACGCTGTCGACGGCGCTGGGTTCGTCCTACGTCAACGACTTCCCGAATCGGGGCCGCCTGCAGCGCGTGGTGGTGCAGGCCGATGCGCCGGCCCGGATGCAGCCGGAAGACCTGCTGCGGCTCAACGCGAGCAACACCAAGGGCGTGCCGGTGCCGCTGTCGGCCTTCGCGAGCACGCGCTGGGTCACGGGCGCGCAGCAGACGGTGCGCTACAACGGCTATCCGGCGGCGCGCATCTCGGGCTCGGCCGCACCGGGCTACAGCTCGGGCGCCGCGATGGCCGAGATGGAGAAGATGGCGGCGCAGCTGCCGGCAGGCTTCGGCTTCGAATGGACCGGCCAGTCGCGCGAGGAAAAGCTCGCGGGTTCGCAGGCCATCATCCTGTACGGCTTCGCGATCCTGGCGGTGTTCCTGTGCCTGGCGGCGCTGTACGAGAGCTGGACGATTCCGCTGTCGGTGATCATGGTGGTGCCGCTGGGCGTGCTCGGCGTGCTGCTGGCGACGCTGATCCGATCCCTCTCGAACGACGTGTACTTCCAGGTGGGCCTGATCACGATCATCGGCCTGTCGGCGAAGAACGCGATTCTGATCATCGAGTTCGCGAAGGACCTGCAGGCGCAGGGCAAGGGCGTGATCGAGTCGGCGCTGGCCGCGGCGCACCTGCGGTTCCGCCCGATCATCATGACCTCGCTGGCCTTCGGCCTCGGCGTGGTGCCGCTGGCGCTGGCCAGCGGAGCGGGCTCGGCGAGCCAGCGCGCGATCGGCACCGGCGTGCTCGGCGGCATGCTGACCGGCACGGCGCTGGCCGTGATCTTCGTGCCGGTGTTCTTCGTGGTGGTTCGCACGCTCTTCAAGGGCAGCGAACGCCAGCACCTGGCAGACAAGCGCCACGCCGAGGCGGCAGGCATCGAGGAAGCAACATGAAGAACACCCCCAGCATCCGCCTCGCCGCCGTCGCGGCGGGCGCGGCCCTGTTCCTGAGCGCGTGCTCGCTGGCACCCAAGTACCAGCGTCCGGAGCTGCCGGTGCCGCAGGCCTTCCCGAACACGGCCGCGCCGGCGGCGCAGCAGCCGCCGGCAGCGACCATCGCCTGGCAGGACTACTTCACCGATCCGCGCCTCGCGAAGCTGATCGAGATCGCGCTGGCCAACAACCGCGACCTGCGCGTCTCGGTGCTCAACATCGAGAATGCGCGTGCGCAGTTCCAGATCCAGCGCGCGGCGCTGTTCCCGACGCTCAATGCATCGGCGACCCAGACCCGGCAGCGGCCCTCGGTGACAGGTATCGGCAATGTGTCGGAGGTCGATACGGTCGGCGTCGGCTTCACCTCGTGGGAGATCGATTTCTTCGGCCGCATCGCGAGCCTGAAGGACGCGGCGCTCGCGCAATACCTCGCCACCGAGGAATCGCGCAAGGCGGCGCAGATCAGCCTCGTGAGCGCGGTCGCCACCGGATGGCTCACGGTGCTGAGCGACGACGAGTTCCTCGAGATCACGCGCCAGACGATGGAGACGCGCGACGAGTCGCTCCGCCTCACCAAGCTGCGCTTCGACAACGGCGTGGCCTCGGAGATCGACTATCGCAATGCCGAGTCGCAGGCCGAGACCGCGCGCGCTGCCTATGCGGCGCAGCAACGCCTGCGCATGCAGGACGAGAACGCGCTCGCGCTGCTGCTCGGCGCGCCGGTGCCGCCGGAGGCGTTTGCCGGCAGCGCGGCCGGCCTGCAGGCGCTCACGCCGATCCAGGACCTGCCCGCGGGGCTGCCTTCGGACCTGCTCACCGAGCGGCCCGATATCCGCGCGGCCGAGCAGCAGCTGATTGCGGCCAATGCCAACATCGGCGCGGCGCGGGCTGCGTTCTTCCCGCGCGTGACGCTGACCTCGTCGATCGGCACCGCGAGCAACGAGTTCTCGGGGCTCTTCAAGAGCGGCTCCAAGGCCTGGAGCTTCGCGCCGGCGATCACGCTGCCGATCTTCGATGCGGGCCGCAACCGCGCGGGGCTCGACTCGGCGAACGTCGAGCGCGACATCGCGGTGGCGCAGTACGAGAAGGCGATCCAGACTGCGTTCCGCGAAGTCGCCGATGCGCTCGCCGGGCAGGCGACCTACGACGAACAGTTGCGGGCCCTGATCGCGCAGGCCAACGCGGAAGAGATCCGCTTCAAGCTGTCGGACATGCGCTATCGCAACGGCATCGCGAGCGGGCTCGACCTGCTGGACGCGCAGCGCTCGCTGTACATGGCGCAACTGGCCACCGCGCAGGCGCGCCAGTCGAAACTGCAGAACCAGGTCGCCCTGTTCAAGACGCTGGGCGGGGGCTGGGCCACGCGATAGCGCGCGCCGCCCCGCCCTGTGCGCCGCGTCGATCAGAACCGGGTGCGCAGGCCGACGCCGAACTCCCACTGGCTTCCGAAGCCGTGGGTGTTGGCAACCTTGTAGCCATCCCTCAGCCTGAGGTAGTCGGTGGCGAGGTAGACCTCGGTGATGTTGTCGAAGTGGTAGAAGGTCGACCCGTAGACCGTGCCACGGCTGCCGGTCGCCGTCGCCGTCGCCAGGCTGGTGTTCGAGAACGCGTTCAGGACATTGCCGCCGGCGTTGACGGCCGCGTTGTCGGCCTTCATGTTCTGGTAGCCCAGCTGATAGTCGAACTTGCTGCCCTTGGGCGCGAGCTTGGCCGAGACGGTGTAGGCATTGTCGGTCCGGCTGCCGAGCAGCCCTTGCTCCGCCGTGTAGTGGTAGTAGCCGGCATTCAGCCTGACAGGGCCGATGGTGTAGTTGCCGCCGACGGAGTATGAGCGGTTGGTGCGGCCGTCCACGTTGGCCGATGTGGCGAAGCCGGCCAGGACCAGCTGCTTGAAGTTGTTGTTGTTGGTGTAGCCGCCCTCTTCGAGGGTCGGCGCAGCCGGGCCGTATGGATCCCCGTAGATGTCCGAAGAGATCGGATCGCGGGCAATGGCGTTCTGGCGACCCAGCGTGAGTTTGCCGAACGCATCGCTTTGCACGCCGACCCAGGCGTGGCGATTGAAGGTCACGCCCGGCGTGTCGTCGGAGCCGGTCTGGCTCTCGAACTCGCTCTCGAGCTTGAAGATCGTATCCAGGCCGCTGTCGCCCATGGCGCGCCTGCCGGTCAGGCCCCAGCGGTTGCCGCTGAACCATGCAACGCGCGGAGAAGTCACGCTGTTGCCGAAGCGCGACGCCCGCGATCAGATCCCGGCCAGCCTACTCCGGCTTGATGCCGGCTGCCTTCACGAGCTTGCTCCACTTGGCGGTTTCGGCAGCCACGTAGGCTGCGAACTGCTCCGGTGTCCCGCCCATCACCTCGTTGCCCTGGCTGAGCATCTGCTTGCGGATCTCGGGATCCTGAAGCGCCTTGTTCACGACGCCGTTCAACAGCGTGACGATGGCCTTCGGCGTGCCTGCGGGTGCGATCAGGCCCTGCCAGTTCTCGACTTCGAAGCCCGGCACGCCGGCCTCGATCATCGTCGGGACCTCCGGGAACAGAGGGGAGCGCTTGGTGCTGGTGATGGCCAGGGCCCGCAGTTTCCCGGCCTGGATGTTCGGCGCTGCGGAATAGAGTTGCTCGAACATCATGTCGACCTGTCCGCCCAGCAGGTCGGTCGTCGCGAGCGCCCCGCTTCGATACGGGATGTGGGTCATCGAGATCTTCGCGGTCGACTTGAACAGTTCACCCGAAAGATGGTGAGATCCGCCCAGGCCCCCCGATGCGAACGACAGTTTGCCGGGATGGGCTTTCGCCGCCTGGATGATGTCCTTCACGCTCTTGAAGGGCGAGTCGGGACGCACCGTGAGGGCCAGCGGTCCCTTTTCGATCAGGCAGATCGGCACCAGGTCCTTGGCCGGGTTGAAGGGAAGCTTGGGAAACATCGCCTCGTTCACCGAGAGCGGGGCGAAATTCCCCATCCCGATGACATAGCCGTCCGGCTTGGCCTTGGCGATGAAGTCGGTGCCGATGTTGCCGCCGGCACCCGGCTTGTTCTCGACGATGACCGGAACCCCCAGCTCCGCGGAGATGAAGCGGGCAATCTGCCGTGATCGCTGGTCCGAACCGCCGCCGGCCGCGTAAGGGCAGACGAAAGTGATTGGCTTGGACGGATATTTTTCCTGCGCCCAGGCGGGCGAGAGGACGGTCATCAGACCGGCGGCTTGAAGGACGGTGCGTCGTTGCATTCGATATCTCGGGGTTTTCTGTTTAAGTTTTCGAAGGATTCACGAGGCGTCTGGGATTTCAGGTGACGCCTCCGCGCTCGGCGACCACATCGAGGCTTGTCGGCCGCGAAGGCGCAAGGCTGGAGCTTTCATTCCTTGATAAGGTGACTTTGAAGCCGGCCGCCGCCCAAGTCCGCGAGTGTCGACTAGAACCGGGTGCGCAGGCCGACGCCGAACTCCCACTGGCTTCCGAAGCCGTGGGTGTTGGCAACCTTGTAGCCATCCCTCAGCCTGAGGTAGTCGGTGGCGAGGTAGACCTCCGTGATGTTGTCGAAGTGGTAGAACGTCGACCCGTAGACTGTGCCACGGCTGCCGGTGGCCGTCGCCGTCGCCAGGCTGGTGTTCGAGAACGCGTTCAGGACATTGCCGCCGGCGTTGACGGCCGCGTTGTCGGCCTTCATGTTCTGGTAGCCCAGCTGATAGTCGAACTTGCTGCCCTTGGGCGCGAGCTTGGCCGAGACGGTGTAGGCATTGTCGGTCCGGCTGCCGAGCAGCCCTTGCTCCGCCGTGTAGTGGTAGTAGCCGGCATTCAGCCTGACAGGGCCGATGGTGTAGTTGCCGCCGACGGAGTATGAGCGGTTGGTGCGGCCGTCCACGTTGGCCGATGTGGCGAAGCCGGCCAGGTTGTACGCGCCGCCTGCATAAGCGAGCGTCAGCGTTTCCGTCGAGCCTTGCGAGAAGCTGCCCGGCACGCCGCCGAACTGATATGCCGCGCCGAGGTACAGGTCGTTGTCGAACTTCTTCTTGTACACGACGCCGTTGTCCAGTCGCGTGCCCGTGGCGCTGCCCGCGTAGAAGACCAGTTGCTTGAAGTTGTTGTTGTTGGTGTAGCCGCCCTCTTCGAGGGTCGGCGCAGCCGGGCCGTATGGATCCCCGTAGATGCCCGAAGAGATCGGATCGCGGGCAATGGCGTTCTGGCGACCCAGCGTGAGTTTGCCGAACGCATCGCTTTGCACGCCGACCCAGGCGTCGCGATTGAAGGTCACGCCCGGCGTGTCGTCGGAGCCGGTCTGGCTCTCGAACTCGCTCTCGAGCTTGAAGATCGTATCCAGGCCGCTGTCGCCCATGGCGCGCCTGCCGGTCAGGCCCCAGCGGTTGCCGCTGAACCATGCAACGCGCGGAGAAGTCACGCTGTTGCCGTCCTTGTCCGCGTTGTTGGTGTGAACGTAGGTCACGTCGATCAGGCCATACAGCGAGACGCTGCCCTGCGGCGTGGCGTAGCTCAGGCCTTTGCCGCGCTCGAAGCTCACGCCTTCAGGCAGGGCACCGGGCGCCGCGACGGGAGCGGCCGAGATCTGCTGCTGTTGCTGTTGCTGCTGCGTCTGCACCGCGTTGAGCTTCTGCTCGAGCGCGTCGAGCCGCAGCTTCTGGGCCTCTGCGGCCTGCTTCTGAGCCGCGATCTCTGCCTTCAGGTCGGCAACCTGGTCGGCGAAAGCAGGCGCCGATATCGAATAAATAGCCAGAATGGCGCTGCACAATGCGGTCTTCTTCACGCGGTCTTCTCCTCGACTCTTTGACGGTACGGGTGGGGGTTGTTGTCAGTGCGCCGCCCTTGGCGTTGCACGCGGCGGATTCTGTTTTTGCGACCTTTCGCGCCGCTTTACTTTGGTTCGGGTTCGGGAAAACACCGACCATCACCGCCGCTGCGTGCACGCCCAATATCGGGTCCCAAATGCGCGCGCCGCGCGATTCAGTGCCCCCACAAAATGCGTTTGCTGCTGGTCGAAGACAGTCTCAAGTTGGCCTCCTGGTTGAGTAAGGCGTTAGGCCAACGTGGATTCGCCGTCGACGAAGTACACGACGGCGTCCAGGCGGACGCCTTGCTGTGCACGGAAAGCTACGACGCGGTCGTGCTTGACCTGTCGCTGCCGGGCATGGGTGGATTGGCCGTGCTTCAGCGTGCCCGCGAACGCCGGAACTCGTCGCCGGTGGTCATCCTGACGGCCCGGGGCGAGTTGGAAGAGCGCGTCAAGGGCCTGAACCTCGGCGCCGACGACTATCTCGCCAAGCCCTTCGACTTTTCCGAGCTCGAGGCGCGACTGGCTGCGGTCATGCGCAGGGCGCACGGCGTGAGCACCCCGAAAGTCAAACTCGGCCCCCTGGAGTACGAGACCAGCGGACGACTCTTCACGCTGCACGGCCGCAGGCTCGTGCTGCGTCCCAAGGAGCACTCCGTGCTGGAAGTGCTGCTGATGCGAATGGGCAAGGCCGTCAGCAAGGCCGCGCTGTACGAACGCGTGTTCTCGCTGGATGCGACGACCGGCCAGGACGTGGTCGAGATCTACATCCATCGACTGCGCAAGCAACTCCACGAAACCGGCGTTTCGATCGTCACTCTGCGCGGCCTGGGATATGTTCTGGAAGCAGGCTGACAGCCTGCAATTTCAGCTGCTGCGCTGGCTGCTGATTCCGCTGCTGCTCCTGTTGCTGGTCAATGCATGGTTCAGCAATCGAACCGCGGTGGCAACGGCCAACCTCGCGTTCGATCGTCTTCTCATGGCGTCGGCGGATGCGATCGCCGAGGGCATCGAGGTCAGGAACGGCGGCATCGCCGTGGATCTGCCGTATGCCGCCCTCCAGCTGCTCGAATCGAACATGCAGGAACGCGTCTTCTATCGCGTCGTCGCTCCGGACGGAAAGACGCTGACGGGATACGACGACCTGCCGCTGCCCGCAAGCGCGCCCGTGCCGCCGCAAGAGTCTGTCGCCTATTCCGCGCAGTATCGCGGCGAGACCATCCATCTCCTGGCCCTGAACAAGCAGGTCTACGGCGCCAACCCGACGGCGCCCGTCACGATCGTCGTCGCGGCGACCGGTGGAGCGCGCAATGCACTGTCGCGCGAGATCCTGATCGAAGGCCTGACGCGACAGGGGCTGTTGATCCTGGCCGCAGGGCTGCTCGTGGCGTTCGGTCTGCTCCGCGGCCTCGAGCCGCTCAGGCGTTTGCACGCCAGCGTGACCGAACGCGAGCCGTCGGACCTCAGCCCGATCGATCCGTCGGGCATCCAGAAGGAGGTTCGTCCGCTCATCCAGGCCCTGAATCTGCACATGGGGCGTGTCGCGAACCTGCTGGCGAGCCGGGAGCGGCTGATCATGGACGCATCGCACCAGATGCGCACGCCGCTGGCCGAGATGCGCATGCAAATCGAATACAGCGTGCAACAGAATCGACCGGAGTTGTCCCGCGCGACATTGATCGACACGCAAGCGGGCATCGACCGCCTGGCACGCCTGATCTCGCAGATTCTTTTGCAGGCACGATTGGATCCGGACGTCCTGCACGACCAGCGCATTGCACCTGTGGACCTGAGCGAACTCGCGCTGGACACTGCGCTGGAGTACGTCGCGAAGGCGAGAAGAAGATCGATGGACCTGAGCCTGGAAGACGCCCCGCAGCCGGTGGTCGTCATGGGGAATGCACTGCTGCTTCGTGAGCTGATCGCGAACCTGATCGACAACGCCATCGCCTATGGTCGCCATGGTGGAAGCGTCGCGATTCGCCTGAATCGCGACGGCGGCGGGCCCGTCCTGGAAATCGAGGACGACGGGCCTGGCATCCCGCTCGCCGAGCGCGACAAGGTCTTCGAACGGTTCTACCGGGCGCCCGGCTCGGCCGTCGGCGGATCGGGGTTGGGGCTGTCCATCGTGCGCGACATCTGCATCGCCCATCGATCCCGCATCGAGTTGCGCACGCCCAGCAGCGGCGTGGGCCTGGCGGTGCGCATCCATCTGCAAGAGGCCGGTCCGCAGCCTGCGGATTCGACGCCGGACGCTACTTGAGCTCCGCGCTGGCTCCGGCGTCTTGCCCCCAGCGCCGCATGAACTCGGCTTGCTTGGCATGGTCGAGAAACACGAGCAGCGACGGCCCGACGCCGATGGCCTTCAGCGAGGTGCCGAGCTCTTGTCGGAGCGTGGCCGCGGTGAATTCACCGGCGACGTCGGTGCGGATGGAGAACAACTCCGCTCGGGTGGACAGCACGGTCTGCCCGCGCTTGGACAAGAGGTAGTCGAGCCAGAGCTTGCCGGCGTTGGGATGCCGCGCGGTTTTTGACAGCAGGGCAATGCGCGACATGACCAGTGTGTAGTCCTTGGGCAGGACGATCCCGATCGAAGGGTCCCGGCGCGCCCGGGTCATCGCGTAGGACCCGATCAGGTTGTAGCCCAGATAGTATTGCCCCGAGACGATCCGCTGCACCATCACCGAGGTGTTGGATTCGTACTTGACCCCTGCGCCGTGGAGCGCCTTGACCAGGTCCCAGAAACCCGGCTGAACGCGGCTGTCTTGCGTCGCGAAAAGAAGGCCAACGCCCGAACGTTCCAGATCGTATGTGGCAACGTTGCCGGCGTACTTGTCGTGTTGCGTGGTGATCAGCCTTGCGAAGTCCGCATGCGTCTGCGGGATATCCGAACCCGTGACGAATCGCTTGTTGTAGACGAACACGACAGGTTCGAACGTGGTGCCATAGGCTGAATCGCGCCACACGGCCCACTCCGGCAGGTGGTCCGCCTCGGGCGACCGATATCTTTGCGCGTAGTCGTCGTTCGCGAGCTTCATCTGGAGATCCATCGCCGAACTCCAAAGCACGTCGGCCGATGGCTGGTTCGCCGCGGTCTCGGAAAGGTATCGGTGGTAAAGCTCCGGGCTGTTGATTTTTTCGTAGTCGACCTTGACGCCGGGATACAAAGTCTCGAAGTCGTGAATAAGCGCCGCCACGGCAGACCGATCGGTCGTCGAGTACACGACGACCTTGCCTTCGTCGCGGGCGGCCAGAACCACGGCTCCGTAGTTCGAGGGATATTCCTCCGGCAGCGCGGCACGTGCCGGCGCGCAGGCCGGTCCGGCGAGGCATGCAAGCACCAACGCCCACGCGCTCCAGGTAGACGCGCGAAACTTCCAATAATGCGCTGAGAACATGGGATTGCCTGGGAGATAGGGCGCGCGATGCCGGGACGGTGGCCGTTGGCAATTGTATTCTTGCCGATTCGTCGGCCCGCACCCGCCCACGCGGGTCGAGCGCGCGGATCGCAAAGCGAGCGCAGTGGGATCCCTATAATCCGCCGTGATCTAAAAAGCCCCCGACGAGCCCCACACTGAGGACCCAATGAGCGACGAAGTGCACTACCAGGCCACAGAAGAAGCCCACACCGGACCGATCAAGAATCCCCGGCAACTCCTGATAGCGGTATTTTTCTCATTCCTCGCTCCCATCCTGATCATCGCGGGCTTGGTCTCGTACGTGGTCTCGGGGACCCGCCCCTCGGGTGAGGCACAGGGCGAGGGCCTGGCGCTCACCGGCGTGTCGAAGGACGTGCGCGACCGCGATGTCGCCGAGCGCCTGAAGAAGGTCGGCTCCATCGAGATCCGCGACGCCAACCGTGCGCTCGCCACCGGCGAAGCCGTGTTCAAGGCCCAGTGCGTGACCTGCCATGGCTCCCCCGGCATTCCCGGCGCGCCGCACTTCAGCGACGCCGCGGCCTGGGGCCCCCGCATCGGCCAGGGCTACGCGACGCTGCTCGACCACGCGCTCAAGGGCAAGAACGCGATGCCTCCGCAAGGCGGCGGCGATTTCGAGGACGTGGAAATCGGCCGCGCCGTGGTCTACATGGCCAATGCCGGCGGCGCCAACTTCCCGGTGCCGGACAAGGCCGCCGCCGCGCCGGCCGAGGGCGCCGCGACCGCCGATGCAGCCAAGCCTGCGGAAGGCGCCGCCAAGTAACGGCCCCCCGCGCCAAAAAAAAGAGCCCGCAGCAGCGGGCTCTTTTTTTTGGTGAGGTTCCATCCACCGGGGCACGGGAGAGTCAGGCCAGGACGGCCGTCGTCGGACCATTACGGTTGTTAGGCGGCACCGCGATAACGCTCCCATGCCCAGCCTACGAGGGTGGCAACTAACAACGGATACGCATTGAAGGGAAATGGCTCTGACAGTGCTGTTAGCGCTTGCCCCATGAGTAGACGTATCGCGACCACCAGGAACAACGCGCCGGCAACCACACCAACGATGCGAATCCAGAGCGACGCAACTCTCGGCGCGCTCAGCAAGAACAGCGATGCAGCCCAAAGGCCAGCTCCTGCCCCGAACACGGGACCACTAGCCGCAAGATCCATTGCAGCGCTGGACAAGACTAGCGTCTGGCCGACCACGTACACCAGAAAGCCGGCGGCGACTACGTCGTTACCTTTGCGAAAGTGGTGAATCACCAGAAGCGCGGCAGCAACGACTAGCGTGATGCCATCGAGGCCCCAGAGCACCCCGCGAACTGGGACAGAGGGCGTGAACGCCCCGGCCATACCCAGAACGGAACCCACGACGAGGCCGCCGGACGCAATAAGTCGCGACGTTCGCTCAGACATTGATACCTCCTTGACCCGAGTTCAGGAGGCTGGATGCTGCCACCGTGGCCGGACCCGTACCACCCCGCAAAACCCGGCGTCTTGTCGCCTTGCCACCACTGCGCGCGGTCAGTAACCCGTTATCGCCTCCCCGGCAAGATGGGGCCGCGAGACGCTTACTCTTTTTTGGCTGCGCGGCGCTCAGCGCGAGGCCGCCGGGCTCGTCACGTAGCCGAAGCGGGCCGGCAGATCGGCCGCGCGGACGTCCTCGGGCACCCACCGGCCCTGCTCGACCGCCTCCGACGCCAGGCCGACGTCCAGCGTGTGCACGAGGCCGAGGCCGATCGACGCGAGGAGGTACAGCTTGCCGTCCTCGTCGAGCAGGCAGGCCGAGGGCTCGACGGGCTCGCCCGCGTGCGAGCGCACCGACAGGTCCTCGGCGACGCGCCAGATCCACGGCGTCGCTTCGAGCTCGACATAGACGCGCTGCGGCCCGTTCTGGAAGAACCACTGGCCCTGCCCGTCGCGCTCGTAGTTGCGCTGGATGAATTCGATCAGCTTCTCGTGCCGGACCATCGAGCCCTTCGACGCCGCGAAGGGGCCGGCGGCCTGCGTGGGCGCATCGCGCAGATACCAGTTGCCGCGCGCATCGAGGCCGAGCCAGCCGTAGCAATGCGGCACGTTCGGCCACTTGGCCAGGGCCTGTCTGACGATGTCGTCCATGGCGCGGTATTTTGCTCGCCCCCAGGCTTGCTCGCTGCGCGTAGCCGCCAACCCCCGACCGGGGGCAACACCAGCGGCCCGGCGAAGCCGGTTTCGCGGTGTTCTGCGGTGTTCTGCGCTTCTCTTACTTATCCGCGAGCCAGGCTATGACTCGTTCGGGCATGCCGCGCACATGGCCGGGCGGAAAGCCGAGCGGAAAGCCGACATGGCCGCCGTGGGCCGGCTGCCAGAGCGTGACATGGCGGCCGACCTCGCCCGGCCGCGGCAGGCTGGCGGCGGGCACGAAGGGATCGTTGACCGCATTCACGACCAGCGCCGGGATCTCGATCCGGTGCAGGTGCGGCTTGGCCGAGCCGCGGCGCCAGTAGTCGTCGGCATCGCGAAAGCCGTGCAGCGGCGCGGTGAAGACGTCGTCGAAGTCGTGCAGGTCGCGCGCCGCGAGGAGCGCATCGCGGTCGAAGAGGCCCGGGTGCTGCGCCAGCTTGGCGAGCGCCTTGGGCTTCATGGTCGAGAGGAACATCGGCGTGTAGACCAGCCGGTTGAAGCCCTGCCCGATCGCGGTGCCACCGGCCGCCAAGTCGAGCGGCGCGCAGATCGAGGCCACCGCGCGCACGCGCTTGGAAGCCTCGCTGCCCGACTCTTCCGCCCAGCGCATGAGCGCATTGCCGCCGAGCGAGACGCCCACCGCGCGGATGGCCTCGCGGCCCTCGTGCAGGCGCGCGAGGATCCAGTCGATCTCCTCGAAATCGCCCGAGTGGTAGGCGCGCGGCGCGAGGTTGATCTCGCCGCTGCAGCCGCGGAAATGCGGCACCGCGTAGTCCCAGCCGCGCTCCAGCGCGAAGGCCGCGAAGGCCTCGGCGTAGTGGCTGCGCGACGAGCCTTCGAGCCCATGGAAGAGCACCAGCAGCGGCCGCGGGCCCGGGCCCTTGGCTTCGAGGAAATCGACGTCGATGAAGTCGCCGTCCGGCGCGGTCCAGCGTTCGCGCCGGTACGGCGGCAGCGGCGCCATCACGCGCCGGCCGTACAGGGCGGCCCAGATAGTCTGGAGGTTGCCGCCGGGCAACCAGCGCGGTGCGACGTACTGCATCAATGAAGGGTCTGCGGCGTCTCGGCGACGTCGCCCGGCTCCTGTGCGCTGCCCGGGCTCGCATGGTGCGCGACCATGCGCCATCCCTGGGCGGTCTTGTGATAGACGTTGGTGGCGAGCACGAAGCCGTGCTTGTGCCCGTCGGGGGTCAGCACCTCGATGCGTTCGAGCACGTTGTGCACGGCGCTCGCGAGCGATTCGACCTTGCGCACGCGCGCGGGCGTGGCGTGGATCGCGCCGCCGTTGCCGAACATGTGCTCGAAGGCGGCGCGGATCGCGTCGGCGCCCACCAGCCGCGGGCCGCCGGGATGGACGCAGAAGATCTCGTCCTCGTCGGCCCAGCAATCCATCAGCGCGTCGACGTCGCCGCGTTGCAGAGCCTCGTAGAAAGCCGCCTCGACGTCGTCGGCGGTGCCGCCGACGGTGGCGGCGCGGAGTCTGGTTTTGGTGGACATGGGGTGATCTGCCGGGAGGGATCGATTTTGCCTCGGACGCGTGCCGGCGGGTGCTTCAGTGCGACTCCGCGATCCAGGCTTCGACGGTCTCGCGCACATCGCCCTGGGCCGCGCGCCAGACCGTCTCGGGCGCCATCACGCGCGCGCCGGGGGGCGCCAGGCGCAGCGCGACGTCGACCAGCTCGGCGACCTTGGAGGCGCGCACCGGCTGCTCGCTCGCCGGCACCATGAAGCGCGCGATCGAGAGCATCCAGTCGGCGAGCCGCTGGGCCGGGTTCGCCTGCCGCGGCTTGGCCGGCTTCTGCGCCGAGCGCACGAGGATCACGCGCTCGAAGCCCTCGGCCACCACGGCCTGCTCGTCGAGCGAAGCGAGGCCGCGCTTGAGCGCCTCGGGCAGCCGCCCCTGCGCATGCGGCTGGACGATCGCGAGCGACTCGACGCCGCTTGCGCGCAGCCAGCGGGCCAGCGCCGGCAACTGCTCGGGCGCGGGCGTCCAGAGGGCGCGTTCGCGGTCGTAGTAGAGGCGCGGCGGCTCGAAGAGGATCAGCGCCGTGTCGGCTTCCACCAGCGGCCAATCGTCGATCGGCGCGTCAGGCGCGAGCACGGTCTCGACGCCGGCGATCCCTTCGCGGATCGGCTCGCGCACCAGCACGCGCGTGTGGTCGAAGCGGTGCCGGCCGGCCAGGCGCCGGACCAGCTCCTGGCCCAGCACGCCGGTGGCGCCGGCAATGAGGAGCGTGCCCGTGCCCGCATCCTGCTGCGCCGGGCCTCGCCGGCCCGCCTGCAGCGCATGGATGGGATCGACCGGCATGGCGCTATGCTACCTTCGCCGAATTCACAACAAGGGACCTCGATGATGATGAAACGCTGGCTGATGATCATCCTCGCCGCACTCGCCCTCTCGGGCTGCGGCTACAACGACTTCCAGCGACTCGACGAGGCCAGCAAGTCGGCCTGGAGCGAGGTGCTCAACCAGTACCAGCGCCGCGCCGACCTGGTGCCGAACATCGTGGCCACGGTCAAGGGCGAAGCCAACTTCGAGCAGGAAACGCTGACCCGGGTGATCGAGGCGCGCGCCAAGGCCACCTCGATCCAGGTGACGCCCGAGACGCTCAACAACCCCGAGGCCTTCAACAAGTTCCAGCAGGCGCAGGGCGAGCTGTCGAGCGCGCTGTCGCGGCTGATGGCGGTGTCGGAGCAATACCCCAACCTCAAGGCCAACCAGGCCTTCCGCGACCTGCGCGTGACGCTCGAAGGCACCGAGAACCGCATCACCGTGGCGCGCAACCGCTACATCCAGACGGTCCAGGAATACAACGTGCTCGCGCGCAGCTTCCCGACCAACCTGACGGCGAAGGTCTTCAACTACGAGCCCAAGCCCAACTTCTCGGTGCAGAACGAGGCCCAGATCTCGACGCCGCCCACGGTCGACTTCAGCGCGCCGAAGAAGTAAGGCGACGCGGCGACTTGCGATGTCGATGGTCCGCATCCGCTTTGCATTGACCGCACTGCTGCTGTTCGCGGCGGCGCTGCTGAGCGGGCATGCGCTGGCGCAGGGCCTGCTGCCGGTGCCGAAGCTCGATGCGCGCGTGATCGACCAGACCGGCACGCTCACCCCATCGGAGCGCGCCGCGCTCGAAGCCAAGCTGCAGGCCTTCGAGCAGCAGAAGGGCTCGCAGATCGTGATGCTGATGGTGCCGACCACCGCGCCCGAGGACATCGCGAGCTACGCCAACCGCGTCGGCAATACCTGGAAGATCGGGCGGCGCGAGGTCGGCGACGGCATCCTCGTGATCGTCGCCAAGAACGACCGCAAGATGCGCATCGAGGTCGCCAAGACGCTCGAAGGCGCGGTGCCCGACCTCGCGGCGGCGCACATCATCGACGAGGCGATGAAGCCGCGCTTCCGCCAGAACGACTTCGCGGGCGGGCTCGATGCGGCGGCGGACCAGCTCATCGCGCGCGTCAAGGGCGAGGCGCTGCCGGAGGTCGATGCGCGCGGCGGCGACTTCGGCGGCGAGGGCCGCGGCGGCGGCGGCGGCGGCGGGTTCAACTTTCAGGACCTCGCCGTGTTCTTCTTCATTGCCGTGATGGTCGGCGGGCCGATCCTGCGCCGCATCTTCGGCAAGATCCCGGGCTCGCTGGCGATGGGCGGGATCACCGGCTTCGTCGTGATGATGCTGACGTCGAGCATCGTGATCGCGGTGCTGGCGGGGCTGGCCGCGCTGCTGTTCACGCTGCTGTCGATGGCCTTCGGCGCCGGTCCGATGCGGCGCGGCGGCGGTCTCGGCGGTCTCGGCGGCGGCTGGGGCGCCGGACGTGGCGGTGGCGGCGGCTGGGGCGGCGGTGGTTCGTCCGGCGGCGGGGGCGGCTTCGGCTCGGGCGGCGGCGGCGACTTCGGCGGCGGCGGCGCCTCGGGGGACTGGTAGGCATGGCAACGCTCACTTCACGCATCGCGCGCATCTGGCGCCATCGCTGGGTCGACGAGGCCCATGTGCGGCGCGCGCTGCCGGCCGACGCGCTCAAGCGCCTGACGCAACGCGTCGGCGCGAGCGAGCGGCGGCACAGCGGCGAGATCCGCATCTGCGTCGAGGCCGGGCTGCCGATGTCCTACCTGTGGCGCGATGCGACGGCACGCGAGCGGGCGATCATGATGTTCAGCAAGCTGCGCGTCTGGGACACGGCGAACAACAACGGCGTGCTGATCTACCTGCTCCTGGCCGACCATGCGATCGAGATCGTGGCCGATCGCGGCATCGACCTGCACGTGAACGACGCGGCCTGGGCCGCGACGGCCAGGCGCATGGGCGAGGCGTTCCGCGAAGGGCGCTTCGAGGACGGGCTCACGCAGGCGCTCGAAGAGGTCTCCGCGCTGCTGATCGAGCACTTTCCGCTCGCCGAGGGCGAGAAGGACAGCAACGAGCTGCCGGATGCGCCGGTGATCCTCTGACCCGGGCCCTCACCATGCGGTCCACTTGGCTTGGCTCTGCGCCGAGGCCACCGTGCGTTCGATGAAGCGCACGCCGCGCGCGCCGTCCTCCACCCGCGGATAGTCGGCCGCGAGCGGATCGGCGGCGACGCCGGCCAGCTTCGCGCGGATGTCCGCGATCACGCCGCCGTAGAGGTTGGCGAAGGCCTCGATGAAGCCTTCCGGATGCCCGCTCGGCAGCCGGCTCGCGCGCCGCGCCGATTCACACAGCCAGGGCGTGCCGCGCGTGAAAACGCGCCTGGGCCCGTCGTGCGGCAGATGCGTGAGCTCGCTCGGCCGCTCCTGCCGCCATTCGAGCGTGCCGAGCGCGCCGGAGACGCGCAGGCGCAGGTCGTTCTCGAGCCCGGCGTTGATCTGCGAAGCGACCAGCACGCCGCGCGCGCCGCCCTTGAACCGCAGCAACAGGCTGCCGTCGTCATCGAGCGGCCGGCCGGGCACGAAGGAACTCAGGTCGGCGCAGAGGCTTTCGATTTCCAGGCCGGTCACGGTGGCCACGAGGTTCTCGGCATGCGAGCCGATGTCGCCGATGGCACCGGCCGCGCCGCTTTGCGCCGGATCGCTGCGCCACGCGGCCTGCTTGTTGCCCGCGCCTTCGAGGCGCGTCGCGAGCCAGCCCTGGTTGTATTCGACGACGATCTTGCGGACTTCGCCGAGCTCGCCCGAGCGCACCATCTCGCGCGCCTGCCGCACCATCGGATAGCCGGTGTAGTTGTAGGTCACGCAAAAGACAGTGCCCTGGCGCGCGACCGCCTCCACCAGCGCATCGGCCTGTGCGCGCGTGTGCACCAGCGGCTTGTCGCACACCACGTGAAAGCCCGCGTCCACGAAGGCCTGCGCCACCGGGAAGTGCATGTGGTTGGGCGTGACGATCGAGACGAAGTCGATGCGCTCGTGCGCCGGCCGCTTCAGCTCGTCGTCGAGCAGGCTGCGCCAGTCGCCGTGGTTGCGGTCCTCGGCCAGGAACAGGTCGCGGCCCGAAGCCTTCGCCTTCTCCGGGCTCGAGGAAAGCGCCCCGGCCACCAGCTCGGCCTGCCCATCGAGCGCGATCGCCTTGCGGTGCACCGCACCGATGAAGGCATCGCGCCCGCCACCCACCATGGCGTAACGCAATTTAGTCATTTGGCTCGCCCCCCGGGGTTGGTCATCAGAACGGCGAGTCCGGGTGGTAGAAGTCCTTGGCGTTTTCCTTGGTGATCAGGACCGAAGGAATGATCGTCGTCGCCGGCAGCTTCTCGCCCTTCAGCCGCGCTTCGGCCGTGAGCTTGATCGCGTCGTAGATGAACTTCGGCGAATAGCTCACGTCGGCATCGATGCGCTTGTCCTTGCCGTCGATGATGGTCTTGACCATGCCCTTGGCGCCCGCGCCGCCGAAGATCACCTTGATGTCGTCGCGCTTGGCCTGCTCGATGGCCTTGAGCACGCCCACCGCCATGTCGTCGTCGGCGGCCCAGATCGCATCGATGTTCTTGAAGCGCGTCAGGTAGTCCTGCGTGACCTTGAAGGCGTCGTCGCGGTTCCAGTTGGCGTACTTGGCATCGAGCAGCTTGATGTCTGGGTAGTTCTTCATCACGCTGTTGAAGGCGTCCATGCGCTCGTTGTCGAGCGTGGTCGGGATGCCGCGCAGCGCCACGATGTTGCCCTTGCCGCCGAGCTTCTTCGCGAGGTATTCGGCCGGGATCTTGCCGAAGGCGGTGTTGTCGCCGGCGACGTAGGCGTCCTGCGCGCTGGTGTCGGTCAGGCCGCGGTCGACCACCGTCACGTAGATGCCCTTGGCCTTGACCTGCGCCACCGGCTTGGTGAGCGCCGCCGACTCGAACGGGAAGATCACGAGCGCGTTGATCTTGCTCACGGTCGAGAGGTCCTGCAGCTGGTTCGCCTGCTCGGGCGCATTGGCCGCGGTCTTGATCGTGATCTTCAGGTCCTTGTGCTCTTTCTCGAGGTCCTTCTTCGCCTGGTTGGCCCAGTAGTTGATGCCGCCCATGAAGCTGTGCGTCGCGGCCGGGATCGACACGCCCAGGTGCACCGGCTCCGCAGCCGCGAGGACGGGAAACGCGGCGAAGCTCGCCGCGGCAACCGCACCGAGGACCATGCGACGGGAAATGGAAGTCTTCATGCTGCTTGTCTCCTTGGTTGATGATGAAACGGAACGGACGGGAAAGCGTTGTTGCGTCATCGGCGGCCCCGCTGGAGGAACGCGACGACGATGATCACGAAGCCCTGCACCGCCGCGTTGAGGTAGACGCTGATGATGCTGGTGAGGTTCAGGATGTTGCTGATGACCGAGAGCAGGATTGCGCCGATCACCGTGCCGACGACGCTGCCCGATCCACCCTTGAGCGCGGTGCCGCCGACGATCACCGCAGCGATCGCTTCGAGCTCCCACAACAGGCCGGTGGTCGGCGACGCCGAGCCGAGCCGCGGCACGTAGAGCAGCGTCGCGATGCCGACGCAGACGCCGAGGAACACATAGGTCAGCACCTTCACGCCATCGACGCCGACCGCCGCGTAGCGCGCGACCTGCTCGTTCGAGCCGATGGCCTGCACGTAGCGCCCATAGGCCGTGCGGTTGAGGATCAGCCCGCCGATCACCGCGACGACGAGGAAGACCCAGACCGGGATCGGCACGCCGAGCAGGCTCGCGTAGTAGACCGGCGCGTAGACATCCGACAGCTCGTTGTCGAGCGTGAGCGCGCCGCCGTTGGCGAAGTAGGTCAGGTAGGCGCGGAAGATGCCCAGCGTGCCGAGCGTGACGATGAAGGGCTCGATCCGTCCCTTGGTGATGAGCAGGCCGTGCGCGAGGCCGAACACCGCCCCGAGCGCCACGGCGAGCAGCGCGCCCAGCATCACCGCAAGCACCGGCGATCCGAGCAGCGGCCCGAGCGCGTTGATGAACATGATCACGCAGCCGGCGATCAGCGCCGCCATCGAGCCCACCGACAGGTCGATGCCGCCCGAGATGATCACGAAGCACATGCCCACCGCGATGATGCCGATGAAGGCGGTGCGCGTGAGCACGTTCATCGCGTTGTCGAGCGTCGCGAAATCGCTGTTGAGCAGGGTGCCCGCGATGCACAGCAGCACGAGGCCGATGACCGGCCCGAAGCCGTGCAGGCGCTCGGTCCAGCGCGGCCTGGCCTCGGCGCGGTGCTGCGCCTGCGCCTCAGTGCGGGGTGGCGGTTCCGGTGGCATGAGCGATGAGTTCCTCTTCTGTCAGGTTCTCGGCGTTCAACGTGGTCACGAGATGGCCGGCGCGCATCACCGCGACGCGGTGGCACAGGCCGATCAGTTCCATCAGTTCGGACGAGACCACGATCACCGCGAGCCCTTCGCGCGCGAGGCGCTGGATCAGGAAATAGATGTCGCGCTTGGCGCCGACATCGACGCCGCGCGTGGGTTCGTCGAGCACCACGATCTTCGGCCTGGGCTGCAGCACCTTCGCGAGCGCGAGCTTCTGCTGGTTGCCGCCGGACAGCGACGAGGCGCGCGCATCGAGGTCGCCGGTGCGGATGCCGTAGTCCTTCACCGCGGCCGCGAGCGCGCTGCGCTCGGCGTCGGGGTGAAGCCATGGCGTGGCGTAGCGTTCGAGCGCCATCAGGGTGAGGTTCTGGCGCAGGCCGAGGTTGACGTGCAGGCCCTTGCCCTTGCGGTCCTCGCTGAGGTAGGTGAGGCCGTGCTTCGCGGCCTCGCGCGGATTGCGCAGCTGAACGGCCTTGCCGTGGATCTCGACCTGGCCGCTGGCGGGGCGCAGTCCCAGAAGGCCCTCGAACAGCTCGGTGCGCCCCGCGCCGACGAGGCCGGCGAAGCCGAGGATCTCGCCCGGTCGCACCTCGAAGCTCGCATCCTCCGCCCAGCCGGGCACGCTGAAGCGGCTCACGCGCATCGCGGGTGCGGCGTGCGCCACCACCTTGTCGCGCGGCGGATAGAGGTCGGCCAGCTCGCGGCCGACCATCAGGTTCGCCATCTGGTGCCGCGTCACATCCGGCGTGAGCGCGCGGGCGACGAAGCGGCCATCGCGCATCACGATCACTTCGTCGGTGACGCGCTCGACTTCGTCGAGCTTGTGCGAGATGTAGACCACCGTCACGCCGTCGGCGCGCAACTGGGCGATGAGCCTGAAGAGTCGTTCGGTTTCGCCGGGCGTGAGCGTGGCGGTCGGCTCGTCCATGATCAAGAGGCGCGCGTGGCGCGAGAGCGCCTTCGCGATCTCCACGAGCTGCTTCTCGGCGACGATCAGGCGGCGCACCTTGGTGGCCGGGTCGATGTGGAGGCCGACCTCGGCGAGCGCGGCGGCGGCATCGCGGGCCATCGTCGCATCGTCGAGCAGCCAGCCCTTGGAAGCGCCGGGCCGCCCCAAGCTTCCTTGCTCCCCTCGGGGGACGGACGTCGCGAAGAGACGGCCAAGGGGCGACATCTTCTTTTCATGGCCGAGGAAGATGTTCTGCGCGATGGTGAGGTGTTCCGCGAGATTGAATTCCTGGTGGATCAGGACGATGCCCAATGCCTCCGCATCGCGCGAACTCTCGAACTGCTGCGCCTGGCCGTTGACGCGCAGGATGCCGTCCGTGAGCGGCTCGTAGCCCGCGAGGATCTTCATCAGGGTCGACTTGCCGGCGCCGTTCTCGCCGAGCAGGCCGTACACCCGGCCAGGCGCGAGCGAGAAGCTCACGCCGTGCAGCACCTGCACCGGGCCGAAGGCTTTCACCACGTGGTCGAACTCGACGGAAACGGCGGCTTTCTGCCGCGGTGTGGCGATCGCGGCGCTGCCCGTCATGGCGCCACCCCCCGCACCTTGAGGGTTTCCTGCATTGCCAGCACGCCGGCGCCGATCAGGCCGGCCTGGCCTTCGAGCGGCGTGTACTGGATCTCCAGATGCCGCGTCGACAGCGCCAGCGAGCGCTGGTAGACGCTCTGCCGCACCGCCGCGAGAAAGAGCGGGCCGATGCGCGTGATGCCGCCGCCGATGAAGACATGCGACGGGTTGAAGAAGTTGACGATGGACGCCAGCATCTGGCCGATCAGGTTGCCGGCGCGCTGCACGATCGCATTCGCCGCCGCATCGCCCGCGCGGCTGGCCTGCCCGACATCGATGGCCTCGATGCGGCCCTGGGTGCGCAGGCATTCGGCCAGCGCGGCGCTCTCGCCGGCTTCGGCGGCCTGCACCGCCATGCGCGTGATGGCCGGTCCGGCCGCCATCGCTTCGACGCAGCCGAGGTTGCCGCAATGGCAGCGCGGGCCTTCCTGGTCGACGCAGATGTGGCCGACGTCGCCGGCCGAGCCCGCCGCGCCGCGGTACACCTCGCCATGGCAGACGATGCCGCAGCCGATCCCGGTGCCGACCTTGATGACGAGGAAGTTGGAGAGCGAACGCTTGAGCCGCCACAGCTCGCCGAGCGCCATCAGGTTGACGTCGTTGTCGACGAAGACCGGCGCGGCATAGTCCTCGCGCAGGTAGTCGCGGATCGAGAAGCTGTCCCAGGCCGGCATCAGCGGCGGATTCACGAGCTGGCCGATCTCGAAGTTGACCGGGCCCGGCACACCGATGCCGATGCCCAGCACCTGCCTCGAAGTGAAGCCGGCGCGCGCCAGCAATTCCTTGATGAGCCCGCGAACGCGTGCGAGCACCACGCCCGGACCTTCGCGCACGTCGGCCGGCTCCGCGTGATGCGCGAGCACGCTCAGATCCGGGGCGAGCACGGCGACATCCAGACTCGTGGCGCCGATATCGACGCCCACCAGCACGCCCAGCCCTGCATGCAGCTGCAGGTTCTCGGCGCGGCGGCCACCGGTCGAGCGCCGCAGGCCCGCCTCGGTCAGCAGTCCCTGGTCGACGAGGCCGGCGATCAGCGCATTCGCCTTGCTCTTGGAGAAGCCCAGCTGTTCCGCCATGCCATGGCGCGAACCGCCGGCCGACCAGAACGTGGTCTCCAGCAGTTGCAACTCGTCGGCAGTCAGGCGACTCCAGGGGGTCACGCGTTGTCTCCGTCGTTTTTCGTGAATCGCCGGTGTCCCGCTGGACCTTGGGCGAACGCGAATACTAGGAGCGCGTCTTCAGCCTAACAAGACTTAACTTCGACCAAATTTGGATCGAAGCCATCCGAGGCATCGCCGTCACCGGCCGCGTTTGCGCTGCCGAAGTCCATCCAGTCGTCTCCGAACAGCTCAGCGGGGTGCTGCGTGCGCTCGGAGCCGTTGCCGCACATCATCGAGTCGGACGGGCAGTAGCGGTCACAGCCCCAGCAGACACGCTCGGGGTGCGCGGGCTTGATGGGGAATTTCTTGGCCATGGTGCGGCGGATTGCTGCTGCCATTCTGCGCACATCCCACACGACAGGATTGAGCTCCATCAAGAAGCGGCGATCCACACCGCACCGGATCGGGATAGGGGCCGATCATCGCTGATCGGACCCCTCCCACACCACCCGGCATGCGGGTCCGCACCGGGCGGTTCGAGAAGTTGAGGTCAGGAGAATTTGGGGACTCCCAGGCTATCGAAGTAGCGCACGGACAGCACTTTGTTCAGGCCTCTGTGGCTGTTGCGCCACCAACGTCTCGCGTTGCCGGCAATGCGCGCAGCCACCTCCACGCTCGCGCCCAGCTTGCGCAGCTCGCGGAACATCGTCGTCCCGCGCCGCCATTGCTTGAGCTGAACGCTGCGCAGCCGGTGCCGCAGCCATTCGTCGAGTGCACGCATGACCCTGGGCGTCTGCGCGAGGCGGAAGTACGCCTTCCACCCCGGCACGTAGCCTTGGAGGTCCTTCGCGATCTGTTCAAGGCTGCGCCCCTTAAGGCGTCGCGTCAGTTGCCGGATGCGCTCACACAGCTTGTGCATGGCCTGATCGGCCACCGCCCGTTTTACCTCACCCTTGGACGTGACGTACAGGCAGTAGCCCAGGAACTTACGTCCCCAGACCTCGCCCACCGCCGTTTTGGACTCGTTGACCAGCAGCCGCAACTTTGAGTAGCAGCCGCGCAGTGCTTGCAGCACACGCTCTCCCGCCCGCTGGCTCCTGACGTAGACGTTGCAGTCGTCGGCGTAGCGCACGAACTTGTGTCCGCGCCGCTCCAATTCTCGATCCACCTCGTCCAACAGCACGTTGGCCAGCAGCGGGCTCAGCACACCACGTACGCAATAGCGAACTTGCTTCCGGACCATCCCCGCGGGGCAAAGGGCCGCCCGGATTGCGTGGCCCCTCGGGCCCGCCGGACGGCCTGTTCGAGTTCGGGATCGAGTGTCGGATCGTGATGGTGTCGTCGTCAACGACGACCTCCTTGACGAGCAGCCTGACGATGCGCTGTCGTTCCAGAACGTCCAGATCCTGCACCTGCATGCGCAGGCGTTCAAGGAACTCGCCCAGTGTGTGAGCGAGGCGCAGATAAATTGCTTGATCGGCCAATTGGCTTCGCAACGATTCGATTTCCGCCTTCAACCGTGTCTCGCGCTGGCGCAACTCGGGCATGCGTCGGCGTAGCTCGTCCAGGCTGAGCAGGTCCTCTTGGTAGGCCGTCAGCAGCCGGTCAACGCGCCGCTGAACCTGCAGCAACTCGCGCGTGATCCTCTCCTGGTTGCGTTGGGCCGGATGGGATGTGCGCGCCGCCTCCACCCGCCGGGTCAGTTCGGCCTGAATCAGCCCAGGGTCTTCGAGCAATCGAGCAACCTCGGTCCACACCGTTGTTGGCGCCGACCGAAAATTGACCCACCTGTGAGGATTGTGCCGACCGAAATTTGACCCGGGTGTTCAACCTACCCTGCTGTTTTTTTGTGCAGCAGGAGATGTAAGGAGTGATCACCATGGCCATGATTGGCAAGGTTCGGCGGATGCATTTCCGCGAGAACAAGACGGTGCGCGAGATTGCGCGGGCGACGAGCCTGTCGCGCAATACGGTGCGCAAATACCTGCGGGTGCGGCAGGTCGATGAACCGCGGTATCGGCGGGCGGCGGCGCCGACCAAGCTGACGCCGTTCCACGAGACGATCCTGCAGGCGCTGAAGGCTGACGCGCGGCGGCCCAAGCGCGAGAGGCGCACGGCCCGCGCGCTCCACGAGGAGCTCAAGGCCACTGGCTACGACGGGGGCTACAGCCGGCTGACCGATTTCATCCGGGAGTGGCGCCAGCGCGAGGGCCTTGATCTGAGCGCCAAGGCGTACGTGCCACTGGCCTTCGAGTTGGGTGAGGCGTTCCAGTTCGACTGGAGCGATGAAGGACTGGTGATCGCGGGGGTGTACCGGCGCGTGATGCTGGCGCACATGAAGCTGTGCGCGTCCAGGGCCTTCTGGCTGGTGGCCTACCCGAGCCAGGGCCACGAGATGCTGTTCGACGCGCACACGCGCGGGTTTGCGGCGCTGGGCATCGCGCGTCGCGGCATCTATGACAACATGAAGACGGCCGTGGACAAGGTCAAGAAGGGCAAAGGGCGCGTCGTCAACTCACGCTTCGCCGTGATGTGCGCTCACTACCTGTTCGATGCTGACTTCTGCAACGTCGCTGCGGGCTGGGAGAAGGGCATCGTGGAGAAGAACGTGCAGGACAGCCGGCGGCGCGTGTGGCTGGAGGCGACCAAGCGGCGCTGGGGCAGCTTCGAGGAGCTCAACGCATGGCTGGCGACACGGTGCCGTCAGTTGTGGCAGGAGGTGCGCCACCCCGAACATGAAGCCTTCAGCATCGCGGAGATGCTCGAGCACGAGCGGACCCACCTGATGCCGATGACGGTGGCGTTCGACGGCTACGTGGAGAAGGCCGCACGCGTGTCGAGTACCTGCCTGGTGTCGGTGGCGCGCAACCGCTACTCGGTGCCGTGTGAGCTGGCCGGTCAGATGGTGTCGACAAGGCTGTACCCGAGCCGTGTGAAGGTGGTGGCGGGCGACCAGGTGGTCGCCGACCACGAGCGCCTCGCTGACGAGAGCAGGACGCAGTACGACTGGCAGCATTACATCCCGCTGCTGCAGCGCAAGCCCGGGGCGCTGCGCAATGGGGCACCGTTCGCCGACATGCCTGAGCCGCTGCAACGGCTGCGGCGCGCCTTGTTGCGCGAGGCTGGCGGGGATCGCGTGATGGCGCAGGTGCTGGCCATCGTGCCCAGCGCCGGGCTCGACGCGGTCCTGGTGGCAGTGGAACTCGCGCTGGAGAGTGCGCCGCCGTCGGGCCGTGTGAGTGTCGAGCATGTACTCAACGTGCTGGGGCGGATGAACGCAGCGCCCCCGCCGCAGAACGTCAGGACGGCGTTGCAGTTGAGCGTGCCGCCGCTGGCGGACACGGCGCGCTATGACCTGCTGCGCGCAGGCGCGGCCCTCGCGGCCGAGGAGGTCGGCCATGCGTGACCTCATCACGGAGCTCAAGGAGTTGCGTCTGCACGGCATGGCTGGGGCATGGGCCGATCTGGTCGACCAAGGCAGCAGTGCGGCGGTGGATTCCTCGCGCTGGCTGATCGAGCACCTGCTGGAGGCGGAGGGCACTGATCGTGCAATGCGCTCGGTGCGTCACCAGATGACGGCGGCGAAGTTCCCGGTGCATCGCGACCTGGCGGGCTTCGACTTCGGCATCTCGCCGGTGGATCGTAAGCTCGTGATGCAGCTGGCGGACATGTCGTTCACCGAAAACGCGCACAACGTGGTCCTGGTAGGTGGAACAGGCACGGGCAAGAGTCATCTTGCAACCGCCATCGGCGTGAGCGGCATCACGCGACATGGCAAGCGTGTTCGCTTCTACTCGGTGGTGGACTTGGTCAATGCGCTGGAGCAGGAGAAGGCCCAGGGCAAGGCCGGGCGCATCGCGGCAAGCCTGATGCGCATGGACGCGGTCGTATTGGACGAATTGGGGTATCTCCCCTTCAGTCAAGCCGGCGGGGCGCTGCTGTTCCATCTGCTCAGCCGGCTGTACGAGCACACCAGCGTGGTCATTACAACGAACCTCGACTTCGGCGAATGGTCCACGGTGTTCGGCGACGCGAAGATGACCACGGCACTGCTGGACCGGCTCACGCACCACTGCCACATCCTGGAGACGGGCAACGAGTCGATCCGCTTCACGCGCAGCACGGCCGCGGCCAAGAAGCGCGTCAAGGAGCGTGAAATGAGTCGCAGGTCTCCTCAGGAGCTGCCGCAGGTGTAGGCGCCGCCATAGGCCCGTTCTGCGGCCTTCCTAGGGGGATGAAGCCTCCAGCGAAGGCCGCCGCGCGCGGGGCAAGCTGCTACGGGCTACGCCCTTCGCAGCTTGCCCCGCGCGACTTCCACCGTCATGGAGAACATCCTTCGTCGGCAAACAACCTACACTTATCCACAGTCGGCACGAACGCTGCCGGCTTCCATCCCCGGGTCAGAATTCGATCGGCAGGGTGGGTCACATTTGAATCGGCGCCGACACACACCGTATCCTCCAGCAGATCGAGCCGGATGGGCCGCGCATTGCACCGCGCCTTCCCTTGGTAGCGCCACGCGTCCGATCCCAGGCATCGGTAGTAGTAGATCTTGCGCGCGCTGCTGCACGTGGAAGTCCGATACAGCGCATAGCCGCATTCGGCGCAGTGCACCAAGCCCTGCAAAATACTCGGCTCGACCGTACGGCGTGGGGAGAACTTCTTGTTGTCTTGCAGTCGCTCTTGCGCCAGATCGAATGTCTGCTCATCCACCAGCGCAGGAACGGGGATCTGTATCCACTGATCAGGGGGCGTTTCGTGTTGGGTTCGAGTACCGCGCCGCGGTGGTCGGCTGCTCATGCGCACGGCACGGCTGCTGCGGCGCTGTCGCGGGGCCTCTTGTGTCTTGCCGAAGCAGGCCAAGCCTCGATACGCCGGATTGCGCAGCATCGCCCAGATCGTCGAGCGCTCCCAGCAGGACTGCCCCTTCCTCGTGGGCACGGCGACCTCGTTGAGTCGCCGCGTGATTGCACCGATGCTCAGCGCCTGCGCTGTGTACAGATCGAAGACCTGACGGACCACCTCGGCCTGCTCCTCGATGACCTCGTAGTAGGCCGCTCGTTCCTCGGTCTTGCGCATGTAGCGATAGCCATACGGGGCGCCACTGAGCACGCTGATCTCGCCCTGTTTGGCGCGGTGGCGCTTGCCGCGGCGCGAGCGCTCCAGGATCTGGGCGCGTTCGTATTCGGCGATCATGCCCTGGAACTGCAGCAGCAACTGGTCCTCAGGTGTTTGCGACTGCGGCGCTTTGATGAAGATCGTCTCCACGCCGTGACGCAGCCATTCCTCGGTGAGCAGGACCTGGTAGGCATACTTGCGACTGAGTCGATCCGGCGATAGCACCAGAACGGCCTGAATCTGACCTTCAGCGACGAGGTCTCGGACTCGCTCCAGGCCTGGTCGAATCAGTGTGGCTCCGCTAAAGCCCTCGTCCTCGAAGATCCACTCAGCCGGTACGCTGAAACCTTGGCTTGAAGCGAACGTCATCAGTGCGGCCGTTTGACTGTTGATCGTCTTGTCCTCCTTCTGCTGGTCGGAGGACACCCGTGCATAGATCGCCGCTGTCTTCATGAGCGTGCCCTCCTATTCGGCCAGCCTCGCCGGTACGGCGGGTTCGATCGGGAACCAGGATGTCATAGACCTGTTCGAGCTTGGCGCTGAACAAGCGGTCAAAACAATATTCGAATCGGACCTGGCGACTGTGGCGGCGCTCAGCCACGCCGACGCTCCCGAGCCACCAAGGCCGAGACGGCACGCGAAACCACATCGCCGATCGTCGAACCCGTGGCATGCGCGTGCTCGCGCAGCGTCGTGACGATGTCCCCGGGCACCTTGATGGTGATGGCCACGCTGGGTGCCGAGACCGCCACAGGGCGTTTGATCGTCTGGGCTTCCTGCAAATAGCGATAGGCTTGGCGCTGCGACAACCCGAACTGTTCGGTCAGCATCGCCGCAGCCTGCGCGACAGCATGGCCTTGAGTGAGCAGATCGAATGCAGCGTTCAAGCGTTGGGCCCTTTCGGCGCCGGAGGATCGCGACATTGGACGCAAACATATTACCTCTTGCGTCTAAAGTCAAGAATCGATCGCGTCCGGCACAACGCAACGCACCGCTCAAACTCGAAGTTGCCTTTTGCGTCTATGGCGTGAGTGGCCCGCCTTGCGGCGTGCCCTCAAACCGTTCGCTGTGCACCCCGTGCGCCAGGATGCCCGCTTGCAGGTAACGGCGAATCAGCCGCAGCACCTGCTTGTCCGCTATCCGCTTTGCCAGGCGGTCCATCAGGATGTCGTGGTTCACGCGGTCGAAGAATTTCTCCAGATCCACGTCTACCACGATCCCGTAGCCCGCCTGCGCGTACTGCTGCGCCTCCAACACCGCGTCGTGCGCGCTTCGCCCCGGCCGGAAGCCGTGACTGTGCTCGCTGAAGGTCGGATCGATGAGCGGTTGCAGTACTTGCAGCAGCGCCTGCTGGATCAATCTGTCCACGACGGTCGGTATCCCCAGTTCGCGCATCCCGCCACCCGGTTTGGGAATGCCCACGCGGCGCACCGGCTCGGGCCGGTAGCTGCCGTCCAACACTCTTCTTCGGATGGCCGGCCACGCTGTCTTGAGATAGTCGCCCGTTTCTTGCACTGTGCGTCCATCGACGCCAGCGCTGCCCTTGTTGGCCTTCACGCGTTTCCACGCGCGCGCCATGTTCTCTCTGGCCAGCGCCTGCCCCAGCAGGTCAGTGGCCCCACAGTTCGTTTGTTCACGGCGCGCCAGCGTTGCTTCATCGCTCCCGGCTTCAGACGCGGCTTCACCGCGCCTCACTCCCGTGCGCCCCGGTCCGTCTTGCGACCTCCCGGGCTTCTGATGCAATGCACCGCCAAGCCTCATGACTCGTCACTGTCCTTCTCGTTCGGTTCTTCGTCGGGTCGCCCCGACTACTACAACCTCTGCTGACTTCTCGCTCCACCTCATCGGTGTCGCCCTTTCAGGCACAAGGCGAGATCTCCCCAGGTAAGAACGCCATCCTTCACCGCACAGCCGTCGCATCTACGTCACCTCGCCTTGACCACAAGGGCTTCGCGATCATTTGCCCGCTCGCCCTGCTCGGCACCGCCTCATATGCGCTTCGTGTTCCTCGACTCGCGGCTTACGCTCCATGCTTCCTTCCCACGCTCGGTCGCCCTCACGCAGTTGCACTTCACTTCGCTCACTGTGGTCAGCTCGCGGGAGGACTCGCACCTCCAGGATCGCGCCCATGCTGGGCGCACAAATAAAAAAGCCGCCCAAAGGCGGCTTTTTCGGAGAAGTCAGACCGTGCCGGTCACTTCTTCTGGCGGTACTTGCGCAGCGCAGCGATCTGCGCGGCCATCACGGTGAGTTCGGACTGGGCCAGGGCGATGTCGATGTCGCTCTTGGCGTTCTTCAGAGCCTCTTCGGCGCGCGCCTTGGCGGCGCTGGCCTTCTCGTCGTCCAGGTCCTTGCCGCGGATCGCGGTGTCGGACAGCACGGTCACCGTGGTCGGCTGCACTTCCAGGATGCCACCGGCCACGAAGACGAATTCCTCGCCGCCGTCGGCCGTCTCGATGCGCACGGCGCCGGGACGGATGCGCGTGATCAGCGGCGTGTGGCGCGGGTAGATGCCGAGCTCGCCGGCTTCGCCGGGGAGCGCGACGAACTTGGCCTCGCCCGAGAAGATGGACTCCTCGGCGCTGACCACGTCCACATGAATAGTGTTAGCCATCTGCTAATTCCTTCAGTATTCCACTGACCCGCGATGCGTGACCTCGGCGCAGCCCAACCCAGGGCACCCGCGGAACCGGCTTTGCCGGGCCGCTGGGTGCGCCCCCGGAGAGGGGGAGCGCCGAAGGCGCATGGGGGTGAGCGTCATTTCACGCGACCTTCTTCGCCTTCTCGAACGCTTCGTCGATGCCGCCCACCATGTAGAACGCCTGTTCCGGCAGGTGGTCGCATTCGCCGTTCACGATCATCTTGAAGCCGCGGATCGTCTCGGCCAGCGGCACGTACTTGCCCGGCGAGCCGGTGAACACTTCGGCGACGTGGAAGGGCTGCGACAGGAAGCGCTGGATCTTCCGGGCGCGGGCCACGGCCAGCTTGTCTTCCGGCGCGAGTTCGTCCATGCCCAGGATCGCGATGATGTCGCGCAGTTCCTTGTAGCGCTGCAGCGTGCCCTGCACGGCGCGGGCCACGTTGTAGTGATCTTCGCCGACCACGTGCGGGTCGAGCTGGCGCGAGGTCGAGTCGAGCGGATCCACGGCGGGGTAGATACCGAGCGAAGCGATGTCACGCGACAGCACCACGGTCGAGTCGAGGTGGGCGAAGGTCGTGGCGGGCGACGGGTCGGTCAAGTCATCCGCCGGCACGTACACGGCCTGGATCGAGGTGATCGAGCCGACCTTGGTCGAGGTGATGCGCTCCTGCAGGCGGCCCATTTCCTCGGCCAGCGTCGGCTGGTAGCCCACGGCGGAAGGCATGCGGCCCAGCAGGGCGGACACTTCGGTACCGGCCAGCGTGTAGCGGTAGATGTTGTCGACGAAGAACAGAACGTCGCGGCCTTCGTCGCGGAACGATTCGGCGATCGTCAGGCCGGTCAGCGCCACGCGCAGACGGTTGCCCGGCGGCTCGTTCATCTGGCCGTAGACCATCGACACCTTGGAGTTCGCCAGGTTCTCCTGGTCCACCACCTTGGCGTCCGACATTTCGTGATAGAAGTCGTTGCCTTCGCGCGTACGCTCGCCCACGCCGGCGAACACCGACAGGCCCGAGTGCGCCTTGGCGATGTTGTTGATGAGCTCCATCATGTTCACGGTCTTGCCCACGCCGGCGCCACCGAACAGGCCCACCTTGCCGCCCTTGGCGAACGGGCAGACCAGGTCGATCACCTTGATGCCGGTTTCGAGCAGGTCCTGCGAGGGCGAGAGCTCGTCGTATTCCGGAGCATTGCGGTGGATCGGGGCCGTGAGTTCCTGGCCGACCGGACCGCGCTCGTCGATCGGGTTGCCCAGCACGTCCATGATGCGGCCCAGCGTGGCCTTGCCGACCGGCACCGTGATCGCCGCACCGGTGTTGACCACGGTCAGGCCGCGGCGCAGACCGTCCGACGAACCGAGCGCAATCGTGCGGACCACGCCGTCGCCGAGCTGCTGCTGCACTTCGAGGGTCAGGCCGCCGCCTTCGTACTTCAGGGCGTCGTAGATCTTCGGCATCCGGTCACGCGGAAACTCCACGTCGACCACGGCGCCAATACATTGAACGATCTTGCCTTGAGCTGCGTTTTCTTGAGCCATCATCTGCTCCGATAAAAATTTAAATCTGGTTGGCTGGCTCAGACGCCAGCGGCGGCTGCAGCGCCCGAAACGATTTCGGACAGCTCCTTCGTGATGCCTGCCTGGCGGGTCTTGTTGTAGACCAGCTTGAGTTCGTCGATCACGTTGCCGGCGTTGTCGGTGGCCGCCTTCATCGCGACCATGCGGGCCGACTGCTCGGAAGCCATGTTCTCCGCCACGGCCTGGTACACCAGCGATTCGACATAGCGCACCAGCAGCTCGTCGATCACGCTCTGCGCGTCGGGCTCGTAGATGTAGTCCCACGAGTGCTCGCCCTGCTCGGGCTTCAGCGCCTCGGCAGGCAGCGGCAGCAGCTGCTCGACCACCGACTCCTGGCGCATCGTGTTGATGAACTTGGTGTAACAGAGATAGACCGCGCTGAGCTTGCCTTCGGCATAGGCGTCGAGCGCCACCTTGACGGGACCGATCAGCTTGTCGAGGTGCGGCGTGTCGCCCAGCTGGGTGACATGCGACACGACGCGGGCGCCGACGCGGCCGAGGAAACCCAGGCCCTTGTTGCCGACAGCGACCGCCTCGATGGCCGTGCCGGCCGACTGCAGTTCGCGAATCTTGGACGTCACGGAACGCAGCACGTTGGTGTTCATGCCGCCGCACAGGCCCTTGTCGGTCGTCACGACGATGAAGGCCGCGGCCTTCACGTCGTGCGTCCTCATGAAGGCGTGGGTGTACTCCGGGTTCGCCTTGCCAAGGTTGGCCGCGATGTGGCGGATCTTCTCGCTGTAGGGGCGGGCGGCACGCATGCGATCCTGCGCCTTGCGCATCTTCGACGCGGCCACCATTTCCATGGCCTTGGTGATCTTCCTGGTGTTCTCCACCGATTTGATCTTGCCGCGGATTTCCTTACCAGCTGCCATTGGGGCTCCTTGCTTGGTCGATCAGGCGAACGACTTCTTGAACGCGGTGACGGCTGCGCTCAGCTCGGCTTCGGCGTCCTTGTCGAGGGCCCGGGACTGCTCGATCTTGTCGAGCAGCGCGCCATGGCTCGCCTTCAGGAATTGATGCAGACCATGCTCGAACGAGAGGACCTGCTTGACGTCGAGATCGTCCATGAAGCCCTTGTTCACCGCGAACAGCGAGGCACCCATCAGCGAGATGGGCAGCGGGCTGTACTGGGCCTGCTTGAGCAGTTCGGTCACGCGGGCGCCGCGGTCGAGCTGCTTGCGGGTCGCTTCGTCGAGGTCGGAAGCGAACTGCGCGAAGGCTGCGAGTTCACGGTACTGGGCGAGGTCGGTACGGATACCGCCGGACTGGCCCTTGATGACCTTGGTCTGCGCCGACGAACCCACGCGCGACACCGAGATACCGGCGTTGATGGCGGGGCGGATACCGGCGTTGAACAGGTTGGTTTCCAGGAAGATCTGGCCGTCGGTGATCGAGATCACGTTGGTCGGAACGAAGGCGGACACGTCGCCGGCTTGCGTTTCGATGATCGGCAGCGCGGTGAGCGAACCGGTCTTGCCCTTGACTTCACCCTTGGTGAAGGCTTCGACGTAGTCGGCGTTCACGCGCGCGGCGCGCTCGAGCAGACGGCTGTGCAGGTAGAACACGTCGCCAGGGTAGGCTTCGCGGCCCGGCGGGCGGCGCAGCAGCAGCGAGACCTGGCGGTAGGCCACGGCCTGCTTGGACAGGTCGTCATAGACGATCAGCGCGTCCTGGCCGCGGTCGCGGAAGTATTCGCCCATCGTGCAGCCCGAGTACGCGGACACGTACTGCATGGCGGCCGATTCGGAAGCCGAGGCGGCGACGACGATGGTGTATTCCATCGCGCCGGCTTGTTCGAGGGAGCGCACCACGTTCTTGATCGACGAGGCCTTCTGGCCGATCGCGACGTAGACGCAGGTCATGTTCTGACCCTTCTGGTTGATGATCGCGTCGATCGCCACGGCCGTCTTGCCGGTCTGGCGGTCGCCGATGATCAGCTCGCGCTGGCCACGGCCGATCGGCACCATCGAGTCGATGGACTTCAGGCCGCTCTGCATCGGCTGGTCGACCGACTGGCGTGCGATCACGCCCGGGGCGACCTTCTCGATCACGTCGGTCATCTTGGCGTTGACCGGACCCTTGCCGTCGATCGGCTGGCCCAGGGCGTTCACCACGCGGCCGATCAGCTCGGGGCCGACCGGCACTTCCAGGATGCGGCCCGTGCACTTGACGGTGTCGCCTTCGGAGATGTGCTCGTACTCGCCCAGAATCACGGCGCCGACCGAGTCGCGCTCGAGGTTCAGCGCGAGGCCGAACGAGGGCGTGCCATCGGCCGTGGGCGGGAACTCGAGCATTTCGCCCTGCATGGCGTCCGACAGGCCGTGCACGCGCACGATGCCGTCGGTCACCGACACCACGGTGCCTTCGTTGCGGATGTTCGCGCTGACGCCGAGACCCTCGATGCGGCTCTTGATCAGTTCGGAAATTTCTGCGGGATTGAGTTGCATGACTCTTTCCTTCTTTCGTTAAGGGGGCTGACGGCCTCAGGCCACCAGCGCAACTTTCATTTGTTCAAGACGCGCTTTGACGGAGGTGTCGAGCACTTCGTCGCCGACCACGACGCGGATGCCGCCGATCAACGACGGGTCCTGCTGGACCGTGACCTGCAGCTTGCGGGCGAAGCGCTTTTCGAGCGTGGCAGCCACGCTGCCGAGCGCAGCCGCATCGATGGGGAAGGCGCTGTACACCACGGCATCGGACAAACCGCTCTGTGCGTTCGCCAGGGCGTGGAACTGCCTGGCGATTTCCGGCAGCGCATGGAAGCGCCCGTTCTCGAGCAGCGCCGCGAGGAAGTTGTTCGCGGCAGGCGGCAGCGGCGCGCCGAACGCGCCGGCGACCACATCGAGCACCTGTTCGTTGGTGGCCTTGGGGTTGTCCGCAAGCTGCTGCAGTTCGTGGTTGGCGCCGATGGCCGCAACCTTTTCGACCCAGGCTGCCGCGCCGCTCAGATCCGACGCCGAGGCCTTGAACAGCGCTTCGGCGTAGGGACGTGCAATGGTGGCGAGTTCTGCCATGGCTTGATCAGAGTTCCGTCTGCAGGCGGGTCAGCAAATCGGCGTGGACGGCCGGATTCACTTCCTTGCGCAGGATCTGCTCGGCGCCCTTGACGGCCAGCACGGCGACCTGCTCACGCAGGGCTTCGCGCGCCTTCATGGCCTGCTGGTCGGCTTCGACGCGGGCGGCGGCGATGATCTTGTTGCCTTCTTCCGTGGCGCGGGCCTTGGCCTCTTCAACGATGGCCTGCGCACGACGTTCGGCATCTGCAAGACGCTGGGCGGACTCGTTGCGAGCCTGGCCGAGTTCGGCCTCGACGCGCTTGTTGGCGGCGCTCAGCTCGGTCTTGGCCTTGTCGGCAGCAGCCAGGCCATCGGCGATCTTCTGGGCACGATCGTCCAGCGCCTTGGCGATAGGCGGCCACACATACTTCATCGTGAACCCGACCAGGATCAGGAACACGATCATCTGGATGATCAGGGTACCGGTAATGCTCACTTTTTGTTCCCTCTCTTTGGGAATGAATCCAAGGTCATTCGGCGAGGAACGACATGGGTTCGACGAGAAAGCCTGGGCCGATTTACTTGGCGACGGCGGCGATCTGCGAGAGGAACGGGTTGGCAGTTGCGAACCAGAGCGCGATACCGGTGCCGATAATGAACGCGGCGTCGATCAGACCAGCCAGCAGGAACATCTTGGTTTGCAGTTCGCCCATCAGCTCAGGTTGACGCGCGGCCGACTCGAGGTACTTGCTACCCATGATGCCGATACCGATACAAGCGCCAACAGCACCCAGACCGATGATCAGGCCGGCGGCCAGGGCGACAAAGCTAATAACTTCCATGATGACTCCTAGAGGACTTGGTTGAAGAGAAAAGAAAAACGAAACTGAAAGCGGGCGATCAGTGGTGATCGTGTGCCTGACCGATGTAGACGAGCGTCAGCATCATGAACACGAAGGCCTGCAGCGTGATGATCAGGATGTGGAAGATGGCCCACGCGGTGCCCGCGATGATGTGGCCGATGGCCAGGAGGATGCCGGTCGCGGAAAGCGTCCAGGCGCCGCCCATCAGCGCGATGAGCAGGAAGATCAGTTCGCCGGCGTACATGTTGCCGAACAACCGCATGCCGTGGGAGACGGTCTTGGAGACGAACTCGACGATCTGCATCGCGAAGTTGAACGGGTACAGCGCCCAGTGGTTGCCGAACGGCGCGGTGAAGAGCTCATGCACCCAGCCGCCGAGGCCCTTGATCTTGATGTTGTAGTAGAAGCAGAGCAGCAGCACGGTGACCGAGAAGCCCATCGACACCGAGAGGTCGGCCGTCGGCACGACGCGCAGATAGGCATGGTGGGCCTCGCCGCCGGCGGCGGTGTAGGCGCCGGTCCAGATGGCAGGCAGCAGATCGACCGGCAGCAGGTCCATCGCGTTGAGCGTCAGGATCCACAGGAAGACGGTCAGCGCCAGCGGGGCGACGTACTTGCGGCTTTGCGCGTTGTGGACGATGCCCTTGGCTTGCTGGTCGACCATCTCGACGAGGATCTCGACGGCAGCCTGGAAGCGCCCCGGAACGCCCGAGGTCGCCTTGCGGGCGGCGCGCCAGATGACCCAGCAGATCAGCGCGCCGAGCACGATCGAAAAGAAAATCGAGTCGAGGTTGAAAACGGACAGATCGGCCACACTCTTCGGTGTGTGGCTCTGAAGATGCGTCAAATGGTGAATGATGTATTCACCGGCGGTCGGACCATGTTCCGCAGCGTTTTCAACAGCCATTCGTTACTCGTTCTTAAAGTTTGGGGCGCTTGGGAGCCAGCATCACAGCCACCCAGGTCGCCTTCATTGTCACCACCAGGCCGATCAGCATTGCTGGCCAGCTCAGCGCCACTACCAGCCTCGGCGCGGCGATCAGCATCGCCATCGTCAAGGCCAACTTGACCATTTCCCACAAGAAGAATCCGAATACCGCAGTACCCGGATTCAACGAAGCAAACCTTCCGGTCAGCCCCCGCGCGAACACCGCCGCGGGCAGAACCACCGCGAGCGCGCCGTATCCGGCGGACCATCCCAGATTTTGCCTCCCTGTGAGCCCCCAGGCGGCCAAGGCCACCAGGAGTCCCGCCGCGACCTGAATCGCGATCACGCGCCATGGCGAGATCAACGGCTTCCTGTCGCGAAGCCGCTGCGCCTCCTCGGCTGTCAGCGGCTTGTAATCTTCTTCCGGGTCAGGGCTGTCCTCATGGAATCCCTTCGAGGCATCGCGGGCGTTTGTTTTCATTTCAAATGAAGCCCGAATGACGACCCAGAATTTCTACAAAGCCATTGATTATAGGTAGAAAGACACGGGCTTCCGTCAGGTTGACGACACATGCGCGGAAATGGCCTTGACAGCCGGATGCCGAATCGGCATCGGCCGGGTTGGAAAGCCACGATCCGCCCCCACCATAATTCCCCATGCACCCGATCATCGACGCCCTCCCCGATTCACTCTGCTACCTCGACGGCACCTACACGCCCCTCTGCGACGCGAAGGTGAGCGTGCTGGACCGGGGCTTCATCTTCGGCGACGGCGTCTACGAGGTCGTGCCGGTCTATGAAGGCCATCTCTTCTGCTTCGACGAGCACATGGCGCGCCTCGAACGCTCGCTGGCCGAACTGCAGATCGAGAATCCGCTGAGCGCGTCGCAATGGCAGGGCATCGCCGCGCGGCTGATCGAAGCCTCGCCCGCCGCTGCGCGCGCGGGCACGCAGGGCCTCTACATCCAGGTGACGCGCGGCGTCGCGCCACGCGAACACGCGATGCCGCAAGGGCTCACGCCGACGGTCTTCGTCATGCTCAATCCGATGAAGCCGGTGCCGGACGCCGTCCGCGCCAAGGGGGTCGCCTGCGTCAGCGCGCACGATTTCCGCTGGCAGAAGGCGCACATCAAGAGCACCAGCCTGCTCGGCGCGGTGCTGGCGCGCCAGATCAGCGTCGAAGCCGGCGCGGCGGAAACCATCATGTTCCGCGGCAAATGGCTCAGCGAGGCGTCGTCGAGCAACGTGTGGATCGTCAAGCAAGGCGCAGTCGTCGGGCCGCCGAAGGACGAACTGGTGCTCGCCGGCATCCGCTACGGCCTGATCGAGCGCCTGTGCGCCGAAGCCGGCATCCCCTTCACGTTGCGCCGCGTCGCGCGCGAGGAAGTCTTCGACGCCGACGAGTTGCTGCTGTCCTCGGCGAGCAAGGAGATCCTGCCGGTCGTCACGCTCGATGGCCGGGCGATCGGCAGCGGCCGGCCCGGCCCCGTCTTTCAAACCCTTTTTGCCGGCTACCAGCGAGCCATCGAAGATGCGAAGGCGAGCAGCACCCAGGACAACGGAGTCACAGCATGAGCACCCCCAGCACCCCGCCCAGCGGCGCAACGCCCGACACCCCGGTGGATCCGCGCAAGGATTCGCTGATCGAGTACCCCTCGAAGTTCCCGATCAAGGTCATGGGCGCCAAGGTCGACGGCTTCGTGCATGCGGTCACGCAGGTCGCCGAGCGCTTCGACCCGGGCTTCGACGCCAGCACCGTGGAACTGCGCCCGAGCAAGGCCGGCAACTACCTCGGCGTGACGATCACCGTCACCGCGACCAGCCGCGAGCAGCTCGACGACCTGTACCGCGCGCTCTCCAGCCATCCGATGGTCAAGGTGGTGCTCTGAGCCGCCCGGCCGCTCCGAAGGCGAATCCCGAAGCGCTGCTGCGCGAGGGCGGTCAATGAGCGCCCTGCAGGTCTCGCTGCTCGGCCGCGTCGACTACGCCGCGACCTACGCGGCAATGCAGAAGGCGACCGAAGAGCGTTCGGCGGATTCGCCCGACCAGCTCTGGATCTGCGAGCATCCGCCGGTCTACACGCAGGGCTTGGCCGGCAAGGCCGACCATGTGCTGAACCCCGGCGAGATCCCCGTGGTGCAGACCAATCGCGGCGGCCAGGTGACCTACCACGGCCCCGGCCAGGTGGTGGCCTATCCGCTGATCGACCTGCGGCGCGCCGGCTACTACGTCAAGGAATACGTCTATCGCATCGAGGAATCGGTGATCCGCACCCTCGCCCACTTCGGCGTGACCGGCCACCGCGTCGGCGGCGCGCCGGGCATCTACGTGCGGCTCGACGACCCGTTCTCGCATGCGGCGCTGACCGGCCCGGCACACCCGGACGACCCGTTCCGCGGCCTCGGCAAGATCGCCGCGCTGGGCATCAAGGTGAGCCGGCACTGCACATACCACGGTGTCGCCCTCAACGTGGCGATGGACCTCGAACCCTTCACCCGCATCAACCCTTGCGGCTATGCCGGGCTGAAAACCGTCGACCTTTTTACAATCGGGGTCCGAACAACCTGGGACGAAGCGGCGCAGGTGCTGGGCAGCAAGCTCAACGTCTACCTCGCACCTTGAGCCCGCCAGAGAGAACGCATGAGCACCCCGCACGTTGAACCCACCGTGGTCCGAGAGGCCCAAAGCGCCGCCGACTACAACCCCTCGGCCAAGCAGAAGGCCGCCGCCAAGCTGTCCCGCATCCCCGTCAAGGTGGTCCAGGGCGAGGTGCTCAAGAAGCCCGAGTGGATCCGCGTCAAGGCCGGTTCGCCCACCACCCGCTTCTACGAGATCAAGCAGATCCTGCGCGAGAGCAACCTGCACACCGTGTGCGAAGAGGCTTCGTGCCCGAACATCGGCGAATGCTTCGGCAACGGCACCGCCACCTTCATGATCATGGGCGACAAGTGCACGCGCCGTTGCCCCTTCTGCGACGTCGGCCACGGCCGCCCCGATCCGCTCGACAAGGACGAGCCGCTCAATCTCGCGAAGACCATCGCCAAGCTGCGCCTCAAGTACGTGGTGATCACGAGCGTCGACCGCGACGACCTGCGCGACGGCGGCAGCCAGCACTTCGTCGACTGCATTCGCAGCACGCGCGAGCTGTCGCCCCAGACGCAGATCGAGATCCTCGTGCCCGACTTCCGCGGCCGCGACGACCGCGCGCTGGAGATCCTCAAGGCCGCGCCGCCGGACGTGATGAACCACAACCTCGAGACCGTGCCGCGCCTCTACAAGGAAGCGCGCCCAGGCAGCGACTACCAGTTCAGCCTCAGCCTGCTGAAGAAGTTCAAGGCGCTGCACCCCCAGGTGCCGACGAAGAGCGGCATCATGGTCGGCCTCGGCGAGACCGATGAAGAGATCCTGCAGGTCATGCGCGACATGCGCGCGCACGACATCGAGATGCTGACCATCGGCCAGTACCTCGCGCCGAGCAACAGCCATCTGCCGGTGCGCCGCTACGTGCATCCCGACACCTTCAAGATGTTCGAGGAAGAGGCCTACAAGATGGGCTTCAGCCATGCCGCGGTGGGCGCAATGGTGCGCTCGAGCTACCACGCCGACCAGCAGGCCCACGCGGCCGGCGTCTAGCCGCCCCTCGCCCGGGAGACGGGCGGGCATTCCAGGCAGAAGAACAATGAACGACTTCGAACGAGCCATCGGGCGCGACTTCGGCGTGATCGCCGAACTCGTTCATCTCCACGCCGGACAATCGCCGGACCGCCCGGCGCTCGCGGATGCGCAGCGCTCGCTGTCCTACGGCGCGCTCGACGCGCTGATGGATCGCATCGCGGCCAGCCTCCAGCGCGATAGCCTGCAGGCGGGCGACGCCATCGCCATCTGCGCGGCATCGAGCGTGAACTACGCCGCCATCTTCCTCGGCGCGCTGCGCGCCGGCATCGCCGTGGCGCCGCTCGCGCCGGGCTCCACGCCGGCAAGCCTCGCGCGCATGATCGAGGACGCGGGCGCTCGCCTCCTCTTCGTCGATGCCGCGGCCGCCGAAACCATCGGGACCGCGGCGGCGCCTTCGGTCCCGCGCATCGCGATCGATGGCTCCACCGCCGGCGGCGACTTCGAGGCCTGGCTCGCGCCCGCCGGCAGCGCGCCCGCGCCCGTCCGGCCAGAACCGTCCTGGCCCTTCAACATCATCTATTCCTCCGGCACCACGGGCGAGCCCAAGGGCATCGTGCAGGGCCACGGCATGCGCTGGGCGCACGTGCGGCGCGGCGCGAAATACGAGTACGGCCCCGAGACCGTCACGCTGCTGTCGACGCCGCTCTACTCCAACACCACGCTGGTCGTGTTCTTCCCGACCATCGCCTTCGGCGGCTGCGTGGTGCTTAGCCCCAAATTCGACGCCGCGGGCTACCTGAAGCTCGCCGAGCGCCTGCGCGTCACGCACACCATGCTGGTGCCGGTGCAGTACCAGCGGCTGATGGCGCGGCCCGATTTCGACGCCCACGACCTGTCGAGCTTCCGCTTCAAGTTCAGCACCAGCGCGCCGTTCAACGCCGCGCTCAAGGCCGACGTGCTCGCGCGCTGGCCCGGCGGGCTGATCGAGTTCTACGGCATGACCGAAGGCGGCGGCACCTGCATCCTCGAAGCGCATCTGCATCCGGACAAGCTGCACACGGTCGGCCAGCCCGCCGAAGGCAGCGACATCCGCCTCGTCGACGAATCGGGCCGCGAAGTGCCGGTCGGCGAAGCGGGCGAGGTGGTCGGCCACTCGGCCGGCATGATGGTCGGCTACCACCGCCAGCCGGAGAAGACGCGCGAGGTCGAGTGGTTCGACGCCAGCGGCAAGCGCTTCATCCGCACCGGCGACGTCGGGCGCTTCGATGCCGACGGCTTCCTCACGCTGTTCGATCGCAAGAAGGACATGATCATCAGCGGCGGCTTCAACATCTACCCGAGCGATCTCGAAACCGTGCTGCGCGGCCATCCGGCGGTGGCGGACGTGGCCGTGGTCGGCGTGCCCTCCGAGCAATGGGGCGAGACGCCGGTGGCCTTCGTGGTGCGCCGCGAAGGCGATGCCACCGATGACAACACCTTGCTGCAATGGACCAACGCGCAGTTGGGCAAGACGCAGCGCCTCGCGCGGCTGAACTTCGTCGACGAGCTTCCGCGCAGCGCGATCGGCAAGGTGCTCAAGCGCGAGTTGCGTGAACGCGAAGCCCGTTGACGCGCACGAAGGCGGCGGCAACGGCCTGCTGTGGGTGCTGCTCGCCGCGGCGGCCGTGTTCGCCTTCGTGCGGCCGCGCGCGCCCCTCGAATACGTCCGGCTCGTCGACTGGCAGACCATCGGCGCGCTCGCCGGCCTGCTCGCGATCACCCAGGGCGTCGAGCGCAGTGGCATGCTGCAGAAGCTCGCGACGCAACTGCTTTCGCGCACCACCGAGCTGCGCCATCTGGTCTACCTGCTGACCGCGAGCGCGGCGCTGCTCTCGGCGCTGGTCACCAACGATGTCAGCCTGTTCCTGCTGGTGCCGCTCACCCGCGTGCTCGCCCAGCAGGCGCATCTGCCGCTCGGGCGTCTCGTGGTGCTGCAGGCGCTGGCGGTCAACGCGGGCTCGGCGCTCACGCCGATCGGCAATCCGCAGAACCTCTTTCTCTGGCACCGCTCGGGCGACAGCTTCGTCGGCTTCATGGCGATGATGGCGCCGACGGTCGCGGTCATGCTGTTCTGGCTCTTCGCCGCGATCCGCTTCCTGGTGCCGCGCGCGCCGATCCTGCTCAAGCCTTCGGGCGACGAGGTGCCGGTGGAGCCGCGCCTGCTGACGCTCTCGGGCCTGCTGTTCGTCGCCTTCGTGGTCGCGCTCGACCGGCACCGGATGCTGGCGGGACTCGCACTGGTGTTCGGCGCCTTCCTGCTGCTGCGCCCGCGCGTGCTGCTCGGCGTGGACTGGACCCTGCTCCTGATCATCGCGCTGATGTTCATCGACCTGCGCCAGCTCGCGGAGCTGCCCGCGGTGAACGCGCTGTTCGCGCAGTTGCCGATCCGCGAAGGCTGGCGCCCCTACCTCGCGGCCATCGTCACTTCGCAGGTGATCAGCAACGTCCCGGCCGCCATCCTGCTCGAAGGCTTCGTGCACGACCTGCCTGCGCTCGCGGCCGGGGTGAGCGTCGGCGGCTTCGGCTGCGTGCTGGGCTCGCTCGCGAACCTGATCGCGCTCAGGCTCGCCAAGCTGCCGAACGGGCTGCGCGAATTCCATCGCATCAGCATTCCGTTCCTGCTGGTCTGCGGCCTGACCGCGCTGCTGCTGCGGCTCGGGTGACAGGGCCGCGCGCGGCGTGGAAAATCGACCGTCTCCCATGGGCGCCGCACTTCCTTCTTCTTCGAACGGCCTTTCGCTGCGACGCTACGGCGCATCGCGCGGCAGCCACGCGCACGACCATTTCCAGGTGCTGATCGGCCTCGATGGCGTGCTGGACCTCGAGGTCGAAGGCCGCGGCCGCCGCGTCGGCGCCGGCGACGGCTGGGTGGTCCCGCCCGGCGACCGGCACGACTTCGAATCGAAGAACGGCAGCCGCTGCCTCGTCCTCGACACCACGCAGGATCTCTGGGCGCAATGCGCAGGGCGCGCGCCGCTCGCGCCGCAACTGCTGGCGCTGGCACGCTATCTGGCGCTGTGCGTCTCGGAGCCCGGGACCTCGCCCACCGCCCTGCACCAGGCGCCCGCCCTGCTGCTCGAAGCCTGGGGTCCCGTGGTGCCGAACGGCCGCCGCCGCGCGATCGACTGGCAGGGCCTCTCGGACTGGGCGCGAAGCCGCTGGCATCGCCCGCTCGGCGTCGCCGATCTCGCGGCGGTCGCTTGCCTGAGCCCGAGCCAGTTCGCACAGCGCTGCCGCGACGAGCAAGGCATGAGCGCGATGCACTGGCTGCGCGCGCAACGGCTGCTGCAGGCGCGCCAGTTGCAGGGCCGCGGCATCAGCGTTGCCGAAGCCGCGCGGCGCACCGGCTACCGCTCGCCTTCGGCGCTGACGGCGGCGATGCGGCGCTCGGGCCACGCCGGCTGAAGCGCCACCGAATCCTCGGCGCGCGACGACGCATCGTCGTTTCGCGACGATCGCAGCGCTTAAGCTCGGCGGCCATGTCTTCGACCCTCTATGCCCTCGCCGCCATCGCCCTCTGGGCCACCTTGGCCTCGCTGGGCACTTCGCTCTCGCACCTGCCGCCATTCCTGCTCACCGGCCTCGCGCTCTTGATCGGCAGCGCGATGAGCTGGCCGCTGGTGCTGCGCAATCCGCGCGCCTGGGCGGTGCCGGGTCGCACGCTGGCGCTGGGCGTCTACGGGCTGTTCGGCTTCCACTTCCTGCTGTTCATCGCGCTGCGACTGGCGCCACCGGTGGAAGCGAATCTCGTCAACTATCTCTGGCCGCTCTTCATGGTGGTGCTGGCGCCGGTGCTGCTGCCGCGCATGTCGCTGCGGCCCTTGCATGTGGTGGCCGCCCTGCTCGGCTTCGCGGGCGCGGCGATCGCGATCCTCGGCGCGCGCGGCGCGGCCTCGGGCGGCGGCAGCTACTGGGGCTTCCTGCCGGCGCTCGGGTCGGCCTTCATCTGGGCGAGCTATTCGCTGTGGACGCAGCGCGTCGCGGCCTTCCCGACGACCGCGATCGGGTTGTTCGGGCTGGTCTCCGGCGCGCTCTCGCTCGTCTGCCATGCGCTGCTGGAGCCCTCCGTGACGCTCTCTTCGAGCGACTGGCTGCTGGTCGCGCTCTGCGGGCTCGGCCCGCTCGGCGCCGCGTTCTTCTTCTGGGACATGGCGCTCAAGCGCGGCGATGCGCGGCAGATCGGCATCCTGAGCTACATCACGCCGCTGGCTTCCACCGCGCTGCTGCTCGTCGTGACGCAACGGCCGCTGAGCTGGACGATCGCGCTCGCGGCCGCGCTGATCATCTCCGCGGCCGTGATGGGCACGCGGGCGCGCTGAGCTTCAGTCCGCGACCTTCAGGACCAGCTTGCCGAAGTTCTCGCCGGTGAAGAGCTTGGTCAGCGCCTCGGGGAAAGTTTCGAGCCCTTCGACCACGTCCTCGCGGCTCTTCATGCGGCCGTCCTTCAGGTAGGCCGACATCTCGGCGATCGCGAGGTGGTAGCGGTCGGCATAGTCGAACACCACCATGCCCTGCATGCGCGCGCGGTTCATCAGGAGGCTCAGGTAGTTCTTCGGGCCCTGGATCGGCGTGGTGTTGTTGTACTGGCTGATCGCACCGCAGATGATGATGCGCGCGCCGCGCGTGATCTTCGCCAGCGCCGCATCGAGGATGTCGCCACCGACGTTGTCGAAGTAGATGTCGATGCCCTTGGGGCAATGCGCCTTCAGCCCCTCGCGCACCGCCGCCGGACCGGCCTTGTAGTCGATGCAGGCGTCGAAGCCCAGCTCCTTGACCACGAAGTCGCACTTGGCCTGCCCGCCGGCGATGCCGACCGCGCGGCAGCCCTTGATCTTCGCCAGCTGGCCGACGGTCTGCCCCACCGCGCCGGCCGCGCCGGACACCACCACGGTCTCGCCCGGCTTGGGCTCGCCGATGTCCATGAGGCCGAAGTAGCCGGTCATGCCCGGCATGCCGAGCACATTGAGCCACTGCCCGATCGTGCCGAGCGAGAGGTCGATCTTCGAAAGGCCCGAGCGCTTGATCTCCTCCTCTGGGATGAGCGCGTATTCCTGCACGCCGAGCGAGCCGTAGACGATGTCGCCCACCGCAAAGGCCGGATTGCGCGACGCGACCACGCGGCCCACGCCGCCGGCGCGCATCACCGCGCCGAGCTCGACCGGCGCGATGTAGCTCTTGCCCTCGTTCATCCAGCCGCGCATCGCGGGGTCGAGCGAGAGCGACAGCGTCTTGACCAGCACGCCGCCTTCCGCCGGATCGCCGGCCGGCTCGGTGGTGAACTGCCAGTCGTCGCGGGTGGCCGCGCCTTGCGGGCGCTTGGCGAGACGGATCTGCCGGTTGCTCAGGGTGGTGGTGCTCATGCGCGTGTCTCCTTCAGGGCTGGGGCTCTCGCATCGTAGCCCCGACCGGCGCCCCGGCGGGTAGCGAAGGCGACACCCGCGCGGCGTCAGAAGGGGTACTGCCGCGGCGTGGTCTGCACCGTGATCCAGCGCAGCTCGGTGAAGGCCTCGATGCCGGCCTTGCCGCCGAAGCGGCCATAGCCCGAATGCTTGACGCCGCCGAAAGGCATCTGCGCCTCGTCGTGCACCGTCGGGCCGTTCACGTGGCAGATGCCGGATTCGATGCGGCGCGCGACGTTGAAGGCGCGTGCGATGTCGCGCCCGAACACCGCGGACGAGAGGCCGAACTCGTTGTCGTTGGCGGTCGCGACCGCTTCCTCGACGCCGTTCACGCGCACCACCGCCTTCACCGGCCCGAAGGATTCCTCGCGGTAGATCAGCATTTGCGGCGTGACATGGTCGATGACCGTTGCCGGCATCAAGGTGTTCTCGGCGCGGCCGCCGCAGACCAGCTTGGCGCCCTTGGCGAGCGCATCGTCGATGAGCGCATTGCAGCGCGCGACCGTGCTCGCATCCACCACCGAGCCGAGCACCACCGGGCCTTCGCGCGGATCGCCGACCGGCAGGCTCTTCGCCTTGGCAGCGAACCTGGCGACGAATTCATCGGCGATGGCCGCATCGACCACGATGCGTTCGGTCGACATGCAGATCTGGCCCGAATTGGCGAAGGCGCCGAAGGCCGCCGCGTTCACCGCCACGTCGATGTCGGCATCGTCCAGCACCACGAGCGGCGCCTTGCCGCCGAGTTCGAGCACCGCGGGCTTGAGGTACTTGGCGCAGGTCTGCGCAATGATGCGGCCCACGCGCGTGGAGCCGGTGAAGTTCACGCGCCGCACCGCCGGATGCGCCACCATCGCCTCGACCACCGCGCCGGCATCGGCCGGCGCATTGGTGATGAAGTTGACCACGCCCGGCGGCAGGCCGGCTTCGTTCGTCGCATCGACGATCAGCGCGTGCGTCTCGGGGCACAGCTCCGAGCCCTTGAGCACCACCGTGTTGCCGCAGGCGAGCGGCGTCGCGATCGCGCGCGTGGCGAGGATCACGGGCGCGTTCCACGGCGCGATGCCGAGCACCACGCCGGCCGCCTGGCGCACACCCATCGCGAGGCTGCCGGGGACGTCTGAAGGGATCAGCTCGCCGCCGATCTGCGTGGTGAGCGCCGCGGCTTCGGTGAGGAGCCCTGCGGCCAGATGCACATTGAAGCCGGCCCACATCGCCGACGCGCCGGTCTCGCGCGCCATCGCCTTGATGAAATCCACGGTGCGCGCTTCGAGCGCATGCGCCGCCTTTTGCAGCAGTGCGCGGCGTTCGCCGGGGCCGGTCTGGGACCAGGCCGCGAAAGCGGCCTGCGCGGCCTCGACGGCCGCGATCGCATCGCGCGTCGTGGCGGCCGGTGCCTCTGTCGCGACGCCGCCGTCGAGCGGATTGCGGCGCTCGAAGGTCGCGCCGCCCTCGGCCTGGCGGCGCTCGCCGTTGATGAGCATGGAAATGGTGGTCATGCGAAAACTCCTCGAAGCAAAGTGGGTGAGATCAGGCCTTGCCGAGATAGGCGTGGCGAATCACGTCGGAATGAAGCAGCGCCTCTGCATCCCCGGAAGCCACGACGCGCCCGCGTTCGAGCACATAGCCCCGGTCGGCCGCCTGCAGCGCCTTGCGCACGTTCTGCTCGACCATGAGCACGGTGACGCCCTGCGCCGCGATGCGCCGCACGATGGCGAGCAGCTCGTCGACCATGCGCGGCGCGAGCCCGAGCGAAGGCTCGTCGAGCATCAGCAGGCGCGGGCCGCTCATCATGGCGCGCGCCACCGCGACCATCTGCTGCTCGCCGCCGCTCATGGTGCCGGCCAGTTGCGATGCGCGTTCCTTCAAACGCGGAAAGTCTTCGAACGCACGGGCGAGCCGCTGTGCGCGCACCTTGGCCGGCACCAGCCAGCCGCCGAGTTCGAGGTTCTCGGTGACGGTCATCTGCGGGAACAGCTGCCGCCCTTCCGCGACCAGCGCGAGCCCGTGGCGCACGCAGGCAGTTGCGTCCTCCGCCGGCAGCGCGCCATCGTCGAGTTTCACCTCGCCGCGGCGCGGCAGCAGGCCGGCAAGCGACTTCAGCAAGGTGGTCTTGCCCGCGCCGTTCGGCCCGAGCACCACGGTGATGCCCGGCAGCACATCGATGTCGATGCCCTGCAGCACCTGGAAGCCGTGGTAGCCCGCCAGCAGGCCGCGCACTGTCATCCGGCTGGCGCTCATTGCACGACCCTCGCGCAGCGGCGCTTCGGGATTCGCCTACGGGCGGCCGGGCGGCTCATGGAGCGACCTCCACCATCTCGTCGCCCAGATAGGCCTCGACCACCTCGGCGTTGCGCACGACTTCTACAGGTGTGCCGTCTGCAATCTTGCGGCCCTGGTGCAGCACCAGCACGCGCTCGACGTACCTCAAGAGCGTGGTGACGGCATGCTCGATCCACACCACGGTGAGCCCGTGTTCGTCGCGCAATTTGCGGATGCGCCGCGCCATCGCATCGACTTCCGCTTCGGTCAGGCCCGCCGCCACTTCGTCGAGCAGCAGCACACGCGGCCGGGTGCCGAGCGCCATGCCGATCTCCAGCAGGCGCTGCTGCGACGGCGTCACCTCCGACGCCGGCCGGTCGGCGAGCGATGCGAGTGAGAGCATGTCGAGGATGTCGCGCTCGCTGCGCAACCCGGCGATGGGTTCGCGATGCCTTCCTGCGAACTCCATGCCGAAGCGCACGTTGTCGGTCAATGTCATGTCGCCCATCACGCGCGGCGTCTGGAAGGTGCGCGCGATGCCATGCGCCGCATAGCGGTGCGGGCCGCGTCCGGTGAGCTCGACGCCTTCGGCGAAGAGATGGCCGCCGGTCGGTGCGACGACGCCCGAGACCGCATTGAAGAAGGTGGTCTTGCCCGCGCCGTTCGGCCCGATGATGCCCACCAGCTCGCCCGCGTGCAGCTGCATGCTGACCGCATCGACGGCGGTGAGGCCGCCGAAGCGCACGGTGACCTCGCGGGCTTCGAGCAGGATCGGTGCCTCAGCCACGCCCGTTCCTTCGCACGCCGCTCTGCTGCCACAGCGAGGCGAGCCCGTTGGGCAGGTACATCACGCTGAGGATCAGCAGCAGCCCCAGCACCATCATGTAGCCGTAGGGCAGCTGCAGCCGCAGCGTTTCCGCCAGCAGGCTGAAGACGATCGCCGCGACTACCGGTCCGCCGATGCTCGCCGCGCCGCCGATGAGCGCGATCAGTACCGTCTGGAAGCCGATGAACGGGCTGAACACCGCGGGTGGCTCGATGTAGGTCCAGCGCACCGCCATCGCCGCACCGACCGCGCCGGCGAAGGCCGCGGTGAGCGCGAAGCCCGCGATCTTGATGCGCCGCGTGTCCACGCCGAGCGTCTGCGCGCGCTGCTCGTCGGCGCCGATGCCCGCGAGCGCGAGTCCGAAGCGGCTGCGCTTGACCACGATGGCCGTCGCGATCGCGCCGCCCGCGATCGCCAGCACCGTGAGATAGACCGTCTCGTTCGACGGCACCACCGCGAGCACGCGGCCCACGGTGCCGGAGACCTGCTTCTCGACGAAGGTCACCGCATGGCGGATCAGCTCGGTCATGCCGAAGGTCAGCACCGCGAAGTAGGTGCCGCGCAGATGCAGCACCGCGGAGCCCATCAGCAGCGCGACCACGCTCGCCACCAGCGCGCCGCAGAGGATGACGAGCGGCCACGGCAACACCTCGAGCAGCATCGCGCTCGCATAGGCGCCGAGCCCGAAGAAGGCCGAGGTCGCGAGCGACAGGTAGCGCGTGGCGCCGCAGAACAGCGACCAGCTCGTGGCGAGCGCGATGTACATGAGGCAGGACAGCGCCACCGAGGCCACGAACTCCGAGGCCACCCACGGCACGCAGGCCGCGAGCACGATGCCGATGCCCAGCGCGAGCCAGGGCCTGTTGGCGAGCTGCGCCTTCATCGCGAGAACAATCCGTTGGGCCGCCAGATCAGGACGCCGATGAAGACGGCGTACGACAGCAGCATCTTGAGGGAGGGGCTGGTGAAGTGCATCCCCAGCGCCTCGACCACGCCGAGCAGCAGGCCGCCGACGAGGCTGCCCGCGATGCTGCCGAAGCCGCCGAGCGTGATCACGATGAGCGCGGTCACGGTGTAGGGCGCACCCATCGAGGGCGAGATTTCATAGGTCATCGACAGCAGCCCGCCGGCCACGCCCGAGAGCCCGAGGCCGATGCCGAACATCAGCGGATGCAGGCGCCTGGTATTGATGCCCACGAGCTGCGCACCCACCGGCGACTGCATGAGCGCGCGCACCGCCTTGCCCAGCAGCGTGAGCTTGAGCAGCGCGATCAGCACCAAGCTCAACGCCAGCGCGACACCGAACAGCACCAGCTTGTTCGCAGTGAAGCGCAGGTCGGCGAACTGCACCGGCTCGGCGAGGTAGTCGTAGCCGCGCAGGTCGCCGCCCCAGATCAGGAGCGCGGCGTTCTGCACGAAGAACATCAGGCCGAAGCCGACCATCAGGCTGCGCGCCTCGAACACCTCCACATTGGGCGCACGCGCCGCGACCTGCCGGAAGCACAGCCGGTGCACCGCCATGCCGAGCACCATGAGCAGCGCGAAGGCCGCCGGCAGGAAGACCAGCGGCGAGACGCCCCACGCGCTATGCGCCCACCAGGTCAGGAAGGCGCCGAGCATCAGGAACTCGCCGTGCGAGATGTTCATGATGCGCATCAGGCCGTACTGCAGGTTGAGCCCGATCGCCACCAGCGCGTAGATGCCGCCCGTGATCAATCCGCCGGCCAGCAGCTCGGCCCACGCACTCCAGGACACGTTATTTCCAGGCCGGCTTGGGGGTCTCAAGTTTCGCGGTGGCGCGGTCCTTGGGCCAGACGACTTCGAACTCGCCCTTCTGCCACTGCGCGACGGTGCCGGGGATCGAGGCGTTCTCGCTGCCCTCGAAGCGGATCGGGCCGACGATGGTCTTGAACTCGTTCTTCGCGATCAGGTCGCGCAGCGCCTTGCGGTCGAGACCGACCTTGCCGACGGCCTGCTCCAGGATCTCCAGCCCGGCCCAGCAATGGCCGCTGGCCCAGCGGTCGGGTTCCTTGCCGAACTTCTTGGTATGCGCATCGAAGTAGGCCTTGGCCTCGGGGCTGGTCTTGGCGTTCCACGAGCCCATGCCGATCACGCCTTCGGCGTTCGCCTGCATGACGTTGGTGTAGAGCTGGAAGGCCGTGCCGACCGAGGCGTAGAAGAACTTCGGGTTGAAGCCGATCTCGCGCGACTGCTTGCTCACGAGCAGGGTGTCCGGCGGATAGGTGATGCCGATGAAGGCGTCGGGGTTCAGGTCCTTGATGGTGCGCAGCACCGGCGCGAGGTCCGTCACGCCCAGCGGATAGCTCTTGCGTTCGACCACCTGGATGCTGGTCTTCTTGAGCGCGGCATTGAGCGCGGCGAAGTTCTCCAGGCCGAACAGGTCGTCCATGTAGACGATCGCGACGGACTTCACGTTGTTGGCCACCAGCATGTCGACCAGCGCGCCCATCATCTTGTCCGGCTGCTGCAGCATCGAGAAGAAGTACGGCAGGCGCATGTCGATCAGCTTGCGCGACAGCGCGGTGGGCGCAAGCATCGGGTAGCCGAAGCGGTTGGCCAGCGGCGCGACGGCAAAGTTCGCGCCCGAGCCCCAGGGCGGCAGGATCAGGTCGACCTTGTCGCTGCCCATGAGCTTCTCGAAGGTGCGCACGCAGGTCTCGGTCTCGCTGCGGTCGTCGTAGCCGATCAGCTCGATGGGCCGCTTCGCGCCCTTCACCGACAGCCCGCCCGCGGCGTTGACCTGCTCGGCCCACAGCAGGTAGTTGGGCTCCTGGCTGACCTGTGCGCCGGCGGCCCACGGACCCGTTCGGGCGATGGCGTAGCCGACGCGCACCGGCGCCCCCTGCGCGAAGAGCTTCGGCGCGACGGCGGCGGCGCCGAGCGCGGTGGCGGTTCCCTGGATCCAGCGGCGGCGATTGGCGTTGTGAAGCATGCGGTCTCCTTTTCCGGCGCCCTGATGCGTCCGGTGCCGGCATCGTAGGAAGGCCGCCGGCCGCGCGCTGTGCCTTCTGCGCACAAAGCGCTTGTCGCAGCGTGCACGCCGCTAGTGGTTAACCCGAAAGCTTGGCAGCGATCCCCGCGCCGGACAATAGGCGGGCTTTCAAACGCTGACCCATGGCCGCCTCCTCACTCATGTCGACCGACGAAGTGCCCTCGCGCGAACGCGCGCCGGTGTGGCGCGACTGGGTGTGGCGCCATTTCGGCGGGCTCGAATCCGACCTGTACGGCGACACCGAATTCGAAGGCCATCTCGCCGCCTCGCACGCCGGCGACGTGATCCTGACCCGGCTCGAAGCCAACCGCCACCGCGTTCTGCGCACCCGTCAGATGGCGCGCACCAGCGAAGCCCCCTACCTGAAGATCGTCGCGCCGTGGCAAGGCTCGGCGGAAGTCGTCCAGTGCGGGCGGGCGGCGGCGGTGCGTGCCGGCGGCTGGACGCTCTACGACACCACCACCGACTACACCGTCGCCAATCCGGAGCGCAGCGACCACCTGATCGTGATGCTGCCCAAGGACCAGATCGCCGCCCCGGGCCTGCCGCTTCGCGACCTCGTGGCGCGGCGCATCGGCGGCGGCAGCGGCATCTCGCGCGTGGCGCTGGAGACCATGCGCAACACCTACCAGGAGCTGCCGTGCATGAGCGAAGCGGCGGCGCGCGGGGCGGGCGAACTGATCATCCAGCTCGTGCGGCTGTCGCTGATGGAGCTGGCCGGGCAGGACACGCCGCGCACCCAGCGCGAGGCCCTGAAGGACCGGATCCGCCGCCATGTGGCGCAGCATCTGCATGATCCGGCCCTGTCGATCGAAGCGATCGCGCAGGCGCTGCGGTGCAGCAAGCGGCATCTGCACAACGCCTTCGCGGGCGACGACGATACGCTGACCGGCTACATCCTCCAGCAGCGGCTCGCCGCCTGCATCCGCGACCTGCAGGACCCGGCAAATGCCGCGCGGTCGATCACCGACATCGCACTGGCCTCCGGCTTTTGCAACCTCTCGCATTTCAGCCGGGTGTTCCGCGAGCACACCGGCGGCAGCCCGAGCGAATTCAGGCAGCAGGCGAGGCGAGGCGCCTGACGCGTGGGCGTGCCGTCGGCGCATCACGCCTCTCGCGCCTTTCGCGCGGCCGATTGGGTGGCCGGCCTGTCGATCGCCGGCCTGCTGCTGCCCGAGGCCGTGGCCTATTCGGGCATTGCGGGGCTGCCGCCGCAGGCGGGCGTGATCGCGCTACTCGTGGGCCTCGTCATCTACGGCCTGCTCGGCAGCAGCCGCTTTGCGATCGTCTCGGCCACCTCTTCGTCCGCCGCCGTGCTGCTGGCGGCCACCACCTCGGCCGCGCAGGGCGATCTCGCGCTGCGGATCGCGCTCGGCACGGGCATCGTCGTGCTCGCCGGCGTGTTCTTCCTGATCGCCGCGGCGGCGCGGCTCGGCGCCGTGTCCAACCTGATCGCCAAGCCGGTGCTGCGCGGCTTCGCGCTGGGCCTGGCGCTGACCATCGTGGTCAAGCAGATGCCGAAGGTGGTCGACGTGCAGCCGGCGCACGGCGATTTCCTGCGCCTCACGTGGGAACTGGCCGCGAGCATCGGCCGGTGGAACTTCGCGGGCCTCGCGATGGCGGCGACCGGCGTGGCATTGCTGCAGGGCCTGGGCCGTTGGCGAGCGACCCGCGCCGTGCCGGCGGCGCTGCTGGTGATCGCGGCCGGCATCGCGCTCGACCTGGCCGGCGTGTGCCGGCAATGGGGCATCGACGCGGTGGGCCCTATCGAGATCCGCCTCACGGCCCCGAGCCTGCCGGAGCTTTCGCGCGAGCTGTGGCTGCGCATGGGCGAACTGGCCTTTGCGATGGCGCTGATCCTCTATGCGGAGTCGTACGGATCGATCCGCACTTTCGCTCTGCGGCATGGCGACAGCGTCTCGGCCAACCGCGATCTGATGGCGCTCGGCGCGGCCAATCTCGTCTCGGGCCTGTTCCAGGGCATGCCGGTCGGCGCGGGTTTTTCGGCCACCTCGGCCAACGAAGCCGCCGGCGCCCAGACCCGCGCGGCCGGATTGATCGCGGGCGGCGTGGTCCTGCTGGCGGCGATCGCGCTCTTGCCGTGGATCGCCCACACGCCCGAGCCGCTCTTGGCGGCCATCGTGATCCATGCGGTCGGCCACACGCTCAACCCCGGCAGCCTGCGACCCTATTTCTCGTGGCGACGCGACCGGCTGATCGCGCTCGTGGCCTTCGTCGCGGTGCTGCTGCTGGGCGTGCTGGACGGCCTTTTGGCCGCCATTGGCGTCAGCCTGTTGCTTCTGCTGCGGGGCATGTCGGCCGACCGCGTGAGCTGGCTCGGCCGGCTCGGCGACAGCCACGATTTCGTCGACATCGCGCGGCACCCCGAAGCGCGGGTGCCGCCCGGCATGCAGATCGCGCGGCCCGAGATGCCGCTCTTCTTCGGCAACGTCGAGCCGGTGTTCGCCAGGATCCAGTCGCAGCTGGAGCAGGCGCCGGACCTCCATCACGTGGTGCTGAGTCTCGAGGAATCGGCCGACCTCGACGGCACCAGCACCGAAGCGCTGTGCGACTTCGCGGCCCATGTCCGCCAGCGCGGCGCACAGCTGATTCTTGCCCGCGTGAAGGACTCGGTGCGCGACCTGCTCGCGAAGGTGCGGTCCGACGATCTGCCGCCCACCGCCTATGCGGCCTGGAGCGTCGACGACGCCGTGCAGCAGGCCGGCCAGCGCCAGCCCGCTGGGGCGGCAGACACGGTCAGGCCAGCGCGGCCGTGACGGCGAGCCCCGGCGCGGCGTTGCGCACCGAGAGCCGGCCGCCGTGCGCTTCGGCCACCAGCCGGCACAGGTACATGCCGAGCCCGACGCCGCCGGTCGCGCGCTGGCGTGCGCTGTCGGTGCGGTAGAAGGGCTCGGTCAGCCGGTCGAGCTGGGCCGCATCGACGCCCGGGCCGAAATCGCGCACCTCCATTTCGATGCCGCCCTGCCCCGCGCGGCGCAATGCCAGATGCGGCGGCTGCGGGCCTTCGGCGCCGTGGCGCAGGGCGTTGTCCAGCAGGTTGCGCACCAGGAGGCGGATGCGCGCGCGGTCCAGCGAGAGCGTCGGCAGATCGGTCGGCGCGTCGATGACGACCCGCTCCCCGCCCTCCAGCTCGCCCGCCACTTCGCGCACCAGCGCTGCGAGATCGACCGGCTCGCGATGCAGCGCTGCATGTGGACTGGCGAGCCGCTCGCTTTCGAGCAGGTCGCTGATCAGGTCGCGCATCTCCGCCAGATCGCGCAGCAGCGCGGCGCGCTCGGTCGCGCCTTCGGGCGTCGCCGGCAGCAGCTCGGCGTTGAGCCGCGCACGGGTGAGCGGCGAACGCAGCTCGTGACTGAGCGCCAGCAGCAAGGCCCGCTTGGCGTCGAGCATGCCCTGGATGTCGCGCGCCATGGTGTTGATGCGCGCCGCGAGATCGCCCAGTTCGTCGCGCCGCCGCAGCGGGATCGGCGCATCGAAGGCCCCGCGCCCGAAACGCTCGGCACCGGCGCGGATGTCGTCGAGCGGGCGCAGCAATCGGCGCACATAGGCATAGGCCAGCACGATCAAGCCCAGCAGCAGCGCGAGCGTGATCCAGCCGATGCCCTGCGGCTCGCGCTGCCAGGGCAGCGTGCCGAGCCCGAAGGTGACGCGGTGGCCGTCGGCGGTGGTGCGGCTGAGCCAGTCGCCGCGCGCGCCGTAGCCGTAGCCGTAGCGGCGGCGGTCCGGATGCGAATCCCAGTTCACCGCCGGTCCTTCGATGCGGATCGAGATCGGCAGGCGCGCGACCAGCGCCTTCGCGCGCTCGACGTCGGGCGGCGTGCCGAGGTCGGCCACGAGGCGGTCCAGGTAGTCGGTCACGATCGGCCGCGCGGCATCGCGCCAGCCGCCGGAGAAGGCGCGCTGCATGCCGCCGAGGAACACCGCCGTCATCGCCAGCGCGAGCAGCACGAAAACGGTGATGAGCCGCACGCGCAGCGAATGGCCCCAGCGATGGCGCCAGTGCGAAGGCCGGCCGTTGCTACGCCTCATGGCGCGCTCTTGCCCACGGCGAGCGTGTAGCCCGCGTTGCGCAGCGTCTTGATGCAGTCCAGCGGTTCGAGCTTCTTGCGCAGCCGGCTGACGACGATGTCGACTGCGCGCGTGTAGAGCTCGGCCTCGTGCCCGCGCAGGCGGTTGAGGATGTCGTCGCGGCTCCAGACCTTGCCGGGCTGGTCGGCCAGCAGCGCGAGCAGCTCGAACTCGGTGCCGGTCAGCTCGATGCGCTCGCCGTGGCGCAGGACTTCGCGCTTGTCGAGGTCGATCGAGAGGCCGTCGAAGTCCCGGCGCTGCGCCGGCGGTGCGGCCGGCGTGCTGCGCTGGCGCCGCAGGATGGTCTGCACCCGCGCCACCAGTTCGCGCGGCTCGAAGGGCTTGGGCAGGTAGTCGTCGGCGCCGAGCTCGAGGCCCACCACGCGGTCCATGACCTCGCCGCGTGCGGTCAGCATCACGATCGGGATGTCGCTTTCCTTGCGGATCTCGCGGCACAGCGCGAAGCCGTCCATCTCGGGCAGCATGACGTCGAGGATCGCGGCGTCATAGTGGCCGGCGCGCAGCTTCGCCAGGCCGTCGCTGGGGCGCGTGGTGCTCTCCAGCACGTAGTCGAAGCGCGCGAAGTAGCTCGCGAGCGGTGCGCCCAGGTGCTCGTCGTCGTCGATCAGCAGGATGCGTGGCATTCGGGCATTGTGCATACGCCGGTCGCGTTCACCAGGGATCGGCCGGCCCGATGCGCCCGAGGTGCGTGGCCGCGAAGCCCGAGCCGTATTTCAGTCCCAGGCCCAGCATGCGGTCGAAGCCGATGTGCGCGCACCAGATCAGGCCGACCGCGAGCGCGACCGGCAGACCGGCCACGGCGCCGAGCGCGAGCAGCGCCACCGGCAGGGCGTACGCGTGCGCGAGGTTGTAGATCGCCGCGCCGGTGCGCGGCCCTGCCAGGTAGCCGAGGACCGAGAGGTCGGGCACGAGGAACAGCGTGGCGAATGCGCCCCAACCTGCACCGAACTGCCCGTAGCCGGCGACCGAGGCGAGCAGCACGACGAGGCCTTCGAGGCGCAGCACCGTGCGGACGCCGCCGGAGACCGCGCCCTCTGCAGCGGCATCGGCCGCCTGCCGGCGGGTCGTCCACGCCGCCGGCCAGTTCCCGGCGCGCGGCACGCCCGATGAGTGCGAGACGTAGCTCATCCCCGGCCCCAGCGTCGGGCGCGGTCCATGAAGTCACGGACCTTCTGCTGCTGCGTCGGATTGAGGCTGTCGAAGAAGTCGGCCGCCGCGGCGATCACCTCGGGGCTGCCGGCCTGGATGGCGGCGGTCTTGTCCTCGACCAGTTTCTTCGCACGCTCCTGGTCGAGCTTGTCGCCGGCAAACAGGGCACGGAACTCGGCACGCGGATCGCCGCCGCCGCGCAGTGCCGCGCGCTGGGCCTGGATCTTCTCGCTCAGGGTCACGAGCTTGGCTTTCTGCGCGGCGTCGAGTTCGAGCTTGCTGCTCACGCGCTCGACCATGCGTGCGCGGAATTCGGCGCGGTCCTGCTCGGAGGCGTTGTGCCAGCCGCCGTGGCGATAGGCACCGCAACCGGTGAGGCTGCCGGCGACCAGCGCCGCACCGGCGAGGCCGAAGAGGGATCGTTTGAACCAGGGATTCATGAGCATCTTCCTTGCGTTGCGATCGGGGATCGATCGGAAGACTCCATGCTCGCGGCGAGCGGCCGCGAAGTCCTTTCGCGGCGGTTTCGCTGTGTTTCGTTTTATTGCGGCGCGGCGCTTCGGCGCCGATCTACCGGGCCAGCGCGGCCGCGGGATCCTCGGCCTCGACGACTTCGCGCGCCCAGGCTTCGAGCTTGCTGACGTCGGCGCGCAGCACCTCCTGCTTGACCGCCAGGATCTGCGAGGGATGCATCGAGAAGCTGCGCAGGCCCAGCCCGAGCAGCAGGCGGGTGAACATCACGTCGCCGGCCATTTCGCCGCAGACGCTCACGCCCTTGCCCTGGCGGCGGCACTCGGCAATGGTGTCGGCCACCAGCCTGAGCACCGCGGGGTGCGCGGGGTCGTAGAGGTGCGCCACCGATTCGTCGGCACGGTCGATCGCAAGCGTGTACTGGATCAGGTCGTTGGTGCCGATCGAGAGGAAGTCGAAGTACTTGAGGAAGGTGCGCAGCGTGAGTGCGGCCGCCGGGATCTCGATCATCGCGCCGACCTTCACGTGGCCATAGGCGACGCCGCGGTTGTCGAGTTCGGCGCGTGCGAAGTCGATGAGCGACAGCGTCTGCCGGATCTCGCTCACGTGCGCCAGCATCGGGATCAAGAGGTGGATCTCGCCGTGCGCCGCGGCGCGGAGGATGGCGCGCAGCTGCGTGAGGAACATCGCCGGATCGGCCAGGCTCCAGCGGATCGCGCGCAGGCCGAGCGCGGGGTTCAGATGGGCGTCGTCGCGCACCGACTTGCCGTCGAGCGGCTTGTCCGCCCCGACGTCGATGGTGCGGATCGTGACCGGCATGCCCTGCATGCCGTCGATCGCGCGCCGGTAGGCCCCGTACTGCTCCTCCTCGTCGGGCAGGCGCGTCTTGCGCTGCGACTCGCGCCCCATGAAGAGGAATTCGCTGCGGAACAGGCCGACGCCGACCGCGCCCGCCTTGACGGCGCCCAGCGTGTCCTCGGGCATCTCGATGTTGGCGAGCAGCTCGACGCGCTGGCCGTCGAGCGTGACAGCCGGCTTGTGCCGCAGCCGCGACAGCCGCCCGCGTTCGAGGTCGCCCTGGCGCTGCTTGAAGCCGTATTCGGCCAGGATGATCGGCGACGGATCGACGATCACCACGCCGGCATCGCCGTCGATGATGACCCAGTCGTCCTGCCGCACGAGCTGGCTCACGCTGCGCGCGCCGACCACGGCAGGGATGTCCATGCTGCGCGCGACGATCGCGGTGTGCGAGGTGCGGCCGCCGACGTCGGTCACGAAGCCGGCGAACACGCTCTTCTTGAACTGCAGCATGTCGGCCGGCGACAGGTCGTGCGCGATCAGCACCAGCGGCGCATCGAAGGCCTCGCCGGCGGTGGGATCGGCATGGTCCACGTCGTCGTTCTCGGCGGCGGCCCGCTTGCGCCGCGGCGGAGGCGGCGGCGCGAGGACCGCGGCGGTGCCCTTCATGCGGTGCAGCAGCCGCTCGACCACCTGCTCCAGGTCGGCCTTGCGCTCGCGCAGGTACTCGTCCTCCATCTCGTCGAACTGGCGGGCGACGATTTCGAGCTGGGTGGTGAGCGCCCATTCGGCGTTGTAGAGGCGCTCGACGATCCAGTGCTTGACGCCGGTGGTGAGCACCTCGTCCTGCAGCAGCATCAGGTGCACGTCGAGCAGCGCGGAGAGTTCGTGCGGCGCGTCGTTGGGCCCCATGAGCGCGACGCTGGCCTGCAGCTTCTGCAGTTCTTCGGTCACGCCGTTGCGGGCGACGCGCACGCGGTCGATCTCGGATTCGATCTCCTCGGGCTTGATGAAGTAGTGCGCGACGTCGATGCGGCTCGACACCACGAGCACCGCACGCCCGATGGCAATGCCACGGGCGACCGGAAGACCGTGGATAGCGAATGTCATGTCAGCACCTCACCGCCCCGCCGAGTCATCACTCTCCTTCGCCGAACTTGTCGTTCATGAGCGCAACGATGGCGTCCAGGGCCTCCTGCTCCTGATCGCCCTGGGTCTCGACCTCCACCGTCACGCCGAGGCCGGCGGCCAGCATCATCACGCCCATGATGCTCTTGGCATTCACGCGGCGCTCGCCGCGCGAGAGCCAGACGTCGCAGGGATAGCCCCCCGCGAGCTTGGTGAGTTTGGCCGAGGCGCGCGCATGCAGGCCCAGCTTATTGCTGATGGTCACGGATGTCTTGATCACTGTGCTTTCTTCTTGCCTGGTTCTGGGGTGCGGTCACCGCGACCTGCATCACGCCGGCGGTGCCGCCGGTGAGCGCGCGCTGCACCAGCGTATCGAGCGGCTCGTTGCGGTAGCTCACGGCGCGCAGCAGCATGGGCAGGTTGACGCCCGCCACGAGCCGCGAACGGACGCCGTCGACGAGCTTCTGGGCCACGTTGCAGGGCGTCGCGCCGAACACGTCGGCCAGCACGAGCACCTGCGAGCGCGGCGTCCGCTGGAGCTGCGCCAGCGTGATGCGCGCGGCCGCGAGGGTTTCGTCCGGCGAGACATTGGGCAGCACGTCGAGCGCCGCGATCGACGACTCGCAATCGGGAAACACATGCAGCGCGCATTGCCGCAGCGCATTCGCGAGCGGCACGTGGGCGATGATGAAGATGCTGTTCATGCGGGTCGATCTGCTGCCTGTCGATTATGCGGGGGCATCCAGGAAAGGAACTGCGCTCGCAGGGCTTGATTTTTCGCGCTCACGGGATGCGGAACCCTTCAAAGAACGTCGCCACGGCGTCCGCCGATGACGGCGCACCCGAGACGGTGGCCTGGTAGATCGACGCGCTGCCGTCCGGTCGGCGATGGGCAAACCACAGCACGTGGGCCGCTTCCGCCCCCTGCGTGTCGAGGCGCGCCGGCGCGGGCGAGGACGCGGCCCGGGCGAGGACCGCCGGCGACTCGACCACGGGCACGCCGGCCAGCTGGCCCCGCGTGGCCGCGTGCCAGGCGCGCAGCCAGAGCTCGGCCTGCTCGGCGCTCTCCGCCCGGGCGTGCGCGACCGCAAAGGTCGCGCCCCCGGCCTTGCAGCCGGCCATGTCGACCGGGATCGACGTGCTGCCGAGCGGCAGATCGCGCGTGGCGCGCTCGGGTTTGCACGGGAGCAGTGCGATCACGCCCGCGTCGCCGATGGGCACTTCACGCCAGTTGAAGGTGGGGCTGCAGGCGGCGAGAACGGCCGTCGCGGCGGCGAGCACGGCGCGGGCCAGGCGGTAGGCAAATGACATGGAGCGGTCATTATCGAACCCGCCGGCCGGCGCACGGCCGGGCTGCACATGACGGCAAGCGGAACTAAAATCGCGTCTGGACACCCTATCCGCCCACCATGAAGAAACTCATTCCCGCCGCCCTTCTGGGCCTTGCCCTGGCTGTCGGCGCGGGCGTCTACCTCGGCACCGGCGCTTCCGCGGCGCCGGCCTCGACCTTCGTGCTGCTCGACGGCACCAAGAAAACCACCGAGGACCTGAAGGGCAAGGTGACGCTGGTCAATTTCTGGGCAACGAGCTGCGTCACCTGCGTCGGGGAGATGCCCAAGGTGATCGCAACCTACGACAAGTACAAGAACCAGGGCTACGACACCCTGGCCGTCGCGATGAGCTACGACCCGCCGGCCTATGTCGTCAATTTCGCCGAGACGCGCAAGCTCCCGTTCAAGGTGGCGATCGACAACACCGGCGCGGTGGCCCAGGCCTGGGGCGACGTGAAGCTCACGCCGACCACCTACGTGGTCAACAAGCGCGGCGAGATCGTGAAGCGCTACGTCGGCGAGCCGGACTTCGCCGAACTGCACAAGCTGATCGAGAAGCTGCTCGCCGAGGCCTGAACCGGGCCTGGCGGCCCACGCAAGCAAGGCGCTGCCCGAGGCAGCGCTTTTTTTTCAGCGGTTACGAAAGTCGTCGTGGCACGCCTTGCAGGTCTTGCCCACGGGCCCATGCAGCTTCACCGCATGTGTGACAAGACGTTTCATCGCGAATCCCTCTCGCGGAGGCGTCGTGGGGCACGGTGCCGCGGGCGGGACTAGAGACAACCCGCAGGACGGCCCGCCGCCGAAGTTTGCTAATCTGCGCTTCCCGAGAGCCATGCGCCCACCGCCACCCATGACCGCCTCCCTCGAGCGCGCGCGACGCCATCCGGGAGCGTCGCTGCGCCTATGAGCCATTCGACGTCGCGTCCGCTCCCGCTGGCGGGCATGCCCGAGATCGTGCTGCTCACGCCCGACGAGGCGCACGAGCTCGACGCTGTCCGCGCCATCTTCCGCGACTACGCGGCCTCGCTGGACATCGATCTCTGTTTCCAGCATTTCGATGAAGAGCTCGCGGCCCTGCCGGGCGAATACGCCGAGCCGCGCGGCGCGCTGTTGCTGGCCCTGGTCAGCACCACGGATACGGCCGTGCTGGTGAAGGCCGAGCCCTTGCAGCGCGCCCAGGGGGGTCTTGCCCATGTCGCGGGCTGCTGTGCGCTGCGCCCGCTGGATTCAGCCGACTATCCCAACGCCGCGGAAATGAAGCGCCTCTATGTGCGGCCCGAATTTCGCGGGGTGGGACTCGGGCGGCAGTTGGCCGAAGCCATCCTGGATGCCGCGCGCGGCGCCGGCTATGCGTGCGTGCTGCTGGACACGCTCGACGACATGGAATCGGCGAGGGCACTCTACGAAGACCTGGGCTTCGTCGAAGTGCCCCCCTACTACCACAACCCGATTCCGGGGTCGCACTACCTCAAGGTGGAGCTTTAGCCCGAACTTTGAGCTGCGAATGAGCGCAACCCCTTGATCCTGCTGAGTTTGTTCAGCGAGGCTGGGTGGGCTTACTGGGTACAGGCGGGATTGACGGCGAGCAGCTTGAAGGCCTTGTCCTGCAGCGGCGTGGGCCGCGTGGTGATGACGATCTTGGCGTTCGGATTCAGGCTCGTGTGGGTGATGTTGTAGGCGAGCGTGGCCAGGTCCTGCAGCAGCGTGCGCAGGCTGTGCAGCGGCAATCCGTCGCTGGCGTGCTTCGATGTGTCCTTGTCGCGGGCGTGCTCGGAGCGCACCGCCTTGGCGACCGGAGAAGCCCGCTGGCCTTGGGCCTGCTCGAGGAACTCATCGTCGAACAGCATGGGCTTCAGGCGCTCGCGCAGGTGCCATTCGACGTAGTAGGCAAGCATGCACAGGAAGACATGCGCGCGAACACGCTCGGTGTTGTAGTGGAAGACCGGCCGCACATGCAGGTCCACCGTCTTCATCGAGCGGAACGCGCGCTCCACCTGGGCCAGGCTCTTGTAGGCGGCCACCGCCGAGGTGGCATCAAGCTGCTTGGCGCTCAAGCTGGTGCGGATCACGTACAGCCCGTCCAGCGCGGTCTCGGCTGCGATCGAGTCGGCCTTGCGCCGGAATGCGAAGGTCGTCTCGGTGATCGTGAGCTCGAAGTGCTTGGCCACGTTGAAGCGGTCGATGAGGCGCCCCACGCGCAACGCGATGGCCTGCTCGCCGCGCAGCGGCTGGCGCGCACGCTGCGTGGCCGCGGTGATCTTGCCCAGATCGGCCTCGGTGGCCGCCAGCAACTCGGCGCGCTTGCGTGAGCGCTCGGCCGCCAGAAGCGGGTTGCGGCACACCACGAGCCGCTCGCCGGGAAAGTGCTCGCTGCTGACTTCGATGAGATTGCGCTCATCGAACAGCGACGGCTGGAAGGGCCCGAGCTCGGCGGCCAGCTGCGCGATTTGCGGCGCGCGCAGACTGCTGATCCAGTCCATGCCCTGCGGCTTGAGCACCTGCTCGATGCGTGCCGAGGTCAGCATCCCGCGATCGCCCACCCACGTGATGCGTTCGATGCCAAAGCGCTGCTTGAGCTTGGCCACCTGCTCGGCCACCGTGGCCGGGTCGCCCGTGTTGCCGGCGAACACTTCGACGGCGATCGGGCAACCATCGGCGGCGCAGACCAGCCCGAACACGATCTGTGGATCGTCGCGCTTGCCGTCGCGCGAGTGGCCGCGCGCGGCCAGCTCGCAGCAACGCCCCGTCAGCCAGGTCGAGGTGAGGTCGTACAGCACCAACGTGCTGCCGGCCAGATGCTTGCGCGCCAGTCGTCGCTCGATCGCCGGCTGCGCGCCGTGCAGCCAGTCCAGCGCACGGTACAGATCATCGGCGCTGCACTGGCCCACGCCCAGCACGCGGCCCAGCGAGTGGGTGGCGGTGTCGTCGTGCAACATGCGATGCGTCGCGAGCTTGGAGCCGGGCGTGAGCACGCGCGCCACGAGCATGGCCAGCAACAGTGCGCGCAGGTCCTCGGGCGCACTGGCAAACCAGGCCGGCGCGTCGCATTGGCGCGCGGCCGCCAGCACGGCGGCCACATGGCCGTGGGGCAGGCTGCGCTCGATGCTGAAGACCTCCTGCGCGTCGGGCACGGCCACGCCCCCGCGCAGCAACACCTTCAAGCCCTCTATGACCTCCGCACTCAGGCTCGACAGATTGGCCAGCGTGCGCTTGCGCACCTTGCCGTCTTCGCGATAGGACTCGCGCAACAGGATCGCGGGGGGTGAGTCGCGGTTGGGGACGGCCTCGATGTACATGGCTTCATGTATGGATCACGAATCGAGGAAATTCAAGTACAAAAATATCAATTTACATGGCTACATATTTGCACACAAAAATAGCCGAAACCCGCGCCACGCTTGGGCTCCGGCTACTTCATGTGCTCAAAGTTCGGTTTAGCTCAGCCCTTGGCCTGAGCGAGCAGGGTGTCGGCGTCGCTGACCTCGAACTTGCCGGGCGCCTCGACGTTCAGCGAAGCCACCTTGCCGTCCTTCACGAGCATCGAATAGCGGTTGCTGCGGATGCCCATGCCGCGCGCGGTCAGGTCCAGCGTCAGGCCGGTGGCATTCGCGAAGGCTGCGCTGCCGTCGGCCAGCATGCGAACCTTGCCGGAGGTCTTCTGGTCGCGGGCCCACGCGCCCATGACGAAGGCGTCGTTGACGCTGACGCACCAGATCTCGTCCACGCCGGCGGCCTTGAAATCGTCGAAATGCTGCACGTAGCCCGGGACGTGCTTGGCGGAGCAGGTGGGCGTGAACGCGCCCGGCAGCGCGAACAGCGCAATGGTCTTGCCGGCGGTCGCCTTGGCCACGTCGACAGCATTCGGGCCGATGCTGCAGCCCTCGCCTTCAACCTCCGAATACTCCTGCAGCGTTGCCGAGGGAAGGGTGTCGCCAACTTTGATCATCTGAAATGCTCCTCAAAAAAGAAAAACGGCCCACATTGTGGGCCGCTTTTGCGTTGGCTGCTTCGCCGGGATCAGACCAGGGCGGCCTTCTCGACCAGGCGGGTCACAACCCAGTTCTTCGACTTCGAGATCGGACGGCTTTCCGTGATCTCGATGATGTCGCCGAGCTTGTACTCGCCCTTTTCGTCATGGGCGTGGTACTTGCTCGTCTTGGCGACGATCTTGCCGTAGAGCTCGTGCTTCACGCGACGCTCGACCAGAACGGTCACGGTCTTCGCGCGCTTGTCGCTGACCACCTTGCCGATCAAGGTGCGCTTGAGGGACTTTTTAGCTTCCGTCATGGTCACTCCTTACTTGGCGGCTTCTTGCTGCTTCTGCGCAAGAATGGTCTTCGCACGCGCGATGTCACGGCGGGTGACGCGCAGCGTAGCGGTGTTCGACAGTTGTTGCGTGGCCTTCTGCATGCGCAGGCCGAAGTGGGCCTTCTGCAGATCCTTGATTTCGGCTTGCAGGCCGGCAACGTCCTTGTTGCGCAGCTCGGCAGCCTTCGACGTCTTGGCGTTTGCCGCGGCGTCCTTCTTCTTACGAATTGCCATGGTGTTCTCCTCGATCAGGCGCCGAGCTGGCGTGCGACGAAGGTCGTGCGCAGCGGGAGCTTGGCAGCGGCCAGACGGAAGGCCTCGCGAGCGAGTTCTTCGGGAACGCCGACGATCTCGTAGATCACCTTGCCGGGCTGGATTTCGGCGACGTAGTACTCGGGGTTGCCCTTGCCGTTACCCATCCGCACTTCTGCGGGCTTGTGGGAGATCGGCTTGTCGGGGAACACGCGAATCCAGATACGGCCACCGCGCTTGACGTGGCGCGAGATCGCGCGACGTGCGGCTTCGATCTGGCGCGCCGTCAGGCGGCCGCGGTCGATCGACTTCAGGCCGAAGTCACCGAACGACACCGCGTTGCCGCGGGTCGCGATGCCGGTGTTGCGGCCCTTTTGTTCCTTGCGGAACTTTCTGCGTGCAGGTTGCAGCATGTTTGTTACTCCGTAGTTCTAAGACCGATCACTCGGTCTTGGCACCGTCCGCTGCTGCAGCGGGCGCGGCTTTGCGGACGCGCTTAACGGCGGGTTTCGAGTCTGCACCACCGGCTTCTGCCGGCTTGTCGCTGCCATCGGCCGGAGCGGCGTTGCCGCCGACCGGACCACGGGCACCGCGGGGACCGCGGCGGTCGGAACCGGGACGGTCGCCACCGGGGCGGCCATCGCGGCGCGGGCCACGCGGACGGCGCTCTTCTTCGGGACGCGGCGTCTCGACGACCGGCAGGTCGTTGCGACCCAGCGTGTCGCCCTTGTAGACCCAGACCTTGACGCCGATGACGCCGTAGGTGGTCTTGGCTTCCGAGGTGCCGTAGTCGATGTCGGCGCGCAGCGTGTGGAGCGGCACGCGACCTTCGCGGTACCACTCGGTACGGGCGATTTCGATGCCGTTCAGACGACCGGCCGACATGATCTTGATGCCCTGGGCACCCAGACGCATGGCGTTCTGCATCGCACGCTTCATGGCGCGGCGGAACATGATCCGCTTCTCGAGCTGCTGCGTGATGCTGTCGGCGATCAGCTGCGCATCGATTTCGGGCTTGCGCACTTCTTCGATGTTGACCGCGACCGGAACGCCGAGCTGCTTGCCCAGCTCGCGCTTGAGGTTTTCGATGTCCTCGCCCTTCTTGCCGATCACGACGCCCGGACGTGCCGAGTAGATCGTGATGCGTGCGTTCTTGGCGGGGCGCTCGATCAGCACGCGCGACACGGACGCGTTCTTGAGCTTCTTCTTCAGGTACTCGCGCACCTTGATGTCTTCGGCCAGCATGCCGGCGAAGTCGCGGTTGCTTGCGTACCAGCGGCTGGACCAGTTACGGCTGACCGCGAGGCGGAAGCCGGTTGGGTGGATTTTCTGTCCCATGTTTCTTCCAGGCCTGTTAGTTGCCAACCGTCACGTACACATGGCACGTGGGCTTGCTGATGCGATTGCCGCGACCCTTGGCGCGCGCGGTGAAGCGCTTGAGCGTGGCGCCTTGCTCGACGTAGATGGTCTTGACCTTCAGTTCGTCGATGTCGGCACCGTCGTTGTGCTCGGCGTTGGCGATGGCCGACTCGAGCACCTTCTTCACGATCACAGCGGCCTTCTTCTGCGTGAATTGCAGGATGTTGAGGGCTTGATCGACCTTCTTGCCGCGGATCAGGTCGGCGACCAGACGGCCCTTATCGACCGAAAGGCGGACGCCGCGGAGGACTGCACGTGTTTCAGACATGGTCGTTCCTTACTTCTTCTGGACTTTCTTGTCCGCGGGGTGGCCCTTGAACGTGCGCGTGAGCGCAAATTCGCCGAGCTTGTGGCCGACCATCTGGTCGGTGATGTACACAGGCACGTGCTGCTTGCCGTTGTGCACGGCAATGGTCAGGCCGATGAACTCGGGCAGGACCATCGAGCGACGCGACCAGGTCTTGATCGGCTTCTTGTCCTTGGTCGTCACGGCCTTGTCGGCCTTCGCCAGCAGGTGGTGGTCGACGAACGGACCCTTCTTGAGAGAGCGAGTCATTTGCTATCCCTTACTTCTTGCGACGCGACACGATGAAGACCTGCGTGCGCTTGTTGTTGCGGGTGCGATAACCCTTGGTCAGGTTGCCCCATGGGTCAACCGGATGACGGCCTTCACCAGTGCGGCCTTCGCCACCACCGTGCGGGTGATCGATCGGGTTCATCACCACGCCGCGAACGGTCGGGCGGATACCCATCCAGCGCTTCACACCGGCCTTGCCGAGCTGGCGCAGGCTGTGCTCTTCGTTGGCGACTTCACCGATGGTCGCGCGGCACTCGACGTGCACGCGGCGGACTTCGCCCGAACGCATGCGGACCTGGGCGTAGACGCCTTCACGGGCCAGCAGCGTGGCCGAGGTACCGGCCGAGCGGGCGATCTGCGCGCCCTTGCCGGGCTGCAGCTCGATGCAGTGGATCGTCGAACCCACGGGGATGTTGCGGATCGGCAGCGTGTTGCCGGCGCGGATCGGGGCTTCCGAACCGCTCAGCAGCGTTGCGCCGGCTTCCAGGCCGCGCGGGGCGATGATGTAGCGACGCTCGCCGTCTGCATAGCAAACGAGGGCGATGTGGGCGGTGCGGTTCGGGTCGTACTCGATGCGTTCGACCTTGGCCGGGATGCCGTCCTTGTTGCGCACGAAGTCCACCACGCGGTAGTGGTGCTTGTGGCCACCGCCCTTGTGACGGGTCGTGATGTGACCGTTGTTGTTGCGGCCGGCCTTCTGGAATTGCGATTCCAGCAGAGGCGCGTGCGCTGCACCCTTGTACAGGTGGTCGCGCGAAATCTTCACTGCACCGCGTTGACCCGGCGAAGTGGGTTTCTGCTTGATGACGGCCATGATTAAGCGCCTTCCCCGACGAGGTTGAGCTCTTGACCGGCCTTCAGCGTCACATAGGCCTTGCGAACGTTGTCGCGGCGGCCGACGGACTTGCCGAAGCGCTTGGTCTTGCCCTTGGTGTTGAGCACCGACACGCCCTGGACTTCGACCTTGAACATCAGTTCAACGGCCGCCTTGATCTCGGGCTTGGTGGCATCCTGCAGCACCTTGAAGGTGACTGCGTTCGACTTTTCGCCGACCATCGTGGCCTTCTCGGACACGATCGGGGCGACCAGCACGTTCATCAGGCGACCTTCGTCGAACTGACGCTGCTGGGGGGTAGGGTTCATGCGGCTCATGCGAACATCTCCTTGAGCTTGTCGACGGCACCCTTGGTGACCAGCACCTTCTTGTAGTGGACCAGCGAAACCGGGTCGGCGTAACGCGGCTCGACGACGAGCACGTTCACCAGGTTGCGCGATGCCAGATACAGGTTCTCGTCGACTTCCTCGGCGATCACGAGCACGGACTCGAGATTCATCGCCTTGAACTTGGCGGCCAGCGCCTTGGTCTTGGGCGAATCGACCTTGATCGAATCGACCACAGCCAGACGGCCTTCGCGAGCGAGCTGCGAGAAGATGGAGGCCATGCCGGCGCGGTACATCTTCTTGTTGATCTTCTGCGTGAAGTTTTCGTCAGGCATGTTCGGGAAGATGCGGCCACCCCCGCGCCACAGCGGCGAGGAAGTCATACCGGCACGGGCGCGGCCCGTTCCCTTTTGCTTGAAAGGCTTCTTGGTCGAGTGCTTGACCTGCTCGCGGTCCTTCTGGGCGCGCGTGCCTTGGCGTGCATTGGCCTGGTAGGCAACGACGATCTGGTGAACCAGGTCTTCGTTGTAGTCACGGCCGAACACGGTCTCGGGCGCGTCGAACTTCGACGCCGCCTGGCCCTGCTCATTCAGGAGTTCGAGTTCCATTACTTGGCTCCTTCAGCGGCTTGCGGCTTGGCCTTGATGGCCGGACGCACGGTGACAAAGCCACCCTTCGAGCCCGGAATCGCACCCTTGATCAGGAGCAACTGACGCGCTTCATCGATACGGATCACATCGAGGTTCTGGGTCGTGACGGTGACGTCGCCCAGGTGGCCCGTCATGCGCTTGCCCGGGAACACGCGGCCGGGGTCCTGCGCCATACCGATGGAGCCAGGAACGTTGTGCGAACGGCTGTTACCGTGCGAGGCGCGCTGCGAACCCATGTTGTGGCGCTTGATCGTGCCGGCGTAGCCCTTGCCGATCGAGGTGCCTTGCACGTCGACCTTCTGGCCCACGGCGAAGACGCTGCCGACGGCGATCGCGCCACCCGCCTTGTGCTGGGCAGCGGCATCGGCGGTCACGCGGAATTCGCGGATGATTTCGCCAGCTTCGACGCCCGCCTTGGCGAGGTGGCCGGCTTCGGGCTTGGTCACGCGCGATGCCTTGCGCGAACCGAACGTCACTTGAAGTGCGACGTAGCCATCGTTCTCTTGGGATTTGATCTGGGTCACGCGGTTGTTGGACACGTCCACCACCGTGACGGGAACTGCGTCCCCGTCATCGGTGAAGAGACGCATCATCCCCACCTTGCGGCCCAGCAACCCGAGGGAATTGCTCAGACTCATTGGTTTTCTCCAAAACTTCCGCCGCTGCCACTTCAATTGGCGACAGCGTTTGGTATGCGAAAGAAGGTTGATAAAGCCCCGCTCAACGCAGGCGGCATGCAGCATGCCAAGGCGCAAGTTGGGCAGAGCCGGAGATTATAGCCCGCGGGACCCGCCGCGCGCAACTCCCGACCTTTTTGGCTGGAGGAGGCTACTTCACCTGCATCGACCGGATCTTCTCGCCGGCCGCATCCTGCTTGAGCTCGCCGGTCGCGGGCAGCGCGGCCGGCGCCTTGCCGACCTGCACCGGGATCGAGGTTGCGCTGGTCGCGCCGTTCTGCGTCGTGAAGACGTGGAGGTAGGCGATGCCCTGCGCGGAAGGCACGACCTCGACCGTGATCGTCGTGGCCTGCCCCGAGGGCAGCGTGACGGCCGCCGGCGTCGTCGCACCCATCGCCAGCCCGCCTTCGGTGGTGAAGCGCAGCGCAGCGCCGGCGGGATCGGTGACGCCGTCGAAGCTCAGCACGACCCGGACGGTCGTGCCGACCTCGGGGGTCCCGTCGACGCGGTACTGGACCGCCACCCCGGATCCGCTGGACTTCATGGGCGCCGATTTCATCGGCGGCGCGCCGGCCTGGCTCCTGGCAGGCGACGACTTGGCGACACCGTCGGCGCTCGCGCATGCGGGCACCAGCATCGCCAGCACGGACAGCGCCGCGGCCGCCATGCCGAACCTCGTCGCGACGAGGGATGGCTTCAATTGATGGTCACGCTGAAACATGTGTTTGCCGAGGAATTGTTGAAGTCGTTGATGACCAGGATGCTCTCGCCGGCCGGCAGGCCGACCGTCGCGGTCTCGCTCGTGCCGAATCCGTCCGATGCCGCGATCTGGCCGCCGTTGTAGACGACCCAATCGGGATCCGAGGCCGGGGACGTCGGACCGCTGACCGAGATCTGGTGGCTTCCGGCCGTGGCGACGCTGAAGCGGAGATAGACATAGCTGCCGAGCTTGTTGCCGGACCCTGCCTTGTTCGTGACGCAGGCCGGGCTCAGGCCGTTGACGTACATCGGCAGGGCCTGCGACACCGTTCCGTTGTTCGTCTCGGAAACGCCGAAGGGATCGTTGGGCGCCGTGCTGATGTTCTGCCCGGCAAGCAATCCGGCCAGCGCCGACGAGCTGCCCGGCGCAGCAGCGTTGAACGCGGCCGTGAAGGGATGGATCGAAGTCACCGGCAGTCCGCTCTTGAACGATCCGGTCAGGGTGTCGTGGATGGGCTTGAAGCCGACCTGATTGTTGAGGTTCCACAGGATGGAGTGAATGGAGGCTTCGCGGTACCACCCCGGGTTGGAGCCGGGCCCGACCGTCAGGTCGAGGTTGGCACCCTGGGCCTGGCCCGCTCCGGCGGAGTCCGTGTAGTTGCTGCGGCCGAGCGCGATGCCCGACCAGGCGTTGCCCCAGCCCTCGGAGAACGCGACGCGGCGGTCCACGAGATCGCTCAACGCGTGGCTGCCACCCGGGGAATCGTCGCGGCTGAACGCCGACTGGTAGTAGTGGCCCCATTCGTGGGCGACGACCGTGGCATCGTATTCGTCGGTATCGACGTTCTCCTTGCCGAGCACGTAGATGACGCGACCCGCGCTGTCGCTGCCGAAGAACGTCGTCCCGATCTGCCCCTGGGTCGGATCGCCGCTGGCGGGCAGGTTGTTGACGCTCCAGAACACGCGCAGGGATGGGAATGCCGTGCCGGGCGCGACCGACAGCACCTTGGCCTGGGTCGAGTAGATCGTGTCGAGGACCGCGAAGGGTGCGGCCACGCGGGTGGCGCCGTAGCTGGCGCCGGTCCAGCCGGAGGGCGCGTTCACGTTGCGCGTGAGCGCTGCGGTGCCGGTCGAAAACGACGGCGATTCCATCGCGTAGATCGCATTCGACTGCGTGTTGTCGCGCACCGTCACGTCCCACGTCGGGCCGGTGCCGCCCTGCGACATCTGGGCCTTGACCCGAACGACGACGGCAGTGCTCGAAGGCAGCGAAACCGAGTATGCGCCATTCGCATCCGTGCCGGTCGTCGCGATGACGGACGAGGCGCTGTTCAGGATTTCGACCACCGCGCCGCGCACCGGCTTCTGGGTGGTGGCCGCGTACACGAGCGCGCCGGAGGGATTCGGAACGGAGTCATAGGTCACGACGCCGCTCAGCGTGACGGTGGTCGCACCGGGGATTCCCACCGTCGCCAGGGCGGCCAGGTTGCTGCCCCCTCCTCCGCCGCCGCCACAGGCGGCCAGAAGCGCCAAGGCCGTCGTCGCCAACACATGTCTCACCCCGATACGTTTCATCTGCGCCTCTCTGATCGCCATGCCAATGGTCGCGACTCCAGGCCCCCTAGGATGCCACACCTTCGCCACCGATACGAAAAAGCCCGCGCGCATTGCTGCGCGCGGGCTTTCAAGATAGTCGAAGAAGCTTACTGGAGCTTGATCTCGACGTCCACGCCGGCCGGCAGGTCGAGCTTCATGAGCGCGTCCACCGTCTTGTCCGTCGGATCGACGATGTCCATCAGACGCTGGTGCGTGCGGATCTCGAACTGGTCGCGGCTGGTCTTGTTGACGTGCGGCGAGCGCAGGATGTCGAAGCGCTTCATGCGGGTCGGCAGCGGCACCGGACCCTTGACGATGGCGCCGGTGCGCTTGGCGGTGTCCACGATCTCGGCAGCCGACTGGTCGATCAGCTTGTAGTCGAACGCCTTCAGGCGGATGCGGATTTTTTGCTTGGTGGCCATGTTGATTCCTTGCTAGCGTTCGAATCAGATGTCGAGGATCTTGGCCACGACGCCCGAGCCGACGGTGCGGCCGCCTTCGCGGATCGCGAAGCGCAGGCCTTCTTCCATGGCGATCGGGTTGATCAGCTTCACCGTGATGGACACGTTGTCGCCGGGCATGACCATTTCCTTGTCCTTGGGCAACTCGATCGAGCCGGTCACGTCCGTCGTGCGGAAGTAGAACTGCGGGCGATAGTTGTTGAAGAACGGCGTGTGGCGGCCGCCCTCGTCCTTGCTCAGCACGTACACCTCGGCGGTGAAGTGCGTGTGCGGCTTGATCGAACCGGGCTTGCACAGCACCTGGCCGCGCTCGACTTCTTCGCGCTTGGTGCCGCGCAGCAGCACGCCCACGTTGTCGCCAGCCTGGCCCTGGTCCAGCAGCTTGCGGAACATTTCCACGCCCGTGCAGGTGGTCTTCTGGGTCGGACGGATACCGACGATCTCGATTTCATCGCCGACCTTGATGATGCCGCGCTCCACAGCGCCGGTCACCACCGTGCCGCGACCCGAGATCGAGAACACGTCTTCCACCGGCATCAGGAACGTGCCGTCCACCGCGCGCTCGGGCGTGGGGATGTAGGTGTCCAGCGCCTCGGCCAGCTTCATGATCGAGCCTTCGCCCAGCTCGCCCTTGTCGCCTTCCAGCGCCAGCTTGGCCGAGCCGTGGATGATCGGGGTGGCATCGCCCGGGAACTCGTACTTGTCGAGCAGTTCGCGAACTTCCATCTCGACCAGCTCGAGCAGTTCCTTGTCGTCCACCATGTCGCACTTGTTCAGGTAGACGATGATGTAGCCCACACCCACCTGGCGGGCCAGCAGGATGTGCTCGCGGGTCTGGGGCATCGGGCCGTCAGCGGCCGAGCACACCAGGATCGCGCCGTCCATCTGGGCAGCGCCGGTGATCATGTTCTTCACATAGTCGGCGTGGCCGGGGCAGTCCACGTGCGCGTAGTGGCGGTTGGCCGTCTCGTACTCGACGTGCGCGGTGTTGATCGTGATGCCACGCGCCTTTTCTTCGGGCGCCGCGTCGATCTGGTCGTAGGCCTTGGCTTCGCCGCCGAACTTGCTCGACAGCACGGTCGCGATCGCCGCCGTCAGAGTCGTCTTGCCATGGTCAACGTGACCAATCGTGCCCACGTTCACGTGCGGCTTCGTGCGGGTGAATTTTCCTTTTGCCATTTTTCAATCCTTGAAAGAGCAGAGTCCGTGTGGGGTTTAACGTCTGCACCGTGTTGCTGGATCCCTCGCCACGGACAACGAGGGGCACACGGTCGCAGAATGCAACTGGATGGAAACAAGGCAGCTGCGCCGCCTTGTCCTTGTGAGGCAGCTGCGCTGCCTGTTACTTACTTGGTGCGAGCGGCGACGATCGCTTCTGCGACGTTGCGAGGCGCTTCAGCGTAGTGCTTGAACTCCATCGTGTACGTGGCACGTCCTTGCGACATCGAGCGCAGCGTCGTGGAGTAGCCGAACATTTCCGACAGCGGAACCTCGGCCCTGATGACCTTGCCGCCACCGACCATGTCGTCCATGCCCTGCACCATGCCGCGACGCGAGGACAGGTCGCCCATCACGTTGCCGGCGTAGTCTTCGGGCGTCTCGACTTCCACGGCCATCATCGGCTCGAGGATCACGGGGTTGGCCTTGCGGGCGCCTTCCTTGAAGCCGAAGATCGCAGCCATCTTGAACGCCATTTCGTTCGAGTCCACGTCGTGGTACGAACCGAAGTGCAGCGTGACCTTGACGTCGACCACCGGATAGTTGGCGAGCACGCCCTGAGTCAGTGCTTCGATGACACCCTTCTCGACCGCGGGGATGTACTCGCGCGGCACCACGCCGCCCTTGATCGCGTCGACGAACTCGAAGCCCTTGCCGGCTTCGTTCGGCTCGAGCTTGAGCACGACGTGGCCGTACTGGCCCTTGCCGCCCGACTGGCGCACGAACTTGCCTTCGGCATCTTCAACCGTCTTGCGGATGGTTTCGCGGTAGGCCACCTGCGGCTTGCCGACGTTGGCCTCGACGCCGAACTCGCGCTTCATGCGGTCGACGATGATTTCGAGGTGCAGCTCGCCCATGCCGGAGATGATGGTCTGGCCGGATTCTTCGTCGGAACGCACGCGGAACGACGGATCTTCCGAGGCCAGGCGCTGCAGCGCAATGCCCATCTTTTCCTGGTCGGCCTTGGTCTTGGGCTCGACGGCCTGCGAGATCACGGGCTCGGGGAACTCCATGCGCTCGAGGGTGATGACGGAATCCGGATCGCACAGGGTTTCGCCCGTGGTGACGTCCTTCAGGCCCACGCAGGCAGCGATGTCGCCGGCGCGGATTTCTTCGATCTCGAGACGCTCGTTCGCGTGCATCTGCACGATACGGCCGATGCGCTCCTTCTTGCCCTTGACCGGGTTGTAGACGGTGTCGCCCTTGGCCAGAACGCCCGAATACACACGCACGAAGGTCAACTGGCCGACATAGGGGTCGGTCATCAGCTTGAACGCCAGGGCGGAGAACTTCTCGCCGTCGTCCGGCTTGCGGTTCACTTCCTTCTCGTCCTCGTCCGTTCCGCCGACGGGCGGAATGTCCAGCGGCGACGGCATGAGTTCGATCACGGCGTCGAGCATGCGCTGCACGCCCTTGTTCTTGAACGCGCTGCCGCACAGCATCGGCTGGATTTCGCCGGCGATCGTGCGGGTACGCAAGCCGAGCGTGATCTCGTCCTCGGTGAGGTCGCCCTCTTCGAGGTACTTGTTCATGAGCTCCTCGGAAGCCTCGGCCGCGCTTTCGACCATCTTCTCGCGCCATTCCTTGGCTTGCTCCAGGAGCTCGGCCGGAATCTCCTTGAACTCGAACTTCATGCCCTGCGAAGCCTCATCCCAGATGATCGCCTTCATCTTGCGCAGGTCCACGACGCCCTGGAACTTGTCCTCGGCGCCGATCGGAATCACGATCGGAACGGGGTTCGCACGCAGGCGGTCGACCATCATCTGGCGCACGCGGAAGAAGTTGGCGCCGATGCGGTCCATCTTGTTCACGAACGCCAGGCGCGGCACCTTGTACTTGTTGGCCTGGCGCCAGACGGTTTCGGACTGGGGCTGAACGCCGCCGACCGAGTCATACACCATCACGGCGCCGTCGAGCACGCGCATCGAGCGCTCCACCTCGATGGTGAAGTCCACGTGCCCGGGGGTGTCGATGATGTTGATACGGTGCTCGGGGAAGGAGCGGTCCATGCCCTTCCAGAAGCAGGTCACGGCTGCGGACGTGATCGTGATGCCACGCTCTTGCTCCTGCTCCATCCAGTCGGTGGTCGCCGCACCATCGTGCACTTCGCCCAGCTTGTGGGTGACGCCGGTGTAGAAAAGGATGCGCTCGGTCGTGGTGGTCTTGCCGGCGTCGATGTGCGCCGAAATACCGATGTTGCGGTAGCGCTCGATGGGGGTCTTGCGTGACATGAAATTACTCCGTTAACGGATGAAAGCCCGCCCACCAATTCAGCGGGTCGGGCTTCCAGCCTGTCTGACTTATGTGACGATTCTTAGAAGCGGAAGTGACTGAACGCCTTGTTGGCCTCGGCCATGCGGTGCACTTCGTCACGCTTCTTCATGGCACCGCCACGGCCTTCCGTGGCTTCCATGATCTCGTTGGCCAGGCGCAGGGCCATCGACTTCTCGCCGCGCTTGCGGGCGGCTTCCTTGATCCAGCGCATCGACAGCGCCAGGCGGCGAACCGGGCGCACTTCGACCGGCACCTGGTAGTTCGCACCACCGACGCGGCGCGACTTCACTTCGACCATCGGCTTGACGTTGTTGATGGCGATCGTGAAGGCTTCCACCGGGTCCTTGCCCGGGTTCTTCTTTTCGATCTGGTCGAGGGCGCCGTAGATGATGCGCTCTGCAACCGCCTTCTTGCCGCCTTCCATGATCACGTTCATGAACTTCGACAGCTCGACATTGCCGTACTTGGGATCCGGCAGGATTTCACGTTTGGGGACTTCGCGACGACGTGGCATTTTTAAAACCTCTTTGCTTCAGTTGGCGCCGTTGCCGGCACCGCGAGAGCCAACAAAGAACTCTCACTTACTCGACCCAATGGCGGGTCACTCCGTCCGATGCGCCAGCCAGGCGACCGAACACCGTTGAAACACGACCTCGATCAGGCCTTCTTGGGACGCTTCGCGCCGTACTTGGAGCGAGACTGCTTGCGATCCTTGACGCCCTGCAGGTCCAGCGAACCGCGCACGATGTGATAGCGAACACCCGGCAGATCCTTGACACGACCGCCGCGAACCAGCACGACGCTGTGTTCCTGGAGGTTGTGGCCTTCGCCGCCGATGTAGGAAATGACTTCGAAGCCGTTGGTCAGGCGCACCTTGGCGACCTTGCGCAGCGCCGAGTTCGGCTTCTTGGGGGTCGTGGTGTAGACCCGGGTGCAGACGCCACGACGCTGCGGCGAGTTCTGCATGGCAGGGCTCTTCGACTTGGTCTTTTCGACCTCGCGACCCTGACGCACCAGTTGATTGATGGTTGGCATGGATGAATAAGTCCCAAAACAAGTCCAACCCCAGCCAGATTCCTCGTCGCGACGTGACACGCGAGGGGGCCAGGAGATGAACGAAAACGTGAAACCCTTCGGATTTTTCCGAAAAGCTCTCGATCATAGCACACCCCCGGGCCGCGCCGGCCGAAGGAGCAACAGCTACTTTATCCAGAGGCGGATTGCATCCCAGGCTCGCCCGAGCACGCTCGCTTGCTCCACGGGCTCCAGGGCGACCAGCGGGACTTCCGCGACCGGCTCGTCCGCGAGGGTGACCTTGAGCGAGCCGATCGGCTGGTACTTGGTGAAGGGCGCCACCAGCGGTTCGGGCCGCGCCACCTGCGTCTTGATCTTGCCCGCGGTACCCGCGGGAACCGCCACGACGATCGGGTTCGGCCGGCCCAGCTTGACGGTGCTTTCCTTGCCCTTCCACACCGGCGGCGTCGCGACGGGCTGATTCGCGTCGAACAGGCGCACGGCGTCGAACGCGGTGTAGCCCCAGTTCAGCAGCTTCTGCGATTCGTTGGCGCGCGCGTTCTCGCTGGCGGCACCCAGGACGATCGACAGCAGGCGCCGGCCACCGCTCAGGTTCGGGAAGTCGCGCTTGGCCGTCACGACCATGCAATAGCCGGCGCCGTCGGTATGGCCGGTCGTCAGGCCGTCGACCGTCGGATCGCGGAAGAGGAGCACGTTGCGGTTGGTGTCGTTGGTCGACGGCGCGCCCGGCAGGCGGTACTTCTTGATCGCATAGAAGTACATGTACTGCGGGAAGTCGCGCATCAGCCGCGTCGCCAGGGTGCCGAGATCGCGCGCGGTGGTCATGTGGCCCGGCGCGGCCAGACCCTCCGGGTTCTTGTACGTGGTGTTCTTCAGCCCGAGCACCCTTGCCTGCTCGTTCATCAGTTCGACGAAATGCTCGACCGTGCCGCCGACGCCTTCTGCCAATGCAATGGTCGCGTCATTGGCCGACTGGACGATCAGCCCCTTGAGCAGATCCTCGACCGGAACCTGCATCTTCGGATCGATGAACATCCGGGAGCCCGGCATCTTCCAGGCGCGCGTGCTGACCGGCAGGGTCTGCTGCAGCGTGATCTTCCCGGACTTCAGGGCGTCGAAGACCAGGTAGGCGGACATCAGCTTGGTCAGCGAGCCCGGTTCCACCGGGCTGTCGATGTCCTTTTGCGCCAGCACCTGGCTCGCCGTCACATCCAGCAGCAGGTAGTTTCGCGCGGCGATTTCCGGCGCTGCGGGCACCTGCGCGACGGCGACGATGCAAAAGGAAAGGGCAGCAGCGACCGCGAACGCACGCAGCGCCGTGATGAAGCGACTCATGGGGATGAGAGAGGCGAAAAACCTAGCCCGCGCGCAGATGGCGGACCACGAGATTCTTGAGCAGCGGCAATTGTCCGTGAAAGAAATGACCGCCCCCGGGAACGACTGTGACAGGAAGTGTCTGCGGACGCGCCCAGTCCATCACCGCAGCGAGCGGCACGGTGTCGTCCTGCTCGCCGTGCACGACGAGGGTGCGCTCATGCCAGGCCGGCGGCACCGCCGCAACCGCGAAACGCGCCGCCGCCGTGCCGACCAGCACGATATGCCGGATATCGCGGGATGCGGCCAGTTTCTCGATGGCCCGGCTGGCAACGAAGGCGCCGAACGAAAACCCGGCGATCGCCAGCGGCCCGTCGTGCGCCACCTGGTCGATCACCGAAAGCAGGTCCTCGTACTCGCCGCGCCCTTCGTCGTGCACGCCCTCGCTGGCGCCGACGCCGCGGAAGTTGAAGCGCACGGCGGTCCACCCGCAGCTCACGAACGCGCGAGCCAGGGTCTGGACCACCTTGTTGTCCATGGTGCCGCCGAAGAGCGGATGCGGATGGGTGATGACCGCAACGCCGAGCGCCGGCGTGCCGTCGGCCGCCGGATCGCGAAGCGCTTCGATGGCGCCGGCCGCGCCCTTGAGCTTTAGCTTTTCCGTACGTGAATTCATGGCGGCCCGATGCTTCAGCGCCCGACGTTGGGCGGGAGCAGCAGACGCTCGACCACCTGGCCGTTCTTGAGGTGGGAATCGACGATCTCGTCGATGTCGTTCTCGTCGACGTAGGTGTACCAGACCGCTTCCGGATAGACGACCGCCACCGGCCCGCCCGCACAGCGATCCAGGCAGCCGGCCTTGTTGACGCGGACCTTGCCGGGCCCGGCAAGACCTTCGGCCTTGACGCGCAGCTTGCAGCGCTCGAACCCTTGCTGCGCGTTGTGCTTGGAGCAGGAATCCTCGTCGCCCTTGCGCTCGTTCAGGCAGAAGAAGATGTGTCGGCCGTAGTAACCCTTCGGCGCCGGTGCGTTGGAACTGGACATCGAGGCATTTTAGGGAGCGATGCCCGGCGGATGCTCCAGCAGGGTCGTGCCATCAGCCGTTTCGCGGCCGGCCTGAAAGCACCATCAGCACGTAGCCGAGCGTCGCGAACGGCCAGATCCAGCCCAGCCATTGCGCCACCCCGTGGAAGCGGATGAAGCGCCCCTGCTCCCAGGTCGCGAGGGTCTGCGCGAAGTAGGCGCTTTCGGGCGCCTGGTTCAACAGGCTCAGGTGCACCATCAGGGCGATGAGCAGCAGCGCGGCGCAGAACCTCCTGGACGCGCGCACCAGCAGGACACCGAAGAACAGCGCCGCGGCGATGCCGATCTGCACCGGGAGGCTGAGCCACGCCCACGCGTGCTCGGGTCCGTAGCTCAGGGCCGCCGACAGCGCGCTCGCCGCGATGCCGGCCAGGAGCGTCGCCGGCAGCAGGATGGCGCGCCGGGCGACCGAGCGCGTGACCAGGAAGCCGAGGAGACAGGGAACCAGCGCGCCGAGCATCACGCAGAACGCCTCCACGCCGGGCACCAGCGGTTCGAGTTCGAACTGCCGCACCGGCAGCCAGTCGATGAAAGGCGTGTCGACGAGCCATTCCGAGATCGCGGATTCAACCCGCTCGAACACCTGGCCGAGGCCGAAGGTGACCGCGGCGGGAAACAGAAGGGCCGGCGGCCAGAGGGCCAGCAGGACCAGCCCGCCCCGCGCGTCTTCCACGAACCAGTTGGCACGTGCGCGCTGCCAGTGGGCCACCAGCCCAAATCGCTCGAACGCGGCCGCCAGCAACGCGCCGACGAAGGTGCCGAGGGTGTTCAGCCCCAGGTCGACGTTGGAGGGGACGCGCGACGGCAGATAGCTCTGCAGGGTTTCCATCGCGAATGAAATCGCGCCGCCCGCCAAGGTCGCGCGGAACACCGCGCCCATCGCCGAAGCATCAGGCCGCGAGCGCAGCAGCGCCACGGCGACCAGGAAGCCGAGCGGCATGTAGCCGACGACGTTGATCCCGAAATCGAAGCCGGTCCACCACCTCGGCCACGGCGCGGCCAGATAGGCCCACGGCGCGATCCCCTGGTCGCGCCAGTCCGCGAACGGATAGAGGCTCGCATAGACGATGAGAACCGCATACGCCAAGGCCAGCGGCAGCGCGATGGACTTGTGCTGCGTTTCCACAGCGTTCAGAAGGGTTTGACGACGACCAGCACGACGATTGCGAGCAAAAGCAGCACCGGGAGTTCATTGAACCATCGATACCAGCGATGACTGTGCCTGTCTTCTCCCGAGGCCAGCCGGCGCAGAAGCACGCCGCAGCCGTGGTGATAGCCGATCACGACCAGCACCAGCGCGAGCTTCGCGTGCATCCAGCCATTGCCCGGCCCCCGGCCTATGCCGTAGCCGAGCCACAGCCAGAGACCGAATCCCACCGCGGGCACGGCCAGGAAGGTGGTGAAGCGGAACAGCTTGCGCGCCATCAGCACGAGCCGGGCGCGTTCCGCCACCGACTCCGGCGCGACCATGGCCAGGTTCACGAAGATCCGCGGCAGATAGAACAAGCCGGCGAACCAGCTGGCGATGAAGACGATGTGCAGCGACTTGACCCAAAGCATGGTGCGGCAGTTTAGTGGCCGGCTCCGGGCCCGACGCCGGCCGCTCGCGCGGGCAAAAAAAAGCCCGGCGTCTGAACGCCGGGCGGGAAGCCCTTTTGCTGTCACACATCAAGGCACCCGCTCAGGGAGGAAAAGCGGGGAGCGGCAAGCCGCCCAAGACAGAATTTAACAAAGGCAAAACAACCTATCAAGCTAACGGTGACTTTTTTTGTTCTTTCGGTCTACAGATTGATGCTTCAGAGGCGCTGTCTGATAGTTTTTTCTGACAAATCGGCGTAGATCACCCGCCCCGGAAAGCGGCAGCGCCTCTTGGGGCACAATTTTCGGCATGACCCTCCATGCCCCCTTTCCTGCCGGACGGCCGCGCCGGCTTCGCCGCGATGCCTTCACGCGCGATCTCGTGCGTGAGCACATGCTTTCAACGAATGACCTGATCTATCCGGTCTTCGTGCAGGAGGGGGAAAAGCGCCGCGATCCGGTGCCGTCGATGCCGGGCGTGGAGCGCCTGAGCCTGGACGCGCTGCTGCCGGTCGCCGAGGAGTGCGTCGAACTCGGCATTACGGTGATGGCCCTCTTCCCCGTGATCGACCCGAGCCTGAAGACGCCGGCCGGCGACGAGGCGTGCAATCCCGACGGACTGATTCCGCGCGTGGTCGCCTCGCTCAAGTCCCGCTTCCCGGAACTCGGCGTGATGACCGACGTCGCGCTGGACCCCTACACCAGCCACGGCCAGGACGGCCTGCTCGACGAGACCGGCTACATCCTCAACGACCCGACCGTGGAAGTGCTGGTCAAACAGGCGCTCACCCAGTCCCGGGCCGGCGTCGACATCGTGGCGCCGAGCGACATGATGGACGGGCGCATCGGCGCGATCCGCCAGGCGCTCGAAGCGCGCGGCGACATCCATACGCGGATCATGGCGTACAGCGCCAAGTACGCGAGCGCCTTCTATGGCCCCTTCCGGGATGCGGTCGGTTCGGCCGCCAACCTCGGCAAGAGCAACAAGAAGGTCTACCAGATGGACCCTGGCAACAGCAACGAAGCGCTGCGCGAAGTCGCGATCGACATCGCCGAAGGCGCGGACATGGTGATGGTCAAGCCGGGCATGCCCTACCTCGACATCGTGCGCCGGGTCAAGGACGAGTTCCAGGTGCCCACCTTCGCGTATCAGGTCAGCGGCGAATACGCGATGCTGATGGCCGCGGCGCAGAACGGCTGGCTCGACCGCGACGCGGTCATCCTCGAAAGCCTGCTTGCATTCAAGCGCGCCGGCGCGGATGGCGTCCTGACCTATTTCGCGCGCGATGCCGCACGGCTTTTGAAGCGGCGCTGAGCGGACGACACTGCCGGCGCCCCGGCCACGGCGCCGGCGTCATGGACCCCACGGCAAGAGGCCTCATGCGCATCTTCAAGATCAACGGTACGCAGGTCACCGAACACGACGCGCTCGCGCCCATGGCTGCGCCGGGCGCCTGCGAGCAGGGCTACCTCTGGCTGTCGCTGACGCGGGACGAATTCCGCGCCTCGCTCGCCGAGGCGCAGGACGTGCTGCAGTCCCTGTGCAGCACGCATCTGGTCGACCTGCACGTGAGCGATCTGCTAAACGACCAGCTTCCCTCGCGCTACGACTACACCTCCCAGTACGACCTGCTGGTGTTTCGCCGGCTGGCGGCCTCCAACGGCCATCCGCCGTCCGAGCAGGCCGCGCCTGCCGCGCCGAAGACGGGGCCGACCGTGCTGCGGCGGATCGATACGCGACCGGTCGGCTTCGCGCTGTTCGATCGGGTGCTGCTCTCGGTCCATCCCGAAGACGGCGCGGTGCGCGATGCGTTCGCATCCAAGCTCCTTGCGGCGGCCGCACCCGGTGAACTCGGCGGCAGCGCGGCGCCGGCGCTCGACGTGCGGGCGGTTTCGGCGCGCATTCCCGCGAACCCGGCCGACCTCATGCTGCGCGTCGTCAACCACATCGTCGATGCCTATCTCGACCTGAGGCGCGAACTGACGCGCCAGCTCGATCACTGGCAGTCCGAACTGATCGACCCGAAGAGCCGCTTCAGCAACTGGGGCGCGTTGATGGAGGCCCGCCAATCGCTCCACCATCTGGGCGAAATCTGCGAAGACCAGCGCGCCTCGATCCAGGACTGGATCGACGCGCTCGAAACCCTGCCGGCCCCGGCCAGCGCCACGGCGCACCGGGAGCACGAGCTCGTCATGATCCGCAGCCGGGACGTGCTCGAACACATCGAGCGCGTGGTCCACCACGTGCGGCGCCTCGAACAGAACGCCGAAACCGCGGTGCAGATGCACTTCAGCGTGCAGAGCCACCGCACGAACGACATCATGCGCGTGCTCACCGTGCTGACCGCGGTGTTCCTGCCGCTCAACCTGATCGCCGGCATCTTCGGGATGAATTTCGAGTTCATCCCGCTGATCCACAAGGCCGACGGCTTCTGGATCGCCATGGGGTCCATGGGCGCGATCGCGCTGGTGCTCGTGGTGGTCTTCTGGCGCAAGCGCTACCTGGCGCGCACGCGCTAGTGCGAACGGAAAAAGAAAGAGCCGGACGGCGCTTTCGCACCGTCCGGCCTTGGCAGGCGGGGGCCGGATTACTTGGCCGCGGCTGCGCCTTCCTTCTGGGCCTGGACGCGCGGCTCGGCCGACTTGTTCATCGTCGAGATCACGCGGCTGTTGACGCGCGAACCGGCGGACACGTTCTGGTCGGGCGCATTGGCCGTGGCGACGGCGTCGGCGCGCACCGCCGCCTCATTGGCGACCGACTTGAACGGCTCGGCGCCGCGCGAACCGCGCGGGATGTTCTGGTCGGCAGCGCCGGCGGCGCTCACGGCTTCCGTGTTCACTTCGCCGCGGCTCTTGGCCGAGACGGCGGCATGCACGCCGGTGTAGGTTTCAGCCTGGGCGCCAGCGGCGGCGAGGATCGAGAGAGCGGCAGCGGCGAGGATGTGCGAGGTCTTCATTTCAGTTCCTTTGGTTCGTCGGAGGTCGGGATCGTTTTCAACCCAGGCTCGCTGTCGCTGGCCTGTGCGGCAGAGTGTCCGGCGGAACACCTCAGGGAAAACACCGAGAAATGAGACACGGCGTTTCCGCGATCGAAACAATCGCGAAAACGCCGAAAAGATGAAGGCGGGCCGCGCTTGCACGCGGCCCGCCCTGTTCCGAGCGAATCGGGGATTACAGGCCGGCTTGCTTCGTCGTCTCGAGCTTGAACTGCGACGGGACCACGCTGTTCACGAACGCTTCGCGCTTCAGGTTCTGGTTCGCCGAGTGCGCGGTGGCAACGGCGGTGGTGCGAACTGCCTGGCGGTCGGCCGACGCGGTCAGCGCAGGTTCGACACGCGAGGAGGCGGCATCGCCGTATGCATTCTCGCTGCGGGCGGCGACCACGCCCTGCGCCTGGACTTCGGCGCGGCTGTTGGCCGACACGGGCGCGTGCACGCCGTCGTAGGTTTCGGCCTGCGCGCCGGCGGCGGCGAGAATCGACAGGGCTGCGGCGGCGATGAGCTTCGAGGTGTTCATTCTGGAGGTCTTCCTTGGTTTGGTTCTGGTTACGTCGGCCGGGCATTCATCAGCGATGGGATCCCGGCTCGGCCAGATCAGTCTTGGTTGGCTGCTCTGTGCCGCGAGTTTGCTCCCGTTTTCTAGGTAGAAACCCTATAAAACTGAACAACGGTGTTCACCAAAGAGAAACAATGGAATTCCAATGGACAGTCTTGACTTGCTGAAAGCCTTTCGTGAGGTTGCCGCGCGGGGCAGCTTTTCGCGCGCCGCGACCACGCTCGGGATGTCGAAGGCGAATATCAGCAAATACGTGGCGCAGCTCGAGGAGCGCCTCGGCGTGCGGCTCTTGAACCGCTCGACGCGCTCGGTGAGCCTGACCGACGCCGGGCATCTGCTGCTCGAACGCAGCACGCCGTTCATGGAAATGGTCGAGCTCACGCAGAGCGAGCTGCAGGAGCACGCGGGGAATCCGCGCGGACGGCTGCGGATCACCGCGCCGCACGGCCTGAGCCAGGGCAAGTTCCCGGGCCTGATCGGCGAATTCATGGCCACCTATCCGGACGTGCATGTAAGCCTGCACCTGAGCAACCGCGTGATCGACCTCGTGGGGGAAGGCGTGGACATCGCGCTGCGCCTGGGCCGCATCCGCGACGAGAACCTCATCGTGCGGCGGCTCCAGCGGATGGACCTCGCGCTTTGCGCGACGCCGGGCTACTGGGCCAAGCGCGGCCTCCCCAGGAAGCCGGACGACATGCGGCGGCATGACGTGCTGACCTATTCGCTGGCGGGCAACACGCCCAGCCTGCCTTTCGAAGTGGACGGCAAGCCCTACAGCGTCCCGGTGCACAGCCGCATGGACGCCAACGACGCGGCGCCGCTGATCGGCGTTGCCCTGTCCGGACTCGGCGCGGTGTGCGTGCCGGCGATCATGGCCCAGCCCGAGATCGAGCGCGGCGCGCTCGTGCCGGTGCTCAAGGACTACATGCCGACCGACCTGTGGCTGTACGCCGCCTACACGCAGCGCCGCCACAACAGCGCGGCGCTTCGCGCCATGCTCGACTTTCTCGAGTCCAGGGTCGCCGAGGCGGCGCCCGCCCGGCCTGCGAAGCGCAGCACCCGCGTGGCCCGCGCCGCATCGACGGCGCCGGCCTGATCCGCTCAGCCGAGGTGCCTGGCGAAGAACGCCAGCGTGCGCTCCTTCGCGAGCTTGGCCGCCTGGGCGTTGTAGGCGCCGCGCTGGTCGCAGTTGAAGCCGTGACCGCAGTCATAGAGGTGGACTTCGACCCCGGGATGCGCCTTCCTGAGGGCTTCGACGGTGTCGAGCGGAATCCAGTGGTCTTCCTTGCCGAAGTGCGCGAGCACCGGCACCTTGGGCTGGCGTGCGATTTCCCCGGGCGTCGTCGAACCGCCGCCGTAGTAGGGCACCGCGGCCGACAGTCCCGAGAGTTGCACGGCCGCGCGCCACGTCAGGAGGCCGCCCCAGCAGTAGCCGACGATGCCCACCTTGCCGGCCTTCGTCGCGTAGTCGACCGCGGCCTGCAGGTCCTGCAGCACGCCCGGCGCCGGCAGCCCTTCGACCGCCGCCTTGAGCGCGGCCCCGGCCTTCATGTCGTCCTCGGCGTAGCCGAGTTCGACGTCTTGCTTCACGCGATGGAAGGTCGCCGGCGCAATCGCGAGATAGCCGTCCGCCGCGTAGCCATCGGCGACCGCGCGGATGTGCGAATTCACGCCGAAGATTTCCTGCACGACCACCACGGCGCCCTTGGGCTTGCCCGCCGGTTCCGCGACGTACGCGGGAAAGGTGCAGCCGTCCCTGGCGGTGAGATCGATGAATTGACCCATGTGAGTGCTCCTTTGCTTGTTGATCGTTATGGCTTGAGTGCGCGCTCGACGAATTCGAGCCGGTCCTGGCCCCAGAAGATCTCGCCGTCGATCACGTAGCTCGGCGCACCGAAGACCTTGGTGTCGATGGCTTCCTGGGTGTAGTCCTCGTAGCGTTCCTGCACGGTCTGGCTGAGCGACTGCTCGACGCGCCGCGCCGACAGGCCGCATTCGGCGACGAGGGCCTCCAGCACCTTGGGGTCCGCGATGTTGCGTTCCTGCACCCACACCGCCGCGAAGATCGCCGCGCACAGTTTCATCGCGATGTCGGTGCCGTCATGCAGATCGACCGCAATGATGAGCTTGGCCGCATCGTCGCTCGCCACCGGGAAGAACTTGGGTTTGGGATTCAGCGGGATGTCCAGATGGTGGGAAAAGCGTGCCAGCTCGACCAGCCGGTAGGCCTGCCGCTGCGGCGCGCGCTTGCCCAGCGGCAGCCCGCCGGACACCGGGAACACCGCGCCGAAATCGATCGGCCGCACGCGCACGGCGGCGCCGTGGGACTTGGCGATGGCGGCGAAGCGCGCATGTCCGAGGTAGGTCCAAGGGCTCTGGGGCGTGAAGTAGTAGTCGATGGTGCGGCTCACGGGAGGCTCCTCGATGATGTAATCCGACCCAGGGTTTTTAACTGAGGCACGGCTTCTGTGCAGGAGGTGGGAATTGGACAAGGTGCTCTTGGTCACGGGCGGCAGTCGCGGCATCGGCGCCGCCACGGCCTTGCTGGCGGCGAAGCGCGGCTTTGCGGTCGCGGTCAACTACACGAGCAATTCGCTCGCCGCCGATGAAGTGGTGCGCGCGATCCGCGCCGACGGCGGCACCGCGATCACCGTCAAGGCCGACGTGGGCGTCGAAGCGCAGGTGCTGGCGATGTTCGACAAGGTCGATGCCAAGCTGGGCCGCCTCACCGCGCTGGTGAACAACGCCGGCATCGTCGACGTGCAGGCGCGCGTCGACGAGATGAGCTTCGAGCGCCTCGAACGCATGCTGCGCATCAACGTGATCGGCAGCTTCCTTTGCGCGCGCGAGGCCGTGCGGCGCATGAGCACGAAGCACGGCGGCGAAGGCGGCGCCATCGTCAATCTCTCCAGCGCGGCGGCGCGGCTCGGCTCGCCGGGGCAGTACGTCGACTACGCGGCCAGCAAGGGCGCGATCGAGAGCTTCACCATCGGGCTGGCGAAGGAAGTCGCGGACGAGGGCATCCGCGTCAACGCGGTGCGGCCGGGCCTGATCGACACCGAGATCCACGCCTCGGGCGGCATGCCCGACCGCGCCTTCCAGCTCGCGCCGACGGTGCCGATGAAACGCACCGGCAGCGCCGAGGAAGTGGCGCAGGCCATCGTCTGGCTGCTGTCGGATGACGCCAGCTATGTGACGGGCACCTCGCTCGACGTGACGGGCGGACGCTAGTGTAGTGTTCTGTTCTTAACGGAACTTATATGAATCGGGCTTCTCTCATGCTCTACTGCCATCCAGGTTGGAGAGAGCGAATGCGAGTTGCCTCCGAAATAGTGTTGAACGATGAGGAGCGAGGCGAGTTGACGAGGCTGGTTCGCTCCAAGCTCACGAGCGTGAGGCTGGCGCAGCGCGCGCGCATCGTGCTGCTGGCCGCTGACGGGGTGCAAAACAAGGACATCGCCGAGCAGTTGGGAATCGGACGCGTGCAGGTCGCACGTTGGCGTGAGCGCTATGGGCAATTGCGCCTGGCCGGCATCCAGCGCGACTTGCCGCGCGGCGCGCCGCCGGTGAAGGTTGACGTTGCTCGCCTGGTGGCGTTGACGACCCAGAGCACGCCCGCGGCGGCCACGCACTGGAGCACGCGCAAGATGGGCGCCGAGTTGGGCGTGAGCGCCAGCACCGTCATGCGCCATTGGCACGCCCACGGCTTGAAGCCGCATATCGTGCGCGGCTTCAAGGTCTCGCGGGACCCGAAGTTTGTCCAGAAGCTCGAAGACATCGTGGGGCTGTACATGTCGCCACCCGAGCATGCGCTGGTGCTGTGCTGTGACGAGAAGAGCCAGGTGCAGGCGCTGGACCGCACGCAGCCCGGGCTGCCGATGAAGAAGGGGCGCGCGGCCACCATGACGCACGATTACAAGCGCAACGGCACCACCACCTTGTTTGCCGCGCTCAACGTGCTGGACGGCCAGATCATCGGCCAGTGCCAGCAGCACCACACCCACGTCGAGTGGCTGAAGTTCCTGCGCCAAATCGATCGCCAGACGCCCAAGGACAAGACGCTGCATCTGGTCGCCGACAACTACGCCACGCACAAGCATCCGGCCGTGCAGGAGTGGCTGGCCAAGCATCCGCGCTTCAACATGCACTTCACGCCCACCTCGGCGTCGTGGCTGAACATGGTCGAGCGCTTCTTTCGCGACATCACCACCGAGCGGCTGCGCCGCGGCGTGTTCACCAGCGTGCCCGAACTCGTCGCTGCCATCGATGAGTACGTCGCACATCACAACATCAAACCCAAGCCGTTCATCTGGACCAAGAGCGCTCGCGACATCCTGCAGAAGGTCATTCGTGCCAACCGCCGCTTAAGTTCCAAACAGAATGGAACACTGCACTAGATGGCCACGCCGACGATGGACCTGATCAAGCCGCTGATCACGCTGCTGGCCATCGTGAATCCGCTGGCGATCGTCCCGTTCTTCATCCACTACACCCAGGGCTGCACCGATCTGCAGCGCAGGCGCACGGCCTGGGTGTCGGCCTTCAGCGCCTTCGTCGTCATCGCGGTGAGCGCGCTGCTCGGGCTGCAGCTGCTGTCGTTCTTCGGCATCTCGATCGCGAGCTTCCAGGTCGGCGGCGGCATGCTGCTGCTGATGAGCTCGCTCTCCATGCTCAATGCGCAGCCGGCCGAATCCAAGACCACCACCGAGGAGATCCGCGCGACCGAGGTGAAGGCCTCGCTCGGCGCCTCGATCGCAGTGGTGCCGCTGACCATCCCGCTCCTGACCGGACCGGCCACGATGTCGACCGTGGTCATCTTCGCCGAGCGGGCGCAGCACTACTGGGAGCTCGCGGTGCTGGTCGGCTACGGCGTCGTGATCGGGCTGGCCACCGGCGTGACCTTCTCGCTCGCCGAGCCGATCTCGCGCGTGCTCGGCAAGACCGGCATCAACGTCATGACGCGGCTGATGGGCCTGATCCTCGCCGCGCTCGCGGTCGAAGTGATGGCGGCCGGGCTCGGCACGCTGTTCCCGGTGCTGCACCGGGCGGCGTGATCCCCGACCTTAGCGTGCAACCAGCTCGACGATGCGCGGCGTGACCGCGCCGCCATCGAGCAGCAGTTCGGCGGCGGAGATCGGCAGCTTGAAGCGCCTCGGCCCGGCGCTCCCGGGATTGATGTAGAGGACGCCTTCGCGCTCCTGCGCCAGCGGCCGGTGCGAATGCCCGGAAACCACCACGCGCACACCGGCGGCGACGGGGCCCGCGGGCAATTCCGCGAGGTTGTGGATCGCGTAGATGCGCACGCCATCGAGCTCGAGCAAGGCCGTTTCCGGAATCTCCTGTGCCCAGGCACCCCGGTCGTTGTTGCCGCGAACAACGGTCAGCGGCGCGACCCCGGCCAGCGCGTCGAGGATGCGCTGCCCGCAGATGTCGCCGCCATGGATGATGTGGTCGCAGCCGCGCAGGAACGCCAGCGCCTCGGGCCGCAGCAGGTCGTGCGTGTCAGAGACGAGGCCGATGCGTCGCATGCGGCAGCAGCCGGTGTTGCCGCCCTCAGCGCGGCTGGCTGACCCAGGCCACGATGTCGGTGACCACTGCGTCGCTCGCGGCCGCGAGCGCCTTCACGCCGCCCGGCGCGTCGTTGCTCGGCGCCGGCTGCCGAGCGGTGAAGCTGCGTTGCGCGAGCACGCGGTCGCCGCCCGGCGCGGTGCGGATCAGGGTCGCGTTGACGCGGATCAGGCCCACGCTGGTCGAGGGCGATTCGAAGAAATGGCTGAACTCCTCCAGCGTGACGCGCAAGGTATCCGGCATCCGGCCTTCGGTGCGCGCGATGGTGGCGCTCTCCTCCGGCCCCAGCACCGGGCGCGTGGCGACGAGCGCCTCGCGCAGCCGCTGCCGGAACAATTGGGCAGGCGCCTGGCTCCAGCGCGACTGGCCGTAGGGCCTGACCTCGTTCGCGTCCGCGTAGCCGAGGCGGTAGAGCATCTGCGTGCCGTCGAGCCGGGTGTTCGCCTCGATGTCGGCCAGCGCCAGCGGCTGCAACGCGGGCGTGCCGGTGCGTGCGGAAGCGGCCGATACCGGCCCCGGCCCGAAGTCGTAGAGCGTCGCGCGGGCGGGCTTGTCGGGCAGCGCGCCGCAGCCCGCCATCAGGAGCGCCGCCAGCAGCGCAACGGCGGTGGCCGCGTTCTTCAACGGTGGGAGCATCTTCATGGTCATGATCTCAGGGCGCGGGGGAAGCGGAAGGCGAAGCGAAGCCCGGTTCGCCCGGCCCCGCGACCACGCCGCCGCTGCCGAACAGCAGCGATTGCGGGTTGTCGTTGATGTTGTCCGCCGCCCGCCCGAGGCGACGCACCGCGCGCGAAGTGTCGTCGGCCACGCGGTTCAAACGCGGCAGCGTGGCGTTGTTGAAGGACTCCACCGCCTGCGACAGCGACCTGGTCCCGTCGCCGAGCCGGTCGATCGGGCCGTCCTGCGCGTTGAGCCGCACCACCGTGTTGTTGAGGTTGCCTGCGACACGCGAAACGTCGCTGGCCGCGCCCTTGACCGAGACCATGGTGTCCTTGGTGCGCTCCACCAGCGGCGGCAGGGCCTTGAGCGTGGGGTTGAGGCCGGTCTTGATGGTGTCGTCGAGCGACCTCGTGAGCTGGTTGGCGCTCGCCGCCGCCTGCGCGATGTTCTCCAGCGCATCGGCGATGCGCTTCTGGTTGTCCTCGCTCAGCAGCGTGTTGAGGCGCTTCGTCGCGTCCTCGACCCGGCCGACGATCGCCTCGCCGCGGTCCTGCAGTTGCGAGAGCAGCGAGGGCTTGAGCGGGATGCGCGGCGGGTTGTCGTTGTCGGGCACGAGCGCCACCTGCGATTCGCCCTTGTCGTCGAGCGCGATGAAGGCCAGCCCGGTCACGCCCTGGTAGCTCAGCGTCGCGAAGGTCGAGGTCGTGAGCGGCACGCGCTGGTCGACCGTGATGCGCACGCGCACATTGCCCTTGACCTTGGGATCGAAGTCGATCGAAGCGACCTTGCCGACCGCGATGCCGCGATAGCGCACCATCGCCTGCGGCTGCAGGCCGCTCACCGGATCGCGCGTGGACAGTTCGAAGGTGTTGCGCACCGTGTCGTCGCGCGTGAGCCAGACGACCAGCGCGACGAGCACGGCGACCAGGCCGAGGACGAAGACACCGGCGGCCAGGGCATGGGCCTTGTTTTCCATGGCAGCTACCTTTCGTTTTGGGGGGACGAGGCCGTGTCGGCCGGTCCGGCGAGGGCCGCGGGGACGGAGCCGTCATGGAGCGCCTCCATGGCGCGCTGGCCGCGGCCGCCGAGAAAGTATTCGTGGATGAAGGGGTGCGGGTAGGCGATGACGTCGCGCGCCGTGCCCGCGACGATCACCTTGTGGTCGGCCAGCACCGCGATGCGCGTGCTCAGGTCGAACAGCGTGTCGAGGTCGTGCGTGACCATCACCACCGTGAGCCCGAGTTCGCGATGCAGCCCGCGCAGCAGGTCGCAGAAGCCGTCGGCGCCCTCGGGATCGAGGCCGGCGGTGGGCTCGTCGAGCAGCAGCAGCGGCGGGTCCATGATGAGCGCGCGCGCGAGCGCCACGCGCTTGATCATGCCGCCCGAGAGATCGGCCGGACTCTTGGTCGCGTGCTTGGGTTCCAGGCCCACCATCTGCAGCTTGACCAGCGCGGCGTCGCGGATGAGCTCGTCGGGCAGCACCTTGAGTTCGCGCAGCGGGAACGCGATGTTGTCCAGCACGCTGAAGGCCGAGAACAGCGCACCGTGCTGGAACAGCATGCCGACGTTGGCCGCGCCCTTCGCGCTGAACTGGCCCGGCGGCCGGCCGAGCACCGTGACCGTGCCCTTGGACGGATGCTCCAGGCCGAGGATCTGGCGCAGCAGCACCGTCTTGCCGGTGCCCGAGCCGCCGACCAGCGACAGCACCTCGCCGCGCCGGATCGTGAGATCGAGATCGCGGTGCACCACCTGATCGCCGTCCGGGGTCTTGAAGACCGTCCAGAGCTTGCGGATCTCGACGAGAGGCGCGCTGGGGGCGAGTGTCATGCCTAGCGGAATCCCACGCCCTTGAACAGCACCGCGAAGAGCGCGTCGACGAGGATCACGACGGTGATCGAGGTCACCACCGACGACGTCGTGCCGCGACCGAGGCTCTCGGTGTTGGGCTTGACCTTGAGGCCGAAATAGCAGCCGATGAGCGCGATCAGCACGCCGAACACCGCCGACTTCGACATCGCGAGCCAGAGGTTCGCCATCGGCACCGCACGCGGCAGCGCCGACATGAAGTACGACGGCGAGATGTCGAGCGCAAGGTCGGCCGCGATCATGCCGCCGAACAGCGCCGCCATCGAGGTCCACATGCTGATGAGCGGCATCGCGATCGCCAGCGCCAGCACGCGCGGCATCACGAGCCGGAAGCCGTGCGGGATGCCCATCACGCGCATCGCATCGAGCTCTTCGGTGACGCGCATCACGCCGATCTGCGCGGTGATCGCCGAGCCCGAGCGACCCGCGATCAGCACCGCCGCGAGCACCGGGCCGAGCTCGCGGATCAGCGAGAGCCCCAGGATGTTGACGATGAAGGTTTCCGCGCCGTACTGCCGCAACTGCTGGGAGGTCAGGTAGGCCAGCACCACGCCGATCAGCAGCCCCACCAGCGCGGTGATCGGCAATGCGGTGGCGCCGAAGTGGTAGACCTGCCCCGAGAAGTCGCGCCACGGCGCGCGGTGCGGCGCGCGCAGGAGCTTGCCGACGTCCAGCGTGAGCTGGCCGATGAGGCCCAGGAAATCGCGCGCCACGAACATCATGCGCGGACCGTTGTGCGCGAAGGCCTTGAACCGGTCCGCGAGCGTCGGACCGACTTCGGCCGGCGCCACGCAGGTGTAGAGCGCGACCTGGTCCAGCACCGCCTTGTGCTGCGAGTCCATCTCGATGCGGGCCGGCCAGGCATGGCGCCAGTGGTCCCACAGCAGTTGCGCGCCGATGTGGTCGAGCGTCTCGATGGACCGCAGGTCCCACGCACGGTCGTCGCTCGGCGGCACGACGGCCAGGTTGCTCGACAGCGCGTCCCAGGCGCGCCGCGAGGACATCGCGAGCGCGGTCCAGCGGCCGCTCGCAATGGCCCAGTGGCCGCCCTCCTGCTCGCGCTCCTCGACCCGAGGGCGATCGCTCTCGGCTTCCGGCGCGGTGGGGGGCGGGGGGTTGGCAGACATGCAGGCGGAGGGGGCGTCAGCAAACAACGAACAACGCAGCATCCTAACCGGGTGCGTCCGTGCAAACCCTCGGGACGAACGCGCACGGCGCACGGGCGCATCTCTCGGGCGTTTGCCACAATCGGCGACCGAACCCCGGCAACTCACAACAAGCAGAGACGAGCAGCGGCATGACCGACACCACCTTCGACTACATCGTCATCGGCGCGGGCACCGCCGGATCGCTCATGGCCAACCGCCTCTGCGCGGACAAGCGGATGCGCGTGCTGCTCATCGAAGCCGGCCGCAAGGACGACTACCACTGGATCCACATCCCGGTCGGCTATCTCTACTGCATCGGCAACCCGCGCACCGACTGGCTCTACAACACCGAGCCGGACGCGGGCCTCAATGGCCGCATCTTGCGCTATCCGCGCGGCAAGACGCTCGGCGGCTCGTCGAGCATCAACGGAATGATCTACATGCGCGGCCAGTCGCGCGACTACGACCAGTGGGCGGGCCTCACCGGCGACGACGAATGGCGCTGGGCGAACGTGCTGCCCGCCTTCAAGAAGCACGAGGACTATTACCTCGGCGCGGATGAAGTTCACGGCGCCGGCGGCGAATGGCGCGTCGAGAAGCAGCGGCTGCGCTGGGACATCCTCGACGCCTTCGCCGAAGCGGCGGTGCAGGCCGGCGTGCCGCGCAGCTCCGACTTCAACCGCGGCAGCAACGAGGGCGTGGGCTATTTCCAGGTCAACCAGAAGGACGGCTGGCGCTGGAACACCGCCAAGGCCTTCCTGCGGCCGACCTGCTATGGGCGCCCGAACTTCGAGCTCTGGACCGGCGCCCAGGTGTCGCGCCTGATCTTCGACACCCATGCGGACGGCAGCCACCGCTGCACCGGCGTGCAGGTGTGGGACGGGCACGAGATGGTGATCGCGCACGCCACGCGCGAGACCATCCTCTGCGCCGGCAGCATCGGCTCGCCGCAGATCCTGCAGCTCTCGGGAGTGGGTCCGGCGGATCTGCTGCGCCAGCACGGCATCGACGTCGTGCGCGATGCACCGGGGGTCGGCGCGAATCTGCAGGACCATCTCCAGATACGCGCGGTCTACAAGATCAGGGATGCGCCGACGCTCAACGTGCTGGCGTCATCGCTCTACGGCAAGGCGAAGATCGGGCTGGAATACGTGCTCCGGCGCACCGGACCGATGAGCATGGCGCCCTCGCAGCTCGGCGCGTTCACGCGCAGCTCGCCGGCCTACGAGTGGCCGAACCTCGAATACCACGTGCAGCCGCTCTCGCTCGACGCCTTCGGCGAGCCGCTGCACAGCTTTCCGGCCTTCACCGCGAGCGTCTGCAACCTGAACCCGACGAGCCGGGGCACGGTGCGCATCAAGAGCCCGCGCTTCGAGGATGCGCCCGCGATCGCGCCCAACTACCTCAGCACCGACGAGGACCGCAAGGTGGCGGCCGATTCGCTGCGCGTCACGCGCCGCATCGCATCGCAGCCGGCGCTCGCGCGGTACAGCCCCGAGGAATGGAAGCCGGGCCCGCAGTACCAGAGCGACGAAGAACTCGCGCGCCTCGCGGGGGACATCGCGACCACCATCTTCCACCCCGTCGGCACCACGAAGATGGGCAGAGACGATGATCCGATGGCGGTGCTCGATCCGCGCCTGCGCGTGCGCGGCATCGGCGGGCTGCGCGTGGTCGATGCCGGCGCAATGCCCACGATCACCAGCGGCAACACCAACAGCCCGACGCTGATGATGGCGGAGAAGGCGGCCGCATGGGTCCTCGAAACCACTGCTGAGCGGGTTTGAGGGCAGTTGCGTTGCCGGTTGTTGCAGATTGGGGCCGATTGGCGGGTAATCCCCGATGCACTGCGGCGGTGCGCCGAATAAAGTCCCCCCACTCGCAAACGGGCCTGCCCGCTGCGCGGGGGACCGAGGAGACAAACCTTCGAAGAACCAGAACACTAGACACAAGGCATCCGCACGAGATGCTGTTTTTTTGATCAAGGCGCCGCTGGTCGGCGCCTTTTCTTTTTTTGGCCCGCCGGTCGGGAGCTCCTGCCGGCCATGGGTTTGCAGCTACAAAATCAATAGCAAACCGCGCTGCGACAATCTCCGCCAATGGAAATCGTCGTGCTGACCCTGGCCTCGCTGTTCGCGGGATTCGTAGATTCGATCGTGGGGGGAGGCGGACTGATTCTGGTGCCGGCGCTCTTCAGCGTGCTGCCCGGCGTGGCCCCGGCAACCTTGCTGGGCACCAACAAGAGCGCCTCGGTCTGGGGCACGGCGGCGGCCACCGCGCAGTTCCACTACCGCGTCGGCCTGCGCTGGCGCACGCTGATGCCGGCGGCGGCCTTGGCATTCTTCGGTTCGCTGATGGGCGCCTGGGCCGTGACGGCGGTGCCGGGCGATTTCCTGCGCAAGCTGCTGCCGGTGATCCTCGTGCTGCTGCTGCTCTACACCCTCGCGCGCAAGGACATGGGCAAGCATCACGAGCCGCGCTTCCACGGCCGCGCCGAACTCGCCGCGACCGCAGCGATCGGTTTCGCGCTCGGCGTCTACGACGGCTTCTTCGGGCCGGGCACGGGCAGCTTCTTCGTGTTCCTGTTCGTCCGCTGGCTGGGCTACGACTTCCTCAACGCCGCCGCGTCGGCCAAGCTCCTCAACGTCATGACCAACCTGGGCGCGCTGCTGCTGCTCGGGCTCAAGGGCCACGTGCTGTGGCACTACGGGCTGGTGATGGCGGTGGCGAACGTCGCGGGCGGCGTGATCGGCGCCCGCGTGGCGATCCGTCACGGCGCGGGCTTCGTGCGCACGGTGTTCATCTTCGTGGTGAGCGCGCTGATCCTGAAGACCGCCTACGACGCCTTCCTGCGCTGAAGCCGGCGCATGAGCCGCCGGGCCGCCCCAAGGCGAATACCGGAGCGCTGCTGCGCGGAGGTACTCCAATGAGCCGGCGGCGCCGCATCAGGGGGCGGCCGATGCAGCGGCCTGGGTGCCCGGCGGCGGCCACGCGACCTCGCTCGCGACGCGCGGCTTGCCGATCGGCGCGGCGGCCTTGCCCTGCTGGATGGCGGCCATGTCGGCCTCGCTCGGGTACTGGTTCAGCAGCCAGTAGTCGAACACGCGGCGCGCGATCGGCGCGGCGGCGCCGGCACCCCAGCCCGCGTTCTCGACGATGAGCGCCACGGCGATCTTCGGATCGTTGGCCGGCGCGAAGGCCGTGAAGAGCGCGTGGTCGCGCTGATGCTCCTCGAGCGCCTTGGCGTTGTACTTGGTGTTCGCCGCCATGCCCACCGCCTGCGCGGTGCCGGTCTTGCCGGCCGCCTGGTAGCCCGCGCCGACGAAGACGCCGCGCGCGGTGCCGGCATTGACCACCGCGACCAGGCCATCGCGGACCACGCCGATGTTCGCTGCCGGGATGTTGAGGTTCTGCGCCGGCGCCTGCTCGATCGGCTTCACGACGCCGGTCACGGTGTCGCGGATCGCGAGGCCCAGGTGGGGCTTGAGCTTGATGCCGCCATTGGCCACGATCGAGGTCGCGTGCGCGAGCTGCAGCATCGTGAAGGCGTTGTAGCCCTGGCCGATGCCGAGCGAGATGGTCTCCCCCGCATACCACTTCTTCTGCTCGGGGCGCTTGTAGGTGTTGCGCTTCCACTCGGTGCTCGGCAGCACGCCGCGCACTTCGCCGCCGATGTCGATGCCGGTGATCTGGCCGAAGCCCAGCGGCTTCATCGAGTCGTGGATCAGGTCCACGCCCATCTCGTTGGCCAGCGAGTAGAAGTAGATGTTGCTCGACAGCTGGATCGCGCGCCGCATGTCCACGCCGCCGATGTTGCCCTCGGGGCTGCCGAAGCGGTGGCCGCCGAAATTGAAGTAGCCCGGGTCGTTGACCACCACGTTGGGCGCGCGCTTGCCGGTCTGCAGCGCGGCCAGCGCCATGAAGGGCTTGTAGGTCGAGCCCGGCGGATAGGTGCCGCGCAGCGCCCGGTTGAGCAGCGGCTTGTTGATCGACTCGCTGAGCTCTTTCCAGTTCTCGCTGTCGATGCCCTCGACGAAGAGGTTCGGATCGAAGGTCGGCTTGCTCACGAAGGCCAGGATCTCGCCGGTCTTGGGATCGATCGCGACCAGTGCGCCGCGCCGCTCGCCGAACATGTCCTCGACCATCTTCTGCAGCTTGATGTCGATCGAGAGCATGACGGTGTTGCCCGGCGTCGCCGGATGCGCCGCCAGCCGGCGCACCGCGCGGCCGCCGGCGGAGGTTTCCATCTGCTCGACGCCGGTCAGGCCGTGCAGGGTCTTCTCGTAGCTCTGCTCGATGCCGAGCTTGCCGATGTACTCGGTGCCCTTGTAGTTGGCGAGGTCCTCGTCTTCCCAGTCTTCCATGGCCGCCTTTTCGGCCTGGTTGATGCGCCCGATGTAGCCCAGCACATGGCTCGCGAGCTCGCCGTTCGGGTAGTTGCGGAACAGCCGCGCCTTGATCTCCACGCCCGGGAAGCGATAGCGCTGCGCGGCGAACCGGGCGACCTCCTCGTCGCTCAGGCGGGTGCGGATGGGCACCGAGTCGAAGCTGCGCGAATCCTCGCGCAGCCGCTTGAAGCGCCGGCGGTCGCGCGGCGAGATCTCCAGCACCGCCGACAGGCTGTCGATCGTTTCCTCGAGATCCCCGGCCTTCGATGGCGTGATCTCCAGCGTGTAGGCCGAGTAGTTGGAGGCCAGCACGATCCCGTTGCGATCGACGATCAGGCCCCGGTTCGGCACCACCGGCACGATCGCCGTGCGATTGCTCTCCGCCTGCTCGGCCAGGTCCTCGTGCCGCACCACCTGCAGGTAGACGAGCCGCGACGCCAGCAGCCCGAAGCACACCAGCACGACCAGCGCGATCACGACCACCCGGCGCTTGAAGCGCGACAGGTCGGCAGCGACGTTACGGATCTCGGTCATGGAAGCTCAGCTTAGCGGGACGAACATCGAAAGCAAATACTCACCAGCAACTCCATCGGCTGGGCGAGCAACATCAGAGTGGCCGGTTGGCGTCAGGTTCCGGCGCCCGACGCTGCGGTGCCAACAACAGCACGCTGACCAGCGGCCACAACGCGGCCTCGATCACCGGCGCGATGAGCAGCGTCCAGCCCGGAAACACCCCGCCGCCGATCATGCGGATCGCCAGCTCGATCAGGTGCGACACGGCGAACAGCGGCAGCACCTGCAGCGCCTGCGAGGCCACCGAAAACCACAGCAGCCGCCGGTGGATCATGATCGCGAAGAAGCCGAGCGTCGTATAGGACAGCGCATGCTGCCCCAGCATCGAGGCCTGGTGCACATCCATCAGCAGCCCGAAGACGAAGGCGGCGCCGATGCCGATCCGCGCGGGCTGGTGCACGCTCCAGAACACGATCACCAGCGCCAGAAGATCCGGCGTCCACGCGGCCCGGCCGATCGGCACCATGTTGATCAACAGGGCGACGATCAGGCTGGCCCACATGAACAGCGGGCTGACGGGCAACAGGAGCTGCTGCTGGCCGGGACGCATGATCATGGCGTGCGCTTCTCCTTCTTGTCGGTCTTGTCGGTCTTTGCGCCGGCCTTGTCGGACTTGTCGGATTTATCTGCCTTGTCCGCCTTGGCGCCGGCCTTGTCGCTCTTCTTCTTGGCCGGGGTGCCCGCTGCCGGCGCCGCCGGAGCGGGCTTGGGCACCGGCGGCGTGCCGGTCGGCGCCAGCACCAGCACGTAGCGCGCCGAGTCCACATGACCCATCGGCGTCAGGTGGATGCGGGCGAAGGCGGAATCGGCACGGCGTTCGATGCGATCGATCTTCGCGACCGGCAGCCCGGGCGGATAGACGCCGTCGACCCCGCTCGTCGTCAACAGGTCACCCTCCTGCACATCCGAGTTGGCACCCATGAAACGCAGTTCGAGCCCGCCGCCGTGGGCGCTGGCGTCGCCGAAGGCCACGCTGCGCGCACCGGTGCGCGTGTTCTGCACGGGGATGGCGAGATCGCGATCGATCACGAGCGTGATCTCGCTCGTGAAAGGTTGCACCTGCGTGACCTGCCCGAGCACGCCGTTCTCGTCGATCACCGGCGAGCCCGCCGCGATGCCGTGCGTCAGCCCCTGGTCGATCACGACCTTGCGGGTGTACGGATCGGAGGTGTCGTAGAGCACCTCGGCCACCCGGCCCGGCGTCTGCGTGACCTGGCGCAACTCGAGCATCGAGCGCAGGCGCGCGTTTTCCTGCGCCAGCAGGTCGGCCTGGCTGGCGCGCTCCGATTGCAATGCCAGGGCCTTGCGCGCCTCGGCCTCCTTGGCCTGCGCGTCCTGCAGGTCTTCGAGATAGCGGCTGCCGCCCACCACGAGCTGCACGGGTTTCAGCGCCAGCCACTGGATCGGGTAGAGCACCGCGCCGACTGCCGTACGGACCGGCTGCACGATGTTGAAGCGCGCATCGGCCACCATAAGGAACAGCGCGAGCGCGCTGAAGAAGATCAGCTTGCTGAGCGCCGAGGGCCCCTGGTTGAACAGAGGTGGCGCGGTGCGATCGAGCGTGCCGAGCGGCATGGCGGAGGGACTTTAAATTGAAAAAGCCGGCCCTGCGCAAACGCGGGCCGGCCATTTGCGCATCAGGCGCATTATTCGCTCGTGAAGATGCTCCCGAGCCGGTCCATGCGCTCGAGGGCGATGCCGCAGCCGCGCACCACGCAGGTCAGCGGGTCCTCGGCGACCAGCACCGGCAGGCCGGTTTCCTCGGCCAGCAGGCGGTCGAGGTCGCGCAGCAGCGCGCCGCCGCCGGTGAGCATCATGCCGCGCTCGGCGATGTCGGCGCCGAGCTCGGGTGGGGTTTGTTCGAGCGCGTTCTTGACGGCGGAAACGATGTTGTTGAGCGGATCGGTCAGCGCTTCCAGCACTTCGTTGCTGCTGATGGTGAAGCTGCGCGGCACGCCTTCGCTCAGGTTGCGGCCCTTGACTTCCATTTCCTTGACCTCGGAACCGGGGAAGGCCGAGCCGATGCTCTTCTTGATGACTTCGGCGGTCGGCTCGCCGATCAGCATGCCGTAGTTGCGGCGGATGTAGTTGATGATGGCCTCGTCGAAGCGGTCGCCGCCGACGCGCACGCTGCCCTTGTAAACCATGCCGCCGAGCGAGATCACGCCCACTTCGGTGGTGCCGCCGCCGATGTCGACGACCATCGAGCCGCTGGCTTCCGACACCGGCAGGCCGGCGCCGATCGCTGCGGCCATGGGTTCCTCGATGAGGTAGACCGAGGTGGCGCCCGCCGCTTCGGCCGCGTCCTTGATCGCGCGGCGCTCGACCTGGGTCGAACCGCAGGGCACGCAGATGATGATGCGCGGGCTCGGCGTGAGCAGCGAGCGCGGGTGCACCATCTTGATGAACTGCTTGATCATCTGCTCGGTGATCACGAAGTCGGCGATCACGCCGTCCTTCATCGGGCGGATGGCCTCGATGTTGCCGGGCACCTTGCCGAGCATCGCCTTGGCTTCGCGGCCGACGGCCTGGATCACCTTCTTGCCGTGGGGGCCGCCTTCGTGGCGAATGGCGACCACCGACGGCTCGTCCAGGACGATGCCCTTGTTGCGGGCAAAAATGAGCGTATTGGCGGTGCCGAGGTCGATCGCGAGGTCGGTCGAGAAGTACCGACGAAAAGCTCCGAACATTGTGGAATCCTCTGGAGCACGGCCTGCGCGTCGGCAGTCCGTCGCCCTCTTGGTGGGTCGTTTGACAGGGGTGGATTGAAACGTTTTTGCGGCAAATGCCGGCGCGTTCGCGGGGGTTGCGGCAAAGGCGGGATAATAACCGAATCCCTTGACGCGCCAGCGTTCCGGCGCACCTTTAAGGGTCCGACGCTCCGCGTTTTTCTCGGCCGCCAAGCCTTCTTTTTCCGATGTCCCTCACTGCTTCCGATATTGCGCGCATCGCATCGCTCGCCCGGCTCCAGCTGGCGCCCGAAGAGAGCGAACGCCTGCGCGGCCAGATCAACGGCTTCTTCGACCTCGTCGAGCGCATGCGCGCCGTCGACACCACCGGCGTCGAGCCGCTCGCCCACCCGGTCGCCACGATCCAGGACGTGACGCTTCGCCTGGCCGAAGACGTCGTCAGCGAGCCCGACAACCGCGAAGCCAACCAGCGCAGCGCGCCCGCCGTCGAGAACGGCCTGTTCCTGGTCCCGAAGGTGATCGAATGAGCGCCGCGACGGGCCGCCCCGAGCAAGCTCGCGCCCCCTCGGGGGGCAGCGAGGACACGAAGTGCCGAGAGTGGGGGCTGAAATGAGCGTCGCAATCCATCAGATGGGCGTGACCGAGCTCGCCAAGGCGCTGCAGGGGCGCAAGGTGTCGGCGGTCGAGGCAGCGCGGCACCAGCTCGACCGCATCGGCCAGCACAAGGACCTCGGCGCCTTCGTGGCCGTCGACGAAGAACTCACGCTCGCGCAGGCCCGCGCCGCCGACCAGAAGCTCGCCGCCGGCAATGCCGGCGCGCTCACCGGCGTGCCGATTGCCCACAAGGACATCTTCGTGACCACCGGCCTGCCGACCAGCGCGGGTTCGCAGATCCTGGCCGGCTATCGCTCGCCCTTCGACGCCACCGTGGTGCGGCGTCTCGCCGAAGCCGGCGCGGTGACGCTCGGCAAGCTCAGCTGCGACGAATTCGCGATGGGCTCGTCCAACGAGAACGTCGCGGTGCCCGCGGTCGGCTTCGACAAGGCGGTGCCGGTGCGCAATCCCTGGGACCCAGGCCGCATCCCCGGCGGCTCGTCGGGCGGCAGCGCGGCGGCCGTGGCGGCACGCCTCGCGCCCGCCGCCACCGGCACCGACACGGGCGGCTCGATCCGCCAGCCGGCCTCGTTCTGCGGCGTGACCGGCATCAAGCCGACCTACGGCCGCGCCTCGCGCTATGGCATGGTCGCCTTCGCGTCGAGCCTCGACCAGGCCGGCCCGATGGCCCGCTCGGCCGAAGACTGCGCCCTGCTGCTGTCCGCCATGTGCGGCCCGGACCCGGACCGCGACTCGACCTCGCTCGACCGCCCGGCCGAGGACTTCTCGCGCCGCCTCGGCGATTCGCTCGAAGGCCTGCGCATCGGCGTGCCGAAGGAATTCCTCGGCGACGGCGTGGCGCCCGGCGTGCGCGCCGTGGTCGAGGCCGCGCTCGCCGAATACGAAAAGCTCGGTGCCCGCCGCGTCGAGATCACGCTGCCGCGCACCGAGCTGTCGATCCCGGTCTACTACATCATTGCGGCGGCCGAGGCATCGAGCAACCTGAGCCGCTTCGACGGCGTCAAGTTCGGCCATCGCGCCAAGGACTATCGCGACCTCGCCGACATGTACGCCAGGACGCGCGAGGAGGGCTTCGGCGACGAGGTCAAGCGCCGCATCATGATCGGCACCTACGTGCTGTCGCACGGCTATTACGACGCCTACTACCTGCAGGCGCAAAAGGTGCGCCGCATGATCGCGGACGACTTCCAGCAGGCCTTCGAGCAATGCGACCTGATCGCCGGCCCGGCCGTGCCGACGGTCGCATGGAAGCTCGGCGAGCACGGCGGCGACCCGGTGGCCGACTACCTGGCCGACATCTTCACGCTGCCGGGTTCGCTCGCGGGCCTGCCCGGCATGAGCATCCCGGCCGGCTTCGACAGCGGCATGCCGGTCGGCCTGCAGTTGCTCGGCAACTACTGTGAGGAATCGCGACTACTCAACGCGGCGCACCGCTTCCAGCAAGCCACCGACTGGCACCAGCGCGCGCCTGTCGGCTTTTGATGGCGAAGAACTGACATGAGCGAAACCAACACCTTTGAAGCGCAACAGCAGGGACGCCCGACGGGTCCGCTGGTGCGCGGCTATGAAGTCATCATCGGCTTCGAGACGCACGCCCAGCTTTCCACCGCATCGAAGATCTTCAGCCGCGCCTCGACCGCCTTCGGCGCGGAGCCGAACACGCAGGCCAGCGCGGTCGATCTCGCGCTGCCCGGCACGCTGCCGGTGATGAACAAGGGCGCGGTCGAGCGCGCGATCAGGCTCGGCCTCGCGCTCGGCTCGCACATCGCGCCGCGCAGCGTGTTCGCGCGCAAGAACTACTTCTACCCCGACCTGCCGAAGGGCTACCAGATCAGCCAGTACGAGATCCCGGTCGTGCAGGGCGGCTCGGTGAGCTTCTACCTCGGCGACGAGAAGAAGACGGTGCGCCTGGTGCGCGCGCATCTCGAGGAAGACGCCGGCAAGTCGCTGCACGAGGACTTCGTCGGCCAGTCGGGCATCGACCTCAACCGCGCCGGCACGCCGCTCCTGGAAATCGTGACCGAGCCCGACATGCGTTCCACCGCCGAGGCCGTGGCCTATGCGCGCGAGCTGCACAAGATCGTGACCTGGATCGGCATCTGCGACGGCAACATGCAGGAAGGCAGCTTCCGCTGCGACGCCAACGTGTCGGTGCGCAAGCCCGGCGAGCCGCTGGGCACGCGGCGCGAGATCAAGAACCTCAACAGCTTCAAGTTCATGCAGCAGGCGATCGACTACGAGATCCGCTGGCAGATCGACGAACTGGAGGAAGGCCGCGCGATCCAGCAGGCGACGGTGCTGTTCGACCCCGACACCGGCGAGACGCGCGCCATGCGCACCAAGGAAGACGCCGCCGACTACCGCTACTTTCCCGACCCGGACCTGCCGCCGCTGGCGATCGCGACCGAGTGGATCGAGCGCGTGCGCGCCGGGATGCCCGAGCTGCCGCGCGCGATGGCCGAGCGCTACGTGCAGCAGCACGGCCTGTCGGAATACGACGCGACGCAGCTCACGCAGAGCCCCGCGCTCGCGCGCTATTTCGACGATGCGGTGAGCGAGGGCGCTTCGCCCAAGCTCGCGAGCAACTGGATCACCGGCGAGATCGCGCGCCGGCTGAACCTGCAGGACATCGGCATCGACGAAGCGCCGGTGCGTCCCGCGCAACTCGCCAAGCTCATTGCGCGCATCAGCGACGGCACCATCTCGAACAACGCCGCGCGCCAGGTGTTCGACGCGCTCTGGACCGGCGAAGGCCAGGATGTCGACCGCGTGATCGAGGCCAAGGGCCTGAAGCAGATGAGCGACACCGGTGCGCTCGAGAAGATCATCGATGGCGTCCTGGCCACCAACCAGAAGAACATCGACGAATACCGCGCCGGCAAGGACAAGGCCTTCAACGCGCTGGTCGGCCAGGTCATGAAGGCCAGCCAGGGCAAGGCCAACCCGGCGCAGGTCAATGCGCTGCTGAAGTCAAAGCTGGGCTGAACGGGGCGGCGGTCAGCGCTGCGCCTGCGAGGCCGCATTGGCGGCCCAGAGCGGCTTCAGGCGGGCCTGCTCCTCGTCGAAGCGCGCGTTGACGCGCTTCTTTTCTTCTTCCTGCTCCGCGATGAAGCGGTTCTGCACATCGACGCTGCGCGCGTTGTCGTCGGCCTTGCGACGAAGCGAACCGGGCGCCTTGGCCGGATCGCTCTTGTAGAACTCGAGCTCGTCATCGATGCGCTTGCGGTCCTCGGCCAGTTCGCCCAGGCGCTTCCTGGCGGCATTGGTCACCGCATCGATCTGCACCAGCGCCTCGGCGCGTTCGCGGTCGTGCGCGGCGGCGTTCGGGTAGCGGACCAGCAAGGCGCGTTCGCGCCGGCGCTCCTCGACCTGGCGCGCGGCCTGCAGCTGGGCCTGGCGCTCGCGCTCTTCACGCTCGGCCTGCTCGCGCGCGGTGTAGGTGGGTTCGATCTTGCGGCGCGTGGTGCCGCTGGGGCTCAGTTCGCGCTGCTCGCGGTCGATGCAATCCGCGACCGGACGATCCGCGGTGATCGTGCGACCCTTGGCGTCGACACAGCTGTAGATGCCGGGGCCGGCGCCGCCGCCGCCCGGCTGGCGAGCCGCACCGGATTGCTGCGCCTGCGCCCCACCGGCCGCAGCCAGCGCGAGCGCCATGAAAGCCAACAGTGCTTGGGTTCTCGCCAACGTCCATCCTTCAGGCAGGTCGAATCAGCGCGCGCCGTAGCGCGCCCTGTACTCCAACACTCCCTGACGGTAGGCGCCCAATTCTCCGTCGGCGCGGCCCGACAGGTACTGTAACAAGTCGTCGAGCGTCGCGATCGCCACCACCTGCAGGCCGAGCTGATTCCGTACATATTGCACGGCGCTGTGGTCCACGTCGACGCCGTTCTCGGTCGCTTTCTCCTGACGGTCCAGCGCGATCGCCACCGCGTGCGGCGTGGCGCCGGCATTGCGGATGGCGGCGATCGATTCGCGCACCGCCGTGCCGGCCGACATCACGTCGTCGACGATCAGCACCCGGCCCTTGAGCGGCGCGCCGACCAGCGTGCCGCCCTCGCCGTGGTCCTTGGCTTCCTTGCGGTTGTAGGCGAACGGCACGTTGCGTCCGCGCCGCGCGAGCTCGGCGGCCACCGTCGCGCCCAGCGGGATGCCCTTGTAGGCCGGGCCGAAGATCATGTCGAATTCGAGGCCGCTCTCGATCAGGCGGTCTGCATAGAATCCTGCGAGCCGCGCGATCTTGGCGCCATCGTCGAACAGGCCCGCATTGAAGAAATAGGGGCTCATGCGACCGGCCTTGGTCTTGAACTGGCCGAAGCGCAGCACCCCCGACTCCAGGGCGAACTGCACGAAATCCTGTGCCAGCGCGCCGCCCTCTCCGATCTCTCCAGCCATAGGGAATGTCCTCGTGTTCAAACTGACCAGCCTCAACCTCAACGGCCTCAGATCGGCTGCCACCAAGGGCGTCGCCGACTGGGTGGCCGAACTGGCGCCGGATTGTATTTGCATGCAGGAAACCCGCGTTCAGGCCAGCGACATCGAGGGCCGCTTCGAGCAGATGGCGGGCCTCAGGGGCCACTTCCACTTCGCCGAGAAGAAGGGCTATTCGGGCACCGCCGTCTACACCCGGCACGCGCCGAGCGACGTCGTGGTCGGCTGGGGCGACACCGAATTCGATGCCGAGGGCCGCTACCTCGAACTGCGCTTCGACACGCCCCGGCGCAAGCTTTCGGTGATCAGCTGCTATTTCCCGAGCGGATCGTCCGGCGAGGAGCGGCAAGAGGCGAAGTTCCGCTTTCTCAAGCGCTTCTTCCCGCACCTGGTCGCGCTCAAGAGGGAGCGCGAGTTCATCCTGTGCGGCGACATCAACATCGCGCACAAGGAGATCGACCTCAAGAACTGGCGCGGCAACCAGAAGAACAGCGGCTTCCTGCCTGAGGAGCGCGCCTGGATGACGAAGCTGCTCGACGCCGGCGCGGAAGGCGCGGGCCTCGTCGACGTCTACCGCCAGCTCAAGCCCGAGACCACCGGCGAGGCCTACACATGGTGGAGCAACCGGGGCCAGGCCTACGCGAACAACGTCGGGTGGCGTCTGGACTACCACCTCGCCACGCCGGCGATCGCGAAGCTCGCGCGCACCGAGTCGATCTTCAAGACGATCAAGTTCAGCGACCATGCGCCGATCACGGTCGACTACGAATTCAAGCTCTGAGCGCGGCGGCACCGCCGCCGGCTGAGCAACGCAGCGAGCTCAGCGCCCGGGCCGTCGCGCGCGGCCCGCATGCTGCGCCATGTGCACCTCGTGCAGCGTGATCTTGCGCACCTCGGCCTGGCTGGTCTCGATGTGCGCGCGCAGCAGCATCGCGGCCTGATCGCCGCGATTCGCACGGATCGCCTTCAGGATCTTGGCGTGCTCGTCGTAGGTCGCATCGATGCGCGGCTGCTTGGTGAAGTCGAGCCGGCGGATGATGCGGATGCGATCGGTCACGTCACGATGCACGCGCGCCATCTCGGCATTGCCGGCGGCTTCGACGAGCGCGCAGTGGAAGGCCTCGTCCCATTGCGCGACCTGCACCGTGTCGGTGCTGCGTTGCGCGGCCGGCACCAGCCAGATGCTGGCGAGGCTGTCGAGCAGGCTGCGGTCCACGCGATGGTCGCTTTCGCAGAGCCGGTGCACCGCGGTGGTCTCCAGCACCATGCGCAGGTCGTAGAGCTGCTCGAACTGGTCGAAGTCGAAAGGCAGCACCCGCCAGCCGCTGCGGAACAGCACTTCGACGAAGCCTTCCTGCTGCAGCCGGAACAGCGCCTGCCGCACCGGCGTGCGCGAGACGCCGAGCCGCTCGCTGATTTCGTTCTCGGTGAAGCGGTCGCCCGGCACGAGGCGGAACTCGGCGACGTCGCGCTTGAGTTGCGCATAGACCTGGTCGGCGCGTGTGCGAAAGGCCGCGTCCTGGGACGCGGTGGCGGCGGGGTCGGAAGGGGATCGGACGTTGGACACGAATGGAATGTTAGGGCCTGTCGAGCGCGGCGAGCAGTGTTTCGCTGCGGGCGGTCCAGCCGACGATCGCGCCCTGCGCGCGGATCATCTCGATGGCTGCCGCCTTGAAGGCGGGAAAGTAGCTTTCGGTGCAGTCTTCGAGCAGCAGGCAGTCGTAGCCGCGGTCGTTGGCCTCGCGCATGCTGGTCTGCACGCAGACCTCGGTGGTCACGCCGCCGAAAATCAGGTGCGTGATGCCGCGCCGCTTCAGCATCTCGTGCAGGCCGGTGGCGTAGAAGGCGCCCTTGCCGGGCTTGTCGACCACGATCTCGCCCGGGGCCGGCGCGAGCGCCTCGATGATCTGGTTGCCGGGCTCGCCCATCACGAGGATGCGGCCCATCGGCCCTTCGTCGCCGATGCGCAGGGTCGGATTGCCGCGGTTGCGCTTGGCCGGCGGACAGTCCGAAAGATCGGGCTGGTGCGCCTCGCGCGTGTGGACGACGAGGCCGCCGGCCTTGCGCCACGCCTGGAGCGCCCTGCGGGTCGCCGGCACGATGGCTTCGAGCAGCGACACGTCGTTGCCCAGCGTTTCGCCGAAGCCGCCGGGCTCGATGAAGTCGCGCTGCATGTCGATGAGCACGAGCGCGGTCTTCGCGAGCTCGAATTCGTAGGCGAACGGATTGGCGTCGATCTGCATGGGGATGTCCGCAAGCTTATGCGGCAGCCGCGTGCTGATGGTCCCCGCCGCCCATGTGCGCGCCGAGCACATGGCGCTCGGCGGTGGCGGCGGGCGTCTCGAAGACCACGCGGCCTTCGCTCATCACGACGATGCGGTCGGCCATTTCGAGCAGCTCGTCGAGATCCTCGCTGATGAGCAGCACCGCACCGCCGCGTGCGCGCACCTGCCTGATGCGGCCGTGGATCTCCGCGACCGCCGCGAAGTCGAGGCCGAACACCGGGTTCGCCGCGATCAGCACGTTGATGTCGCCAGCCAGCTCCCGCGCCAGCACCGCGCGCTGCACGTTGCCGCCGGACAGGCTTCGGATCGGGGCGCCTTCGCCCTGCGTCTTGACGCCGTACTCCGCGATCCACTCGCGCGCGCGGCTGCGCCAGACCGGAAAGTTCAGCACGTCCGCGCCGCTCGCCTTCCAGGCCAGCGGCGGCTGGTCGAAATCGCGCAGCGCCATGTTTTCCGACACGCTGAGATCGCCCACGCAGGCATTGCGCAGCGGCTCTTCGGGGAGGCTGCGCACCTTCAGCCGGCGGTTCTCCTCGCGCCGCGCGCCGTAGGGCTCGCCCATCACCGTGACCTGTCCGCGAAGGCGCGGGCGCTGGCCGACCAGCGCCTCGACCAGCTCGCGCTGGCCATTGCCCGACACGCCGGCCACGCCGAGGATCTCGCCGCTGCGCACCTGCAGGCTGAGGTCGTGCACCGCGAGCGTGCCGCGATCGCCTTGGGCGCTCAGCCGCTCCACTTTGAGTGCAACCGGCGCATCGGCGCGCGTGGGCGTCACCGCATGCCATGCGCGACCGGAGGCCGGCGGCGTATCGCCTTCGGGGGGCGGCCCCTCCCCCTCGCCCATCATCGCCGCCGCGAGCCGCGCGGGGTCGGTGTCCGTCACCTTGCAGTGATGCACTGCCTTGCCGCGCCGCAGCACCGTCACGCTGTCCGCATAGGCCATCACCTCGCGGAACTTGTGCGTGATGATGAGCACGGTGCACATGCCGCTCTGCGCGAACTCGCGCACATGGCCGAGCACTTCGTCGGCCTCCTGCGGTGTCAGCACCGAGGTCGGCTCGTCGAGGATCAGGAGGCGCGGCTTCAGGTAGAGCTGCTTGAGCAGCTCGAGCTTCTGCTTCTCGCCGGCCGCGAGCTCGGCCGGGCGCATGTCGAGGTCGAGGCTGAAGGGCGTGGTGGCGAGGAAGTCCTTCAGCTCGGCGCGCTTGCGCTTCCAGTCGATGAGCAGCGGTGTCTTGCCGCCGGCCAGGAGCAGGTTCTCGGCCACCGTCATGCCCGGCGCGAGCGTGAAGTGCTGGTAGACCATGCCGATGCCGAGCGCGCGGGCGACGATCGGGTTGGCGATGTCCTGCTCGCGGCCGTCGATGAGGATGCTGCCCTCCTCGGCGCGCTGGTAGCCGGCGACGCACTTGACGAGCGTGCTCTTGCCCGCGCCGTTCTCGCCGAGCAGCGCGTGCACGGTGCCGGGCTCCACGCGCATCGTCACGCGGTCCATCGCGGTGAAGCTGCCGAAGCGCTTGGTGAGCTCGTAGGTGTCCAGCGCGAGGGCGCCGGTGGCCGGCGTGATCGGATCGACGGGTGCAATCATGGTGCGGTGGCCTCTCGGAAGGTCGCCAGCGTTTCCAGCAGCGCGCCGGAGCTCGCATGCGCGCCGAACACCCCGCCCTGCATCGTGATCATCTTGAGCGCCGCGAGATGGTTGCCGTGGTCCGTCGCGGCGGTGCAGTCCGACAGCAGCAGGCACTCGAAGCCGCGGTCGTTGGCGTCGCGCATCGTGGTGTGCACGCAGACGTCGGTGGTGATGCCGGCGAGGATCAGGTTCTCGATGCCGCGCGTGTGCAGCACCAGTTCGAGATCGGTCGCGTAGAACGAGCCCTTGCCCGGCTTGTCGATCACCACTTCGCCGTCGATCGGCGCGAGCGCGGGGATGATTTCCCAGCCCGGCTCGCCGCGCACGAGGATGCGGCCGCACGGGCCCGCATCGCCGATGCCGACGCCATTCGCGCCGATCTGCCGCGAGCGCCAGCGCTTGTTCGCGGGCAGGTCGGCGAGATCCGGGCGATGGCCTTCACGCGTATGGATGATGTGAAAGCCCAGTTGCCGCATCCGCGCCAGCGTGCGGCGGATCGGCTCGATCGGCGCCTGCACCAGCGTGAGGTCGTAGCCCATCACGTCGACGTAGCCGCCCTCGCCGCAGAAGTCGGTCTGCATGTCGATGACGATCAGCGCGGTGTTGTCCGGCCGCAGCGCGCCGTTGTAGGGCCAGAGATAGGGCTCTGCCGCAACATGTGTGGTGTTCATGGCGTTCATCGTGTGGAAGACAGTTCGCCCGGACTGCCGACCGCCACCTTGCCCGGCTTGCAGGTCAGCACGAGGATCACGAGCGTGAGCACGTAGGGCACGGTGTTGAAGAGGTGATACCCCCAGCCCACCCCGATCGATTGCAGCGCCGGCCCGATCGCGCCCGCGCCGCCGAACAGCAGCGCCGCGCCGATGCAGCGCAGCGGGCTCCAGCGCGCGAAGATCACCAGCGCGACCGCGATCAGGCCTTGTCCGCTGGAGATGCCTTCGTTCCAGCTGCCGGGATAGAAGAGCGTGAGCGACGCGCCGCCGAGCCCGGCGATGAAGCCGCCCGCCGTGGTCGCCGCGATGCGCAGCCCCGAGACCGAGTAGCCGAGGGCCCGCGTCGCGTTCGCCGAATCGCCCGCCATGCGCACCAGGAGGCCGATGCGCGTGCGCGCGAAGCCCCACCACAGCAGCACCGCGAGCGCGATGCCGACCGGCACCAGCGCGTTGACCTGCAGCGCCGAGCGGATCACCGGGTTGTCGCTCCAGTTGCCCAGCGCAATGGCCGGCAGTTGCGGCGCCTGCGGCTGGATCAGCGGCTTGCCGAGATAGAACGCGAGGCCGGTGCCGAACAGCATCAGCGCGATGCCGGTCGCGACGTCGTTCACCCGATCGAGCGAACACAGGAGGCCATGCAGCAGCGCGAGCATCGCGCCGGCGACGGCGCCGATCAGCGCGCCGAGCCAGGCCGAATCGGTGAGCCAGGCGCCGCCGAACGACGCCATCGCCGACAGCACCAGCACGCCTTCGAGCCCGAGGTTGATGCGGCCCGATTTCTCGGTCAGGCATTCGCCGAGGCTCACGAAGAGAAAGGGCGCCCCGACGCGCAAGGCGCCGCCGATGATCGCCGCGAAGAGCGCGACCCACTGGTCGGCCGTCATGGCGTGACCTCCGTCGCCGCGATCGCGGCAGCGCGCGGCGCGGCCGGCGCGCGGCTCTTGACCAGCCCCTTCCAGTCGATCATGCGCAGCCCTTCGCTCGCGAGGATCAGCACGAAGGCGACGCCCTGCAGCACTAGCACCGACGCATCCGGCAGCCCGAGCCGCCGTTGCAGCAGGCTGCCGGCGGCACCGAATCCGCCGAAGAGGATCGCCACCGGAACGATCGCGACCGGGTTGTGCCGCGCAATGAAGGACACGAGGATGCCCGCATAGCCGTAGCCGGCGATCAGCGACGCATTCGCATTGGTGTGCACCGCGGCGACTTCGACCGCACCCGCCACGCCGGCGCACGCGCCGCCGAGCCCGCACGCGGCCAGGATCAAGCGGTTGGCCGGCAATCCGACCAGCTGCGCAGTGCGCGGGTTGCCACCGACCACGCGCACAGAAAAGCCCGAGGCCGTGAAGCGAAGCCACAGCCCGGAAGCGAGGCACGCCACGACGCCGATCGCGAGACCCCAGTGCACGTCCGAACCGCCGATGCCGCCGATGCCCAACCCGTCGGCGAGCGAGCGCGTGGCCGGCTTGTTGAGGCTCGCCGGATCGCGCAATGCGCCTTCGACGAAATGCTTGAAGAGGCCGATCGCGACATAGGCCAGCAGCAGGCTGCTGATGGTCTCGTTGATGCCGCGGTACTGGCGCAGCCAGCCGGCCAGGGCGATCCACGCCGCACCCGCGAGCGCGCCCGCCACGCACAGCGCGAAGGTGCCGGCGATGTTGGCCGGCAGCGGCATCACGTAAGGCAATGCCGCGCACGCCAGCCCGCCCAGCACCAGCGCGCCTTCGCCGCCGATGATCACCAGCCCCGCGCGCGCGGGAATCGCCACGCACAGCGCGGTGAGCATCAGCGGCGCCGCGCGCTGCAGGGTGTTCTGCCACGAGAACCAGTCGCCGAACGCGCCCTTGAAGAGGATGACCCAGACATCCACCGGGCTCACGCCGGCGAACCAGACGAACACGCCGAACAGCAGCAGCGCCGCCGCGATGGCGAGCACCGGCAGGGCGATCTCTTTCAATGCGCTGGGCATCGTGGGCTCGGGTGCTGACGGGGCGCAGGGCTCAGCCTACGGAGCCGACGACGCCTTCGACGAGGTAGTTCATCTTTTCCAGTTCGAGATCCGTCTGCTTGAGCGTCTTGCCGGCGGCGATCACGACACTGCCCTTGTTGTCCTTGAGCGGCCCCTGGAAGATGTCGAAGGTCCCGGCGAGCATCCTGGCCTTGATGTCGTCGGCGTTCTTCTTCGCCGCGTCGGTCACCATCGAGCCGTAGGGCGACATCTTCACGTAGCCTTCCTTGAGGCCGCCGCGCAGGAAGTTCGGGTGCGGCTTGCCGGCCTCTGCCGCTTCGATGATGGTCTTGTAGGCGGTGAGCCAGTTCCATTCGGCGCCGGTGAGGTACGCGGCGGGCGCCAGCTTGGCCTGGCTCGCGTGGTAGCCGCAGACCATCTTGCCGCGCTTGGCGGCCGTCTCGACGACCACCTTCGGGCCGTCGACGTGCATCGTGAACACGTCGCAGCCCTGGTCCGCGAGGCTGTTGGTGGCCTCGGCCTCCTTCACGGCCATCGACCAGTCGCCGGTGAAGATCACGCTGCAGGTGATGTTCGGCTTGACCGAGCGCGCGCCCATCGTGAAGGCATTGATGTTGCGCAGCACCTGCGGAATGGGCTTGGCGGCGACGAAGGCGATCTTGTTGCTCTTCGTCATGTGGCCGGCCACGACGCCGTTGAGGTACTGGCACTCGTCGATGTAGCCGAAGAAGCTGCCGACGTTCTTCGGATGCTTGCCCTCGGTCCAGAGGCCGCCGCAGTGCGAGAAGCGCACGTCGGGGTACTTGGGCGCGACCGCGAGGATGTGCGGATCGAAGTAGCCGAACGAGGTCGGGAAGAGCAGCGACGCGCCGTCCTGCGCGATCATGCCGGTCATCGTCTTCTGCACCGCCGCGGTCTCGGGCACGTTCTCTTCCTCGACCACCTTGATGCCAGGCATCTTCTTGAGCTCGGCGGCCGCTTGCGCATGCGCCTGGTTGTAGCCGTAGTCGTCGCGCGGCCCGACATAGATCACGCCGACCGTCATCGGTTTCTGCGCCCGCGCGAGCGCGCTCCAGCCACCGAGCGTCGTCGCCGACGCGAGTGCTGCAAGGGACTTGAGGGAATCTCGGCGATTGAACTGGCTCATGGTGCAGGCTCCTGGAAGTGAAGGGGTCGGAGGGCGCTGAAGGCCTAACTTGGATACAAGTTGGTATGCATAAACCGTACCAGTGGCGATGCGCCGGAATGGGGCTCGAAAGGGGCCGGAATCAGCCCAGAAGGCTCACGTGCGCGGCCACGACGCGCCAGCCTTGGGCGGTGCGGACCCATGTCTGGCTCTGGCGCCCCGTCCTTGTGCTTCCCTCGCGGCGGAATTCGATGTTGGCGGTCGCGAACTCGCGCCCATAGGTGGTGATCACGGTGCGCAGGATCTGGCGCGCCAGGCCCTGCGCCGGGCGCGCGGCGCGGAACGCCTGGATCTCCACGTAGCCGTAGAGGTTCTCGGTCGCGCCGTAGCGCAGCGTGTACGGGCTGTCCCAGAACAGCTCGTCCAGCACATCGACCTTGTTGTTCACCAGCGCGTCTTCGTAGCGATCGAAGGCGGCGCTGACTTCGGCCACGACCTCGGGGAGATTGATGGGGAGCGTCATCGTCGGGTCGGCTTTCTTCAAAGCGGTGCGACAGGCGCCTGCGCGACGCCTGCCGATTCGAGCGCCGCGGCAACGCGCAGCACCAGGTCTTCGCGCCATGGCGCGGCGATCACCTGCACGCCGATCGGCAGGCTGGGATGCGCGCCCCACACCGGCACCGCGCACACCGGCAGGCCGATGCACGAGATGGGCTGAGTCAGCACGCCCATGTTGGGCCGCACCGGCAGGCGCTGGCCATGGAGCTCGAACCATTCGGCGCCGATCGGCGTCGCGGCGCACGGCGTGGCGGGCGCAAGCAGCACATCGAAGCGTTCGAACAGGCGCGCGACCTGCTGCGCATAGAGCCGCCGCACGCGCTGCGCCCGCGCGACCCACGCGGCCGGCAGCAGCGCGCCCGCGAGAAAGCGGTCGCGCGACAGCGGCTCGAAGTCCTGCGGGCGCGCGCGCAGGTCCGGCAGATGCAGCGCTGCGCCCTCGGCGTTGGTGATGAGGAAGGCGGCTGCGCGTCCCGCCTCGACCATGGGCAGCTCCACCGTGTGGTTCGCGCCCAGGGCCTGCGCGACCGCATCCACTGCGGTGATCGCTTCGGGGAGCGCCCGTTCGCGGAACCAGCCGCCGAGCACGCCGATGCGCAGCCCGTGCAGGCCGTGCCCCAGGGCCGGCGACGCGAGCTCGATGCTCCGCTGCGCGCATCCGGGATCGCGCGGCCCCAGGGTCTCCGGGCCTTGCATCGCGTCATAGGCCGCCGCCAGATCACGCACCGAACGCGCGAACGGGCCCAGATGGTCGAGGCTCGACACGAAGGGATAGCTGCCGGTGCGCGGCAGGCGGCCGAAGGTCGGCTTGAGCCCGAACACCCCGCACAGCGATGCGGGCACGCGGATCGATCCGTTGGTGTCCGAGCCGAGCGTGATCGGCACCTGCCCTGCCGCCACCGCCGCGCCGGAGCCGCCGGACGAACCGCCCGCGATGCGCGACAGGTCATGCGGGTTGTGTGCCGCGCCGACGTGGCTGTTCTCGGTGGTGAAGCCGTAGGCGTACTCGTCCATGTTGAGCGCGCCGACCAGCACTGCGCCGGCGCTCTCCAGCCGGCGCACGAGCGCCGCATCGGCGCGCGCCGGCGTGGCCTCGCGCTCGATCTTCGAGCCCGCGAGCGTCGGCAGGCCGGCGATGTCGAAGAGGTTCTTCACCGCGAAGGGCACGCCCAGGAGCGGCAGTTCGCGCGTGCGCGCGCCCCTGTCCGACGCGAGGGACTCGTCGATCTGCGACGCGCGCCGCAACGCGCGCTCGCGGACCACGTCGGTGAATGCGTTCACGCGTACGTCGGTGGCCGCAATGCGGTCGAGGCTGGCCTGCACGAGCGCGCCGGCACTCAGCACGCCCGAGCGCACCGCCTCGGCCATCGAGGTCGCATCCTTGAGCACGATCCCGGCAGCGTTCATTGCTCTTTCTCCCTCGGCACGACCGGCGAAAACGCCACCGCAGGTTCGTGGTGCGGCGTGAGCGGCACCGCATCGACGACCGCGGCGAACTCGGCCGCGAGCGCGAAGTAGCGGAGGACACCCGCACGGTGGTCGGGCCGCAGCCGCAGGCCGAGGGCGGCGGATGTCGCGTCAACGTAGGCTTCGATCTGGGCGGGCGTCATGGCGGCTCCTTTCAGCGGCGCGATGCGATGTAGGCTCGCCATCCACCGTGGTGCGTGATGTCCTCGCCGCCCAGCACGGCCAGCGCTTCGCAAAGAAAGCCCTGCACGCTGCTGCCGTCGGCGAGCAGAACGCTGCCGATGCCAAGCGGTGCCGGGATGAGCGCGACGAAGCTGCCGTAGCGCGCAAGCGGCATCTCCCAGATCTCGACCGCGATTGCGGCGCCTTGGTCCGCAGGCACGCGCAGCAGCCCGGGCTTCGCCGGCACCGTGCCGGCCAGCGCATAGAGGCGGTACTGCGGCGCGGTGTGCGTCGCGTGCAGCAGCCGCGCACCACGTTCGATCAATTGGCCGTTGAGCGGCATCCCGGACAGGTGCGCGCCGACCACGGCGACGCGCACGGCCTCCGCCGGCGCAACGATCGGCAGCGGCTGCGGCGCGGGCATCGGCTCGCCGGTGGCGCCGAGCGTGAGGCCGGTGGCATGGTGAAAGCGCTGTCCGAGTTCGGCCAGCTGGAAGTCGCTGCCCGAGCGGCCGATGAGCGTGATGCCGAAAGGCAGGCCGTCCTCGCGGATGCTTGCGGGCACCGAGATGGCCGCGTAGTCGAGCAGGTTGACGAAGTTCGTGTACTCGCCCAGGTTGCGGTTGAGGCCGACCGGATCGGCCTGCATGGCCTCGATCGTGTAATGGGTCGGCGCGGTCGGCACCAGCAGCACGTCGATGCCGTCCCACAGCGCCGCGGCGCGCTGGGCCAGCGCCTGCAGCTTCACCCGCGCAAGGACGAAATCGGCGGCGCTGTAGTCCCGGCCCTGCGCGAGGATGCCGCGCACCGGTTCGATCACCTCGGCTTCGTGCGCATCGAAGAACTCGCGCACCGCGGCGTAGCGCTCGGCCACCAGCGCACTGTCATAGAGCAGTGCAGCGGCCTCGGCGAGCGGCGCATAGTCGATCTCCACCGGCGTGCCGCCGAGCGCGCGCATCTGCTCGATCGCCTGCGCGAAGGCCTGCTGCGCCTGCAGGTCGCCGAAGAAGCGCAGCAGCGACGGCACGCCGAAGCGGAAGTTCGCCGGCAGCGGCTCCGTCGCCAGCGCGAGGCTGCGCGAATACGGATCGCCGGCGTCGAAGCCCATCGCGGCCTGCAGCACGCGCACCGCGAGATCGACGGTGCGCGCGAAGATCGACACGCAATCCACGCTCTGCGCCGCCGGCACCACGCCGCGCGCGCTCACGAGGCCGCGCGACGGCTTGATGCCCACGATGTTGTTGAGGCCCGCCGGCACGCGCCCGGAGCCTGCCGTGTCGGTGCCGAGCGAGAAATCGACCTCGCCCGTCGCCACCGCGTAGGCCGAGCCCGAGCTGGAGCCGCCCGAGACGTAGCGCGGATCGAAGCTGTTCGGCACCGCGCCGTAGGGCGAGCGCGTGCCGTTGAGGCCGCAGGCGAACTGGTCGAGGTTGGTCTTGCCGAGCAGTTCCGCACCGGCGTCGAGCAGGCGCTGCACCACCGTTGCGTGCGCCGCCGGTGTGCGCGAGAACTCGGAGAAAGCGGGGCAGGCGGCGGTGGTCGGCACGCCGGCCACGTCGATGTTGTCCTTGGCCGCAAAGCGCAGGCCGGCCAGCGGGCCGCTCCCGGCCGTCTTCACGGGCGCGGCCAGCCGCGTGATCCACGCCGGCCCGGCTCTGTCATCCCATTGCTCGTGCACCATCTTTAAGCATCCCGTCTTGTGTACAAGATGCCTTGCAAGCGGTATGCCAACGCGCGAACGCGCATCGACCGCGAGGACGCACTACGCAAGCGGGAATAATGGGAGGCCTCAGCACAACACCCGTCCATGTCCGCACCACCGGCTGCCGAAGCCCCCCCTTCCCTGCCCTGGCGCGACGCGCTGAAGGTCTATCTCGAACCCGCCACGCTGCGCATGCTCGCGCTCGGCTTCTCGGCCGGCCTGCCGTTGCTGCTGGTGCTGGGCACGCTGAGCTTCCGGCTGCGCGAAGCGGGCATCGACCGCACCACGATCGGCTTCCTGAGCTGGGTCGGCCTCGCCTACGGCTTCAAGTGGGCGTGGGCGCCGCTGGTGGACCGCGTGCCGGTGCCGCCGTTCACCAGCCTCCTGGGCCGGCGCCGCGGCTGGCTGCTGCTCGCGCAGTTCGCGGTGATCGCGGGCCTCGTCGGCATGGCCTTCAACGATCCGCGCGAGGGCCTGCCGCCGCTGGTGTGGTGCGCGGTGCTGGTGGCTTTCGGATCGGCCACGCAGGACATCGCGCTCGACGCCTTCCGCATCGAATCCGCCGCCGCGCGCAAGCAGGCCGCGCTCGCCGCCGCCTACCAGACGGGCTATCGCCTGGCGATGATCTGGGCCGGCGCGGGCGTGCTGTGGATCGCCGCCTGGGCCGAGCTCCCTGGCCTCGCGGGCTACCAGAACGGTGCGTGGAAGTTCGCCTACCTCGTGATGGCCGGCTCGATGGCGGTGGGCGTCGTCACGGTGCTGCTGTCGCCCGAACCGGTGCGCGCCGCGCTGCCCCGGCCCCGGAGCGCGGGCGAATGGCTCGAAAGCGTGCTCGTCGAACCCTTTGCGGATTTCATCCGCCGCTACAAGTGGCAGGCGGTGCTGATCCTCTCCCTGATCGCGATCTACCGCATCAGCGACGTGGTGATGGGCATCATGGCCAACCCGTTCTACGTCGACATGGGCTTCACCAAGGACGAGGTCGCCACCGTCAGCAAGATCTACGGCGTGGTGATGACGCTGCTCGGCGCCTTCGTCGGAGGCGTGCTGTCGATGCGGCTCGGCGTGATGCGCGTGCTGATGCTCGGCGCGGTGCTGAGCGCGGCGAGCAACCTGCTGTTTGCCGGGCTCGCCACGCGCGGCCACGACCTCACGGCGCTGGTGCTGGTGGTGTCGGCCGACAACCTCGCGGGCGGCATCGCTTCGGCGGCCTTCATCGCCTACCTGTCGAGCCTGACGAACGTGAGCTACTCGGCCACGCAGTACGCGCTGTTCAGTTCGCTCATGCTGCTGCTGCCCAAGTTCATCGCCGGGTATTCGGGCGCGTTCGTGGATGCCTACGGCTACCAGGCCTTCTTCGTCGGCACCGCGGCGCTGGGGGTGCCGGTGCTGTTCCTGGTGGCGCTGGCGTCGCGCTCGTACACCAACGGCACGGCGAAGGACAAGGAAAAGGACGAGGATGAGGCGCCCGACCCTGCCGCCACCACCTGATCCATGGGCCCCCCGCACCGGATCGGACGGTTGCATGCGAATCGCCCGTAGCTGCCGGTAGCTGTTAGGCTTAAAGTTTTCGCGCCGAAGCGCATTTGCACACCTCTTTCATCGTGTCACCTTCACGCATCCCTCCCCTGCGAGTCAGCGCCTTCACCGCCACGTCGTCGGTCGGCGTGGGCAAGGGCCCGCTTCTCGCGGCGCTCGAACAATCGAAGAGCGGCCTTCGCGCCAATGATTTCGGCCCCACGCCGCTTGCGACCTGGATCGGGCGCGTCGAGGGCCTCGAAGAACTCCGGCTGCCCGACGAGCTCGCAAGCTGGGATTGCCGCAACAACCGGCTCGCCTGGCTCGGGCTGCAGGCCGATGGTTTCATCGAGGCGGTCGCCGCGGCGCGCCAACGCTACGGCGCGGAGCGCATCGCGCTGATCCTCGGCACCTCGACCTCGAGCATCGGCGAGACCGAAGCCGCCTACACCGAACTCGACGACGGCGCCTTCCCGGCCCACCAGCGCCGGCCCAAGGTGCACACGCCGCATTCGCTGACCCTGTTCGTGCAGGAAGCGCTCGGCCTCGAAGGACCGGCCGAGACGATCTCCACCGCCTGCTCGTCGAGCGGCAAGGTGTTCGCGTCGGCCGAGCGGCTGATCCGCCTCGGGCTGGTCGACGCGGCCGTGGTCGGCGGTGTCGACACGCTGTGCGGCAGCGTGCTCTTCGGCTTCAACTCGCTCGAACTGGTGTCGCCCGAACCGTGCCGGCCGTTCGACGCGGCCCGCAACGGCATCAGCCTCGGCGAAGCCGCGGGCTTCGCGCTGCTGGAGCGCGGCGCGGGCCCGCTCGAACTGCTGGGCTACGGCGAGGCCAGCGACGCCCACCACATGTCCACCCCGCATCCCGAAGGGCTGGGCGCCGAACGGGCGCTCGACGACGCGCTCGCGCGCGCCGGCCTCGAGCCCGGGGACATCGACTACATCAACATGCACGGCACCGCGAGCACCAAGAACGACGAAGTGGAAGGCGCGCTGGTCGCGCGGCGCTTCCCGCCGACCACGCACGCCAGCTCGACCAAGGGCTTCACCGGCCACACGCTGGGCGCGGCGGGCATCGTCGAGGCGGTGATCAGCCTGCTCGCGATCGAGACCGGCCTCAAGCCCGGCACCGTCAATACCACCGCGCTCGACGCCGAATGCGGCCCGCAGATCAAGCTGCAGCCGGCGCGCGGCGAGGTGCGCTATGCCCTGAGCAACTCCTTCGGCTTCGGCGGCAACAACTGCTCGCTGGTCTTCGGCAAGGGAGCCTCGGCATGAGCGCCCGCCCGGCCGTTCCGAAGGGGGCTCGCACCGCAGTGCGAAGCACGGAGGTATCCCAATGAGCGCAAAGACTCCTACCGTCTACATCGAAGGACCGGCGTTCTGGGCGCCCACGCTACCCGGCTGGGAGGTCGCGCGCGCGGTCTTCCGCGGCGAGGCGCAGCCCGTCGATCCGCCGGCCAAGCGGCCCTCGCCGCAGCTGCTGGCCCCCGCCGAGCGCCGCCGCGCGCCCGACACCGTCGCGCTGTCGCTCGAAGTCGCGGCGGCCGCGGTCGCCGGCTCGGGCCGCAATGCGGCCGACCTGCCGTGCGTGTTCGCATCGGCGCACGGCGACCTCGGCATCAACGACTACATGTGCAGCACGCTCGCGGCCAACCCGAAGCTGCTGTCGCCGATCAAGTTCCACAACTCGGTGCACAACGCGGCCGTCGGCTACTGGACCATCGGCACCGGCTGCATGGCCGCGAGCAATTCGCTCTCGGCCTACGAAAGCACCTTCGCATCCGCCCTGCTCGAAGCGGCGGCGCAGTGCGCGGCCGACGAGCGCCCGGTGCTGCTCGTGGGCTACGACATGCCGGCCGTGGGTGCGCTCGCCTCGGTGACGAGGAGCCGTGGCCTGCTGGCGGTCGCGCTGGTCGTCGCCCCGGAGCGCAGCGAGCGCGCCGTGGCCTCGATCGACTGGTCGCTGGCGCGCGGATCCGCGGCCGCGACGCCGCTGCGCACCGATGCCGCACGCGCCCTGGGCGACAACGCGATGGCCGATGCGCTGCCCGTGTTCGAAGCGCTGGCGCGCGGCGATGCCGAATCGCTGCGCCTGCCGCTGTCCGACAAGCTCTCGCTGCAACTCGCACTGCAAGCTTGCTGAGGTCGCCATGACCGCCACCGCCGCCCGGCACGACGTCGTGATCATGGGCGGCGGGCTGGCCGGGCTCACGCTCGCGCTGCAGCTCAAGCAGACGTTCGCCGACATCGACGTGGTGGCGCTGGAGCGCCGGAACCATCCAGTGCCGCATGCGGCGCACAAGGTGGGCGAATCGTCGGTGGAGATCGGCGCGCACTATTTCGACACCGTGCTCGGCCTCGGGCCGCACATGCGGGGCGCGCAGTTGCGCAAGTTCGGCTTCCGTTTCTTCTTCAGCGAAGGGCGGCGCGACATCGATGCGGTGACCGAGATCGGCGCCAGCCGCTACCTCTTCGTGCCCAGCTACCAGATCGACCGCGGCATCTTCGAGAACTACCTCGCCGAGGAGGCCGCGCACCGCGGTGTGCAGTTCATCGACGGCGCGACGGTGCGCCGCATCGACCTGGCGGGCGACGCGCGATCGCCGCATCTGATCGAATGCGCGTGCGGCGGCGAGAACCGCGCGCTGCACGCGCGCTGGCTGGTCGATGCCTGCGGCCGCGCCGGCATGCTCAAGCGCAAGCTGCCGGTCAAGGTGATCTGGGACTACACCTACTACTGGGGCGTGCTGTCGCAGATCTTCTTCCAGCAGCGTCTCACCGACCTGGCGCTGCTGGGCCGGCTGCGCAGCGAGCTCTTGCATTGCCAGCGCCTGAACTTCGCGATGCAGGGCTTCCTGCGCGCCTGGTCGGCGGTGAGCCGGCGGCGCAATCCGCCGGTGCTGCTCGACCATGCCGCGCTGCCGTGGTTCGCCGAGCTGAACCGCAGCCTCACCGACCGGCTCGACGATCGCGCCTTCGTGCAGCGGCTGAAGGAGTCGACGCGGCGTCTCGACCTGCTCGCCGCCGAGGTCCTCGACCGCGCGACACGCGATCACCCCGCGCTCGATGGCGGCGGACTGCGCGCCGTACAGGGCGAGCGGCCGACATTGGTGGCCGGCGAGAGCCCTCGCGAACCGATGCTTTTCGCACCGGCCTGAAATATCCGGCGAAAGACGTTTACCCAACTTTACGCTGCGTTCAAGCCCGCTTGGCGGCGGGCGAGGAACCTTGCAAGATGCCGCCCCGCGGAGGGAAATAACGATGAGCACGCCCCAACTCCTGATGATCGAAGACGACACCCGCCTCGCGCAGATGGTGGGCGAATACCTGACGCAGTCGGGTTTCGGCTTCAGCCACGCCGCCGACGGCGCGACCGGCCTCGAGATGCTGCAGCAGCGCACGCCCGATCTCGTCATCCTCGACCTGATGCTGCCGGACACCGACGGCCTCGAGGTCTGCCGCCGCATCCGCGCGCTGCCCAACGGGCTGGCCAAGGTGTCGGTGCTGATGCTCACCGCCAAGGGCGATCCGATGGATCGCATCATCGGCCTGGAGATCGGCGCCGACGACTACCTTCCCAAGCCCTTCGAGCCGCGCGAGCTGCTCGCCCGCATCCGCGCGGTGCTGCGCCGCCGCGGCGAAAGCCAGGCCGATGCGGCCGCGCCGTCGGTGATGCGCTTCGGCTCGCTGGAAATCGACCGCAACGCGCGCACCGTCACGGTCGGCGGCGAGCCGGCGGACCTCACCTCCTACCAGTTCGACCTGCTCACGGCGATGGCCGAGCGCGCCGGCCGCGTGCTCACGCGCGACCAGATCATGGAAGCCGTGCGCGGCCGCGAGCTCGAAGCCTTCGACCGCTCGATCGACGTGCACATGGGCCGCATCCGCGCCGCGATCGAGGCCGACGCCAAGAACCCGAAGCGCATCCTCACCGTGCGCGGCGTGGGCTACGTGTTCGCCAAGCAGCAAGACTAGGCGCGGCGATGCTGCTGAACCTCTACCGGCGCCATCTCTACGTCCGCATCTGGCTGGCGGTCGTGGCGGGTGTCTTCATCCTCACGCTGACGGCCAACTGGATCGTGCGCGAGGCCGCCGAGTACGAGCGCGAGCGGCTGGCCCCGGTGCCGCGCAACGTGGTGGTTCTCGACGATCAGGACAAGGTGATCGGCGGCGGCACGGCCCTGCGCGTGCCGGGCCAGGGCCTGGAGTTCGATGTCAACCTGGGTGACGGGCGCAATGTCACGCTGCGCGTCGCCCCCCGGCCCCAAGGCGGACCGGGTGGCCCAGGCGGCCCCGGCGGGCCGGGCCTCGCGCCGTGGCGCACACCGTTCGGGCTCGGATGGATGGTGGCGCTGATCGGCGTCGCCGTCGCGCTGGGCGTCTACCCGATCGTGCGGCGGCTTACCAAGCGCCTCGAGGAATTGCAGCGCGGCGTGCAGAGCTGGGGCGAAGGCGATCTCTCGATGCGCGTCGCCGAAGACGGGCAGGACGAGGTGGCGGACCTGTCGAAGCGCTTCAATTCGGCGGCCGCCCGCATCGAGCAGCTCGTGCGCTCGCACAAGTCGCTGCTCGCCAACGCCTCGCACGAGCTGCGCTCGCCGCTCGCGCGCATCCGCATGGGCCTCGAACTGATGGGCGGCGAACGGCCCAGCGCGGCCGCGCGCGAGGAGATCTCGCGCAACATCGCCGAGCTCGACCAGCTGATCGACGAGATCCTGCTGGCCAGCCGGCTCGATGCGAAGGAAGCCGACATGGGCACCGTCGAGTCGGTCGACCTCACCGGCCTCGCCGCCGAAGAGTGCGCGCGGGTCGACGCCGACCTCGAACTGAGCGAAGGCACCCACAGCGACGCGCTCACGGTGCGCGGCGTGCCGCGCCTGCTGCGCCGCGCGATCCGCAACCTGCTCGAAAACGCCCGCCGCTACGGCGCCGGCGAAACCAGCGTCGAACTGGCGAGCCGCGGCAACCTGGCCGAGATCCGAGTCAGCGACCGCGGCCCGGGCGTGCCTGCCGCGCTGCGCGAACGCATCTTCGAGCCCTTCTACCGCCTGCCCGGCGCCAGCGAACGCAACGGCGGCGTCGGCCTCGGCCTCGCGCTGGTCAAGTCCATCACCGAACGCCACGGCGGCAGCGTCCGCTGCGAAGACCGGCCCGGCGGCGGCGCAAGTTTCGTCATCACCTTGCCGCATTGATTGGCTGAAGCGAGCCGGCGGTGACACGAAGTGAGCACGAGATAATCCTTTCATGAGAAAGAACATCGTCCGCCCCGCTGCCATGTTCTGGGGCCTCACGGTGTTCATGCCCGTCGGCGTCACCTACGTTGCGGCTTTCCTCCTCCTCATCGCGCTGTTCGCGGCCGGCGGCTGGCGCGAGCGCGCCGTGCGGCTGCGCGGCAATCCGATGTGGTGGCCGGTCATCGCCTACGTGGCGTGGACACTGGTCGTGCTGAGCTTGGAGCCGCACTATCCGCAGACCGGGTCGAACCTGGTCCACGGACTGCGCATCGCGGCCACGGTGCTGATGGCGCTCGCGCTCACGCAGGAGGAGGCCCTCTGGGCGCTGCGCGGCTTCTGGATCATCGGCCTGGTGAACCTGGTGATGATCGCGCTCTATTACACGGTCGGGTTTCCGATGCTCGAGGCGTGGCGTGGCGTGCTGGTCCTGGTCGGCAACAAGTCGATCAGCAACGCCCTGCTCTTCACCATCATGGCGGCGACGGCGTTCGTGTTCGCCCTCAAGTCGCTCATGGAGCACCGCCCGTGGCGCGCGGTGCCGGCCTTCGCGCTGGTGCTGGCCGTGATCGCGATCATCACGCTCACGCTGCCGTCGCGCACCTCGCTGCTCGCGCTGCTGATCGCCTCGGCTGCGGCTTGCGTGCACAAGTGGCGCCGGCAACTGGAGCTGCTCGCGGTGGCGATCGTGATCGGCGGCGCGGTGGTTGCAGCGGGCATCTGGAATTCGCCCACGGTGCAGCAGAAGTTCGAACTCGGCATGCAGGAAATCGAGGCCGCGCAGGGCGGCGCGGTGTCGGAAGGCAGCTGGGTGGTGCGCTACTACATGTACCGCGACACCGCGCGCATGATCATCGACCGACCCCTCGCCGGCTGGGGCATCGGCGGATGGACCGAGCAGTGGCACCTGCGCGGGCCGAAGCTGCTCGCCGACTACAACATGCCGCACAACGACTTTCTCTGGATGGGCTCGCAGGCGGGCGTTCCGGGTTCGCTCTGCCTGCTGGCGATCGTGCTCACCGCGATCTGGCTGGCCTGGCGGCGCGACGATGTCGCCGGCCGCCATGCCTTCGTCGCGACGCTGATCCTCCTCGTCGCCACCAGCCTCAACTCCGCGCTTCGCGATGCGCAGATCGGACTCTCGATCCTGTGGGTGTCGATGGTCTACCTGCGGCTCGCGCAGGCGCCGGGCGATTCATGGCGCGCTCTGGTGCCGCAACGCAATGCCGCCGTGCCGGCCCGGCTTCAGACCTGAAGGCGCGCGAAGTCCTTCACCGCGAAGATCAGCGCGCCGCCCTTGAGCAGGTCGACGACGGCATCGCGGTCCTTGTACGAGAAGACCATGCAGCCTTCGCTCAGGCCCGCGCTGCCGCGCTCGCGGACGTTGCGCGGCTCCATGGACAGTGCGCGTGGACCACGATGAGGCGCTTGTAGGCGTTGCTGTTGCTTGGCGACAGGCCATGCAGCCGCATCGACAGCCCATGCTCGAGCTGCTCGCTCACGTAGGTGTCGCCGGTGCGGTAGAGCCCGAGGCTGCTGGCTTCGCTGCCCTCGAGGTTGGAGAACGCCTCCGCATAGCCGTCGTCCGCGGGCGCCGCCGAGCCGATGCCATGCGCCACGATGAAGCTCTGGACGACCTGCCCGGAACTGCGCTCGACCACATGGAAGCGCGGCTTCGCCGAATGCCGCGAGAAGTCGACCACCGCGCCGAAAGGATGCTCCGACGGCTGAGCGAGCAGCTGCGCCACGGCGGCATCCATCAGCGACTTCGGCTCTTCCTCGGCGTGAACCCGTCTCTGCGCGCAAGCTGCGAGCATCGAGAGCGCGGTAGCGGCCGGCGCGAGGAGCACGGCGCGACGTTTCATCTGCCGCAAGCCCCTTCCAGCCCTGGAAGGCACGTCGAGTCCACGCCGCCATCCTTGGGCGGGCGAAAAAGGGTGTCAATCAGCCGCTGATATGGCTTGATCCTGTCAAGAGGGCGAGCCGATCCCTCCGGGTGCCGGATTGCAGAATCGTTCGCGAATGCCGGATGGGGAGCGCGACGGAGCCGGGTGCGTGAGCGACGGTTGATCATGCTGATATGCGTGGATTGGCTACCGACAGTTCATGTGTTCGTCGCGGGGCTGCCTGCTTTCTAGGGTCTGCGGTTGGCCACTTGCGTGGCTGCGCCAATAGCGGCCTCGAGGATTCCCCTGTGGCCGTGGCTGCGCCGCGTTCCCGATCCGGCCTCAGATGGTGTTGTCCGATAGGCGTTTCCTCAGCGGGTGTTTGCGACCCCGACTCGCTCACCGCGTGCAGGTACTCCTGGAAGGCGATCTGCTGCGCGGCGTGCGGCAGCGCCAGGCCGGCCAGCCAGCGTAGATGCGCCGCCGTCCAGGCACTCTTGCCCGCGTACACCACGCCGCTGCGCAACAGCAACGCCTTCAGCCGGTGGCGCGCGTTGCGCTGCTCGCGCACGGCATCTTCGCGAGCTCGCACCAGGTCGCGCAGCGCCTCGTCCACCGCGTCGGGCACGCGCACCGCGCTGAGTTCACCCGCGCGCGCCAGGCGCGCCAGCATCAACGCATCGCGCCGGTCGGTCTTCACCCGGTCGCCCGAGCGCCTGGGGATCGACGAGGGCGCCACCACCTCGCAGTGGTAGCCCAGCGCGCAGAGGTGGCGCTGCAGCACGAAGCCGCAGGGGCCCGCTTCGTAGACCACCTGCGCGCAGTGGCCCCGGCTGACCAGGCGGCGCAGGGCCTTGCTGACGGCAACGACGCCGCCGGCGACCACGCCCAGATGGCGCACCTCGCCGTCACGGCCGGCCTCGGCCAGGGCGATGTCGATGCTGTCCTTGTGGACGTCCAGGCCAACGTAAACGGTGGCCGCAGTGGTGGTAGATTGACTCATGGCCCGTCTCCTTGCACGTTGCAGGCTGTTCGCCCCTCGGGGTACAGCCTTGTGGCTCGGCGCACCCCACGGTGCGCAACCCACGGTAGTCCCGGAGACGGGCCTCCTCAACGGCTCAAGCCATTCTGTCTAGGAGTGTGGGCGGCAGAAGTCCGCCGCCCTGATGATCGCGACCGAGAGCGACCTTGGCGAGTCCGATTTTTTGGCGAAGCGCGCCGACGCCGCGTCGATGGACCTCATGTGTGCAGTGCGCGCCCGCTGGCGCAACCTGTTCGGATCAGATCTGCGCATCTCGCTACCCTTATGCCGTGCTCAGGGTGCCCATGCGCCGCAGATTCAGCGCCAGGCACACGAGTTTGAACTCGGCTTGCACTCGCTGCAGGCCGCGCAGGCTGAACTGGCGCAACCCCAGCACGCTCTTGATCCAGCCATTGGGCGGCTCAGCGATCCACTTGCGCTTGCGGTACGCCGTCTGGCCTTCCTCGGTCTGTAGCTTGGCGGCCATCGCTGCCGTGCGCGGCATCGCCGTTGCATCGATTTCGGCGCAGCGCTTGCCTTCCCGCCCCATGGCCACGACCAGATCGGTTGGCGAGTCGGCGAGGGCTTCGAAGTTGCTCTCGCTGCGATAGCCCGCGTCCGCCAGCGCCTGCTCGGGCACCATGCCGGTGTTGTCCTTCACCGCCTGGAGCATCGGCACGAGTTGGCCCACGTCGGCGGCGTTGTTGCCCAACTCGGCCGCCACGATGATGTGCGCTGCGCCGTCCACCGCCGTCTGGGCGTTGTAGCTGGCGTCGAAGCCGCCGCCGGCGCGCTTCATGATGCGGCTGTCGGGGTCAGTGAAGTTGTCTTGTGCCTTGGGCTCGGGCACGCCGAACTCGCGCTTGTAGCGCCCGCCCTTGGGGTTGCCGCCATCGTCGCGCGGGCGTCGGTCGTCGTCGTCGCTGCGCCCGCGCGCGATGTCGGCTTCTCGCTGTCGCTGCTCCAGTCGCTGGCGCGCCTCGGTGATGGCCTTCAGACGGTCCTCGCGCCGCTCTATCTCTGCAGGGATGTCAACTTCAGGCGCGTCGGCTTCGGCCGCATCGGCCGTCTTTGCCCGCTCCAGCAGCGCATTGATCTGCGCCTTGAGTTCGATTTCGGCCTGCTGCATGCGCTCGTAGCTCATCGCCTTGTGGCGGCTGGCATTGGCCTTGATCTTGGTGCCGTCGATGGCCACCGTGCCCAGCTTGACCAGCCCCATCTCCTGGGCCAGCTTGACCACCTGCACGAACAGATCGCTCAGCTCCTTGAGGTGCAGCGCGCGGAAGTCGCGGATCGTGCGGTGCTTGGGGAAATTGCCTGCGCCCAGCATCCGAAAGGCCAGATCCTCATGCAGCCGCCGCTCCATCTTGCGCGAGCTGAACACGCCAGTGGCGTAGCCGTAAATCAGAACCTTGACCATCATCGCCGGGTGAAACGGCTGGTTGCGCGAGCCGCCACCGTCGTAGCGCGCGTAAAACGCCTTCAGGTTCAAGGCATCGACACTGTCGCCGATGAAGTACGCCAGATGCCCCTTGGGCAGCCAGTCCTGCAGCGATGCCGGCAGCAACATCTCTTGCTCGGGTTCGTAGGGGCGGTAGCTCATGTTCGCTCAACGTCCCTCGCGCCTCGATGGTTCTCAGGGACTACCCTTCTGCCGCCCACACTCCTAGGCCGACCGTTCGTAGCCCACGAACGGCCCGAAGAACACCATGTCCTTTTCGAGGCCGGCGGCGAGCTCGTGCTGCCGAGGAAGTTCGTCGATGAACTCGGGCCACGACTGCGCGACATGCAGCGGCCATGCGTCGAGCTCGATGCGCGCGACGGGGCCTTGCGTCGCCAGGAACTCGAAGCCCTTCGCGGTGAGTTTGGTGATCGCGAGGCGCTGGGCGGCGTCCTTGTCCGCCGCGGTCACGTAGGCCGAGACATACGCGCCCGCCAATCCGGAGGACAGCTTGTTGCTGGAGCCGCGCCCCACCTTGACGTTGACGAGGAACAGGCCCCGCGCAGGCTGGGCCCGCGCACGGCGCCGGACCCTGAAGATGCCAAGGAGCGGAAGTGCCCGGATGGAGCCTCCACCCGCAACGCGAAGGAGACTCATGGACTTCAGTGGTGGCTGCCGGCCACTTCACCCGCCTTGAGGCGGTAGACCGTGCCGCAGTACGGGCACTTGGCTTCGCCGAGGCGCGCGACGTCGAGGTAGACCTTGGGGTGTGCATTCCAGAGCTGCATGTCCGCCTTCGGATTCGGGCAGAACACGCCGCCCTGGTCGTTCAGGTCTTTGGCGAGCAGTTCGATGACGGCTTTGGGGGACGACATGGGCTTCTTCAGACTTTGGTTAGCCAGTGGGCGTACTTGGGATTGCGTCCGTTCACGATGTCGAAGAACGCATTCTGGATCTTCTCGGTCACCGGGCCGCGCGAGCCGATGCCGATCTGCACGCGGTCGAGTTCGCGGATCGGCGTGACTTCGGCCGCGGTGCCGGTGAAGAAGGCCTCGTCGGCGATGTAGACCTCGTCGCGCGTGATGCGCTTTTGCACGACCTCGATGCCGAGGTCCTTGCAGATGTGCAGGACGGTGTTGCGCGTGATGCCGTTGAGCGCGCCGGCCGACAGGTCGGGCGTGTAGACCACGCCGCCCTTGACCACGAAGATGTTCTCGCCCGCGCCTTCGGAGACGAAGCCGGCCGAGTCGAGCAGCAGGGCTTCGTCATAGCCGTCCTCCGTCGCTTCCATGTTGGCGAGGATCGAGTTGCTGTAGTTGCTCACCGCCTTGGCTTGCGTCATCGTGATGTTGACGTGGTGGCGCGTGTAGCTCGAGGTCTTGACGCGGATGCCCTGCCTGAGGCCTTCCTCGCCGAGGTAGGCGCCCCACGACCAGGCGGCGACCATCGCGTGGATGGTGTTGCCCTTGGGGCTCACGCCGAGCTTTTCGGAGCCGATCCACACCAGCGGGCGCAGGTAGCAGCTCTCGAGCTTGTTGACGCGCACCACCTGCTTCTGCGCCTCGTTGACCTGCTCGGGCGTGAAGGGGATCTTCATGCGCAGGATCTTGGCGCTGTTGAAGAGGCGCTCGGTGTGCTCCTGCAGGCGGAAGATCGCGGTGCCACCTGCCGTGTTGTAGGCGCGCACGCCTTCGAAGACGCCGCAGCCGTAGTGCAGCGTATGGGTCAGCACGTGGATCTTGGCGTCGCGCCAGTCCACGAGATCGCCATCCATCCAGATCTTGCCGTCACGGTCGTCCAGTGCGGGGGGCAGCGCGCTCATGTTCTTTGTCCTTCGCGGGAGGGGGATGTCGCAAAAGCTGACGATTTTACGGCCGAGCCAGTTTCCGCCGCACGACAATGCTCGGCTTTGCCAATCAGCCAGAGTAAAGGGTTCCCGTGTCCGTTTTCAAGAACGTCATCGTCTACCGCATCGAGACCACGTGGTCGCAGCCGCTCGAAGAGGTCGAGAAGGGCCTCGACGCCCAGCGCTTCGTCCCCTGCGGCCCCTCGCAGGAGAAGTCCATCGGCTGGATCGAGCCCCGCGGCGAGGCGCACGGTCCCCTGGTCGAATCGGTGGGTGGGCAGTGGCTGCTCGAATTCATGATCGAGAGCAAGGCGCTGCCGGCCTCGGTGGTGCGCCGCAAGGTCGAGGAACGCGCCGCGCAGATCGAGGCCGCCACCGGCCGCAAGCCCGGCAAGAAGGAAAAGAAGGAGCTCAAGGAAGACATCACCCACGAGCTGCTGCCGCTGGCCTTCACGCGCCATGCGCGCGTGGCGGTGTGGATCGATCCGCAGACGCACCGGCTGGTGGTCAACGCGAGCAACGCGCAGCGCGCCGACGAGGTGGTCACAAGTCTCGTGAAGGGGCTCGACGGCTTCGCGGTCAGCCTCGTCAACACGCAGGTCGAGCCGGCCGCCGCGATGGCCGAGTGGCTCTCGAGCCAGGAGCCGCCGGCCGGCTTCACGATCGACCGCGAATGCGAGCTCAAGGCCAGCGACGAATCGAAGGCCGTGGTGCGCTACGCCAAGCACCCGCTGGACATCGACGAGATCCGCCAGCACATCGCCAGCGGCAAGCGCCCGACGCGGCTCGCGATGACCTGGGACGACCGCGTTTCCTTCGAACTGACCGAGGGCATGCAGCTGCGCAAGATCGTGTTCCTCGAAGGCACGCTCGATGAGGCGCCGGGCTCGGGCAAGGAAGACAACTTCGATGCCGACGCGGCGATCGCGACCGGCGAGCTGGGCCAGCTGGTGCCGGAGCTGCTCGCAGCGCTGGGCGGTGAAATGCAGCTCGGTGCCGCACCCGCCGCCGCACCGGCACCGGCCGCACCGGCCAAGGCCGAAGAAGAAGCGCTGGCCGACGAATCCGCGCCGTTTTAGGGCCTGTCCACACTATTTCCCGGGTCGCGGAAATAGTGTGAACAGGCCCCTAGCCGGCGCCAGGCGTTCAGACCGGCGGACGCAGCGCGTCCGTCGCGCCGGGCTTGACCGCATCGGACGCCGGCGCATCGGCCTCGATCGCGGCCGCCTCGTCTTCCGTGGGCTCGGGCCGCACGAGCTTCCATTCGGTCAGCTTGCCGTTGACGAAGCTCGCATCGACCCACGAGCCGCCGGCATCGGTCCAGCGGAAGACCTCGGGCTGCGTGTCCTTCGGCGAGCGCAGTTCGCCGATCGCGCGCGTGAGCGCCACCACGTGCAGCAGGCTCGCCTTGGGCTTGAGCTTGGCATTGAGCATCACCGCGCTCGCGACGGTGCCGATCGGGCGATCGGCCGCGCGCTTCAACACCTGGATCGCTCGGTTGAGATTCAGGAGCACGAACATCACCATCGCGCCCACGGCGAGCGCCACGCCGGCCCACCCGTAGCTGCGCCAGGCCCCCGCGATCAAAACGATGCCGACGAGGGGCACCAGGACTTTGCCGAAATTCATGGGCGCGATTGTCGCGCCGAGTTAAGGTCGGTATTCTCACCCGCACCAGCGCAGCGGCTCGCGGCCCTCGCCTCTTCCTTCACGATTGGCACATGGCCGGCGCGATTGTTGCAATATGGGGGTCTCGAATCAACTGCAACAAACTGTCTCCAAGTTAAGTCGCATTCCTACAAGCCCACTGGGAACGGCGTGCCCAGAATGGCTTGATATGCGATCAGCGCCCCTCTTCAAAGCGCCAGGGTCACCGTGACTGCTGCACTCGAACCTCCGCAAGGGAATTTCATGGTCGCGACGAACGCCGATCGCATGACCTTGCGCCATTGGCTGGTGAGTCATGCGCATGCGAGACCTTCCGCGCCTGCCCTGCTCGCGACCGGATATCCGACTCTCACCTACGCCGACCTGTCGGGCGTCGTCTCGCGTGCGGGCACATGGCTGGCGTCGAATGGCTTGGGCGTCGGTTCCCGCGTCGCCGTTTGCCTGCCGAGCGGCATGGCGCTGGCGATCGCCGTGCTGGCCGTTGGCTGCCATGCCACGGTGGTTGCGCTGCATCCCGGATTGACGGAATCCGAGCTGGCAGCCTTGCTGGCCGAGGCGCGCGCCGATGCCGTGCTGAGCTGGCCGGACGATCCGCTTGCGGCGCGGCTCGCGCGGCAGCAAGGAATCACGAGCCTTGCGCTCGATCTCGAACGGTTGCTGCCCAGCCCCACGGAAACGCTTGCCAGCGAAACCGACACGCGCGCCCGGCCCGCGCCGGATGACACGGCCTTCGTTCTCTTCACGTCCGGCACCACCGGGAAGCCCAAGCGCGTGCCGCTCACCCATCGGCAGGTGCTGGCTTCCGCGTGCAACATCGCGCGCCATCTCGGCCTGACCCCGGACGATCGCGGCCTGTGCCTGATGCCGCTCTTCCACAGCCACGGTCTGGTGGGAGGGCTGCTTGCGCCGCTCACGGCCGGGGCGTCCGTCGTGTGCACGCCCGGCTTCGACGGCCCTGCCTTCCTGTCGTGGCTCGCCGAGTTCGCGCCCACCTGGTACACCGCGGCCCCCACGATCCACCGGGCGGTCGCCGATCTGGCACTTGAGGCCAACGGCGCGCTGTCGACCCACAAGTTGCGTTTCATCCGCTCGGCCTCCTCGGCGTTGCCGCCCGATTTGATGCAGCGACTGGAAGACCTCTGGGGCGCACCGGTCATCGAGTCCTACGGCATGACCGAGTCCGCGACCCAGATGGCGAGCAACCCGCTTCCGCCCGGACTGCGCAAGGCCGGATCGGTCGGCTTGCCCGCGGGCGCCGCGTTGCGCGTCGTCGACGCCGGCGGAACCGAGCAGCCGGCGGGGAGCGTCGGCGGCATCGTGGCGCGCGGACCCGTGCTGTTCAGCGGCTATGAGGATGCGCCCGCGGCGAACGCCGAGGCTTTCCAGGATGGCTGGTTCGTCACGGGCGACCTTGGCTGGTTCGATGCCGATGGCTACCTGCACATCGTCGGACGCGACGCCGACATCATCAATCGCGGCGGCGAGAAATTCGCGCCCTTCGAAATCGAGCAGGCGCTGCTGCGCCTGCCCGCCGTGGCCCAGGCGGCCGCCTACCCGGTGCCGCATCCGACGCTGGGCGAGGACGTGCACGCCGCCGTGGTGCTGGAGCCTGGCCGCGACGCCGATCCGCACGCCCTTCGCACGGCGCTCTTCGGGACCATTGCCGACTTCAAGGTCCCCGCGCGCATCCACGTCCTGAACGAGATCCCCACAGGCAGCGGCGGAAAGCTGCAGCGCCGCCAGCTGCACCGGCAGATCGAGCGCGCCGCGCCCGCGCCCGCGCCCGGCGGCAGCGTGCGCGCTTTCACCGCCATCGAGGCGCGCACCGCGAGCCTTTTCGCCGGCTTGCTGGGCCGACCGGTCGCCAGTCCCGACGACAACTTCCTTGCACTGGGAGGCGACTCCCTGTCGGCGGCGCGCCTGGCGCAAGTGGTCAACGAGACCTGGGGCGTCGAGCTGTCCGCTTCGGCGGTGCTGGCCGCGCCCACGGTCGGCGCCTTCGCCGCGCTGCTCCAGGCCGCCATCGACGACGCCGATGCGCTTGGCGATGCACTGCAGAGCGAGATCGACCGACTCACCGACGAGGACATCGAGCGCCTCCTCGACCACGACACCTGACCACCACCCTCTGCTGCCACGAAATGGATGTCGCCCCTGACCTGAATCAACCCCCGCCGGAGGCCTTGGACATCGACATGGCCGTTGTCCGGCGCCGCCTGCTCGCGCGAAAGCTCCAGCAGCAGCGCGCTCTGCCGGCGTCGCGACCCGCCTCCGCGCCGCCGCAGGACGCGCCGCTGTCGTTCGCGCAGGAGGGGCTCTGGTTCCTCGATCTGCTGGAGGCCGGCAGCGCCGCCTACAACATCCATTCGGTCACGCGGCTGCAAGGGCCGCTGGACGCCGGGCGCCTCGAGCAAGCCTTGCGTGCGTTGGTCGCCCGGCACACCAGCCTGCGCACCTCGTTCCACGCGACCGAGCAGGGGCCGGTGCAACGCGTCATGCCGGTCGCGGAAGCCCTGGAAGGCTTTCGCTTCACACGCGTCCGAGGCCTGGCGCAGGAGGGCTCGGACGCGGTGCTCGACGCCCACATCGCCGCCAGCGTGGCCCGGCCCTTCGACCTGTCGCACGCACCCCTGCTGCGCGCCGACCTGTTGCGCGTCTCACCCGAGGATCACGTGCTGGTGCTGGTGATCCACCACATCGTCGCGGACGGCTGGTCGATGAGCATCATCCATCGCGAGCTCGCCCGGCTCTACGCCCGCAGCGGTGGAACGCCGCCGCTGACCGAACCGGTGCTTGCCTTCAGCGACCATGCAGCGCAGCAGCGAGAGCGATTCGAACACGGCGAGATGGGCGCTGCGCTCGACTACTGGCGCAACAAGCTGCACGACCTGCCAACCCTGCAGCTGCCCACCGACAGGCCCCATCCGCCGCAGGCCGGTTCGGCCGGCCGGACCCTGGCGTTTCGCATCGACGCCGGGCTCACGGCCGCAGTGCGGGCCTTCGCGACGCGGCAGGATGCCACGCTCTTCATGGCCCTGCTCGCGGCCTTCCAGGCGCTGCTCATGCGTTATACGGGCCAGGACGACGTTGCCGTCGGCGTGCCGTTCGCAGGGCGGGATGACCCGCGCGTGCGCGACGTGGTCGGCTTCTTCGTCAACACGCTGGTCCTGCGCGCCGATCTCGGCAGAGAGCCCTCCTACGTCGAGCTGGTGCGGCGCAGCCGCGAGGCGACGCTGGAGGCGCTGACGCACCAGGGGATGCCGTTCGACCGCCTGGTGAGCGAACTCAGTCCGGTCCGCGATGCAAGCCGCAACCCCCTCTACCAGGTGTCCTTCGCGCTGGAGAACTTCGACCACCGTGTCCTCCAGCTCGAAGGCCTGCACAGCGAGCGGCTGGGCGTGCACTCGCAAAGCGCCAAGTTCGACCTGTCGCTGAACGTGGTCGGGGTCGGGACGTGCCTCGAAGCCGAGATCGAATACCGCACCGACCTGTTCGATGCAGAGACCGTCGAGCGCATGGCGGCGCACTTGCGCCGGCTGCTCGCGGCCATGGTGGCAGAGCCCGAACGCGCGGTGGCCCGGCTGCCCTTGCTGGGCGAGGCCGAGCGGCAGCAGTTGCTCATCGAATGGAACGACAGCGCCCGCCCCCTCGCCAACGACCGGCCGGTGCACGTGCATGTTCGCGACCAGGCACTGCGGACGCCGCAGGCCATCGCGCTGCGCTTCGGCCAGGACGCCATGAGCTACGCGCAACTCGACGCGTCGTCGCAGCAGCTCGCCCACCTGCTGCGGCGCAAGGGCGTGGGGCCGGAGGCCGTGGTCGGCCTTTGCATGAAACGCGGCTTCGGCCTGGTGGTCGGGCTGCTCGCCGTCTTCAAGGCCGGCGGGACGCTGCTGCCGCTCGATCCGGACCATCCGCCCGAGCGCCTGCGCGCCATGCTCGCCGATGCGGCGCCCACGCTCGTGCTCGCAGAGGCGCCCTTCGGCGACGCCCTGCGGCAACTCGACGCGCTGCCGACATGCGAAATCCTCGAGGTGCAGGGAGGCGGCGGCGAGATGGCGCAGGAGCCGCTGCCCGCGCCGGACGAACTCAGCCGGCCGGAGCACATTGCCTACCTCGTCTACACCTCCGGCTCGACCGGCGAGCCCAAGGCCGCGCAACTGACGCACCGGGGCCTTTGCAATCACGTGCTCTGGATGAACGATGCGCTGCGGCTCGCCCCGGAAGATCGCGTGCTGCAGAAGACCTCGATCAGCTTCGACGCGTCGCTCTGGGAGTTCCTCGGGGCATTGAGTTCGGGCGCCGAGCTGGTGCTGGCGCAACCCGATGCGCACCGCGACCTGTCCTTGCTGGCCGAGACCATCCGCGAGCAGGGCATCACCGTCGTCCAGTTCGTGCCGTCGGAGATGCGCGCGATCCTGGACGAGCCGGCGATGCATCGCCGCACCCGCCTGCGCTACGTGCTCTCTGGGGGCGAAGCCCTGGACAGCGCACTCGCCCGCGCCTTTCGCCGGACGCTCCCCGGCGTCACGCTCGGCAATTTCTACGGGCCCAGCGAGGCCGCAGTGGACAGCGCCTGGTACGAGCCGGGCGAGCAGCTGCCGGAACGCCCCATCGTGCCGATCGGCCGCCCCATCGCCAATGTGCAGCTCTACGTGCTGGATGCCTGGCTGCAGCCGCAGCCGGTGAATGTCGCCGGCGAGCTGTATGTGGGTGGCGTGGGCGTGGGCCGCGGCTATCTCAACCGGCCGGAGCTGAGCGCCGAGAAGTTCGTGCCCAATCCCTTCCGGCCCGGCGAGCGCATGTACCGCACCGGCGACCTGGCCCGCTGGCTGAACGATGGCGTCGTCGAGTTCATCGGTCGCAACGACCAGCAGGTCAAGCTGCGCGGCTTCCGGATCGAGCTGGGCGAGATCGAGGCCGGCCTCCTCGGCTGCCCCGGCGTGCGTGCGGCCGCCGTGCTGCTGCGCGAGGACCTGCCGGGGCACAAGGAACTGGTCGCCTACGTCGCCTGCGAGACCGAGGCCAACGAGGATGCGTTGCGCACCGGACTCAAGGCGCGCCTGCCGGACTACATGGTTCCCGCGGCGTTCGTGTTTCTTCCCGCACTGCCGCAGTTGCCCAACGGCAAGATCGACCGGCGGCGCCTGCCGCAGCCCGATCCCGACGCGGCGGCCTCCGGCCGGATCGGGCCGCGCTCGCCGATCGAATCCGTTCTGCTGGAGACATGGCAGGCCGTGCTGGGCAGGTCCGGATTCGGGGTGCGGAACAACTTCTTCGACCTGGGCGGGCATTCGCTGCTCGCGACCCAGATCGTCTCCAGGATCAGCGCCACCTTCAGGATCGACCTGCCGGTTCGCAGCCTGTTCGAGCACCCGACGATCGAGGCGCTGGCCCGGGTGGTCGGGCGGCTGCTCGCCCGTTCGCCGGGCGGCGATGCGGCGGCGACCCGCCCCATCGCCGTGGTGTCGCGCGCGCAGCCGGCGCTCCTTTCGTTCTCGCAGCGGCGCATGTGGGCCCTGCACGAGATGGACCCGCAGGGCGCGGCCTACAACATGCGCGAGGCCCTGCGCGTGCGCGGCCCGCTGCGGCAAGACGTCCTGCGCGCCGCGCTGGACGAACTGGTCGCCCGGCACGAGGCCTTTCGCACCACCTTCGAGCTGGCGGGTGCCGAGCCCATGGCCGTCATCGGCCGGCCGCAGCCGGCAAACCTGATCGAGGTGGATGTACGCGCATGGTCCGGGCCGACGCGCCAGGCGCAGTTCGAAAGCGAGGCCCGGCGCATCGCGGCGCAGCCTTTCGACCTGCAGCGGGGCCCGCTGCACCGCTTCGTCCTCATCCAGCTCGGCGCGCAGGACCATGCGCTCGTGCTGGTGATGCACCACATCATCGGCGACGCCTGGTCATGGGGCATCCTGCTGCGCGAGCTGCAGGCGCTCTATCGCGCGGGCGCGCACGGAAAGGCAGCGCCGCCACCGCCGGCCCGCGCGATCGATTTCATCGACTATGCGAACTGGCAACGCGAGCATGTCAACGACGAGGTGCTCGCGCCGCAGGTGCGCTACTGGCTGCGGCAGCTTGCCGGCATGAGCCCGCTCAATCTTCCGGTCGACACCTCTGCGGCGCACCGCTTCACCAGCGAGGGCGCGCGCGTGCGGCAAGCGCTCTCCGACGACTGGTTCATGGCGATCCAGCGCTTCAGCGGGCAGCACGGAATGACTTCCTTCATGACCCTGCTGGCGGCCTTCCAGTGGCTGCTCTCGCGCTATTGCGGGCAGGACGACGTCGCCGTCGGCACGCCGATCGCCGGGCGCACCCGCGTCGAGGCCGAGGACCTGGTCGGCTCGTTGATCAACACGCTGGTGCTGCGCTCTGTCGTACAACCCGAGCAGAGCTTCCGCGCGCTGCTGCGCCAGGTGCGCGAAACCTGCCTGTCGGCCTTCGCCCATCAGGACGTTCCGCTCGACGATCTGGTCGGCTATCTGCGCGAGCACGGCGAAGGCGGCCGCATCCCCGACGTGCGCGTCATGTTCAACGTGCTCAACACGCCTCGCCAGGCCCTGGCGCTCGAAGGGCTCGAGCTCGACTACATGCCGCTCGGCCTCGGGGCGACGCAGTTCGACCTGGCGCTCACCGTCGACACCGAGAGCGAGAACGCGCTCTCCCTGAGCTATTCCACCGAGTTGTTCACGGCCGCCACCGCGCAGGCCCTGCTGGACAACTACCTGCATCTGCTGCAGCGCCTCATCCGCGAGCCGGACCGGCCGATGCGGGAGCATGCGCTCGCGAGTCCCCAGGAACTCGCCAGGTTGGCCGCATGGAACCAGACCGGGCGTGCCTATCCGCAGGGCCACACGATCAACGACCTCCTGGCCCGCCACTGCGGGGCCGAAGGCACCGCCCTGCTGCAGCTTCCAGGCGATGCGGCGAGCTATGCGCAGCTGTGGTCGGGCGTGCACCGGCTGGCCCACCTGTTGCGCCGACGCGGCGTGCACAGGGGCACGCTGGTCGGCCTCTGCCTCCAACGCGACCCCGGCATGGTGGTGGCGCAGCTCGCCGTCCTCCGGGCCGGGGCCGCCTATGTTCCGCTCGACCCCTCCTACCCGCAGCAGCGCCTGCACGACATGGCCCGGCACGCGCAGCTGTCGCTGCTGCTGACCCGCAGCGACTTGGCCGGGCACTGGCACGGCCTGTCGCTGCCGATGCTCCTCCTGGACGCCGCCGAGGTCGAGGCGGCGCCCGACACCGCGCCGCCGCCCGACGCCGAGCGCGACGCGCGGCCGGAGGACCCGGCCTATGTCATCTACACCTCCGGCTCCACCGGCAGGCCCAAGGGCGTGATGGTGCCGCACCGGGCGGTGGTGAACTTCCTGCTGTCGATGCAGCGCGAACCCGGCCTCGGCAAGGAGGATGTGCTGGTCGCGGTGACCACGTTGAGCTTCGACATCGCCGTGCTCGAGCTGCTGCTGCCGCTGTCCGTGGGCGCCACCGTCGTGCTCGCCACCCGCGAGCAGGCCATCGATGGCGCGGCGCTGCGGGTCCTGCTCGAACAGTCGGGTGCGACCGCGATGCAGGCGACGCCGACGACCTGGCGGATGCTCATCGACGCGGGCTGGAACGGCGCCCCCGGCTTCAAGGCGCTCATCGGCGGCGAGAGCCTGAGCGAGGACATGGCGCAGGCGCTGTCCGTACGCACCGGCGAGCTGTGGAACATGTACGGCCCGACCGAGACCACCGTGTGGTCCACCTGCTGGAAGGTGCCGGCCGCACCGGGGGTGATCGCTATCGGACGGCCGATCGCCAACACCAGCGTGCACGTGCTCGATGCGCGCGGCCAGCCCTGCCCCGTCGGGTGCTCCGGCGAGATCTTCATCGGCGGCGATGGCGTGGCGCTGGGCTACCTGAACCAGCCCGGGATGACGGCCGAGCGCTTCGTTCCGGATCCGTTCAGCCCCGCTCCCGGCGCGCGGCTTTACAGGACGGGAGACCGTGGACGCTGGCGCCACGACGGCCTGCTCGAGCACCAGGGGCGGCTCGACTTCCAGGTGAAGGTGCGCGGTCATCGCATCGAACCCGGCGAGATCGAAGCCCAGTTGCGGGCGCTGCCCGAGCTCTCGCAATGCCTGGTGGTGACACGCGAAGACCGGCCGGGCGATGTGCGGCTGGTGGCTTACGTGGTGGCGACGGAAGGCGCCACCGTCGACGACGCGCACCTCAAGGACCATCTCAGGGCCCGCCTGCCCGACTACATGCTGCCGCAGCACTACGTGACGCTGCAGGCATTGCCGCTGCTGCCCAACGGCAAGATCGATCGGCATGCGCTTCCCGCGCCCCTGTCCGAGGCGCGGGCCCGCCGGGAGGTCCGCAGCGCGGATCGCACGCCGGCCGAGGCAGCCCTCGCCGCTGTGTGGGCCGAGGTGCTTGGCATGGACCCGGACGAGATCGATCCGCGCGACAACTTCTTCGATCTCGGCGGCGACTCCCTGAAGGCCGGGCGCACGGTCATCCACTTCGAGCGCTCCTCGGGAGTGCGGCTGGAGACGCAGCGCCTGGTCTTCGAGACGCTGGCGCAAATGGCCCGCGGCATCGAGATGACGGACGCGCAGGCCCCGGCGCCGGCGGCCGAGCGCGCGGGCGACTCCTGGTTGAAGCGGCTGTTCAAGCTCCGGCCGTGAGCGGCCGGGTCTCCCGGTCGGCGCCGACCAGCAGGCTCCCGTCGACGTTTCGTATGTCCTGGCAGCCGCTCATTGCCAGCGAAGCGTCGATTTCGCTGCGCAGGATCTCGATGGCACGGCTCGCGCCCGACATGCCGCCGACTGCGGTGGCATAGAGCAGCATCCGACCGACCATCACCGCCTTCGCACCGGCCGCCATCAGTTTCAATACATCGCTGCCGCGCCTCACGCTGCTGTCGGCCAGCACGACCGTCCTGTCACCCACCGCGCGCGCGATCTCCGGCAGCACCTCGATGGGCGCCACCGCGCTGTCGAAGGTGCGCCCGCCATGATTCGAAACCACGATGCCGTCCGCTCCGAGCTCGGCCGCGAGGAGGGCGTCATCCGGGTGCAGGATGCCCTTGAGGACGAGGTTGCCCTTCCACTCGTCGCGCAGCCAGTGCATGTGCTTCCAGCCGAGGTCGGCCTGGTACGCCAGCGGCTTGCTCGATGCAAAGAGGGTGCTGCGATGCCCTGGCGGATAGTTCGAGTACGAAGGCACGCTGCCGGAAACCAGGTAGCGGCCGAGAACGCCGAATGCCCAGCGGGGGTGGAGCGCGACGTCGCAGACGTTGCGCGCCGAGAACCTGAACGGCAGGCCAAAGCCATTGCGCAGGTTGTACTCGCGCTTGCTCGCCACCGGGCTGTCGAGCGTGACGACCAGCGTCCGCACGCCCAAGCCCCAGGCACGCGCCAGCAGTTCGCGCACGCGCTCTTCGTCCTCCCAGACGTAGACCTGGAACCAGACGGTCCCTGCGCTCGCTTCGGTGATGTCCTCCAGGGAGTTGATGGCCTCCAGCGCGGCACAGAACGGGATCCTGCTCTCGGCTGCCGCCTTCGCAAGCTCGACTTCTCCGCGAAAGCGCACCAGCCCTGCACAAGCGGTGGGTGCGGCAATGATGGGGAGGTCGCATGCCTGTCCGAACAGGGTGATGGCCTGCGAACGGGTGCCACCGCCGGTCAACACCCGTGGACGGATGCGCACCGCGTCGAAGGCCGCCCGGTTGTGCCGAAGGCCGGCCTCATCCTCGGTGCCCCTGTCGATGTATTCGAACACGGCGCGAGGAAGCCGGCGCCTTGCGAGTTCCCTGAGTTCCGCGTGATTGAGGAAGGCATTCATGCAGAGGGTGGCTTGTCGTTACCAAAGAGCTTACTGCACGACCCAAGAATCGACGCTCGATCCGCGACAATCCCGGTTCTGCCCCTGAACACCCATGCAATCCAAGACTTTCTCCATCCTCCCGGTCGTCTTCGCCATCGCCGCGAGCACCCTGGTTCCAAGCTCCGAGTCCTTCGCAGCCCCCCACGCCGCCAAGCGCGCAACCCATACGAAACCCGCGGCCGAGGCACCCGCCCCGGCGCCAGTCGCCGGAGAGACCGCCGTGGCCGGCGGGCCGCCGGCGCTGCCCGCCAAGGCATGGCTGCTGATGGACTTCGACTCCGGCGAGGTGCTCGCCTCGGCCAATCCCGACGAACCGCTGCCGCCGGCGTCACTGACCAAGATGATGACCAGCTTCCTGGTCGAACAGGCACTTCGCTCGGGCAAGCTCAAGAAGGACGATCTGGTCACGACCAGCCAGTACGCCTGGTGCCGTGGCTCGAGCACCGAGTCGTGCATGTACCTGCCGCTCAACAGCCAGGCCACGGTGATCGACATCCTGCGCGGCATCATCATCCAGTCGGGCAACGACGCGTCCAAGGCGATCGCCGAGCACATGGCCGGCTCCGAAGAGGGCTTCGCCAAGCTCATGAATGCCGAAGCCCAGCGCCTCGGAATGACGCACGCGCATTTCGTGAACGCCACGGGCCTGCCCGATCCGGACCACAAGGCGTCGGCGCGGGATCTCGCGATCCTGGCGCGCGCGATCATCCGCGACAGTTCCGACTACTACCCGATCTACGCCGAGCGCGAGTTCAAGTACAACGGCATCAAGCAGGGCAATCGCAACGCCCTGCTCTACACCGACCCGACGGTCGACGGCCTCAAGACCGGCCACACCCAGGAGGCGGGCTACTGTCTCGTCACTTCGTCCAAGCGCAACGGGATGCGCCTGATCACGGTGATCCTCAACACCAACAGCGCGCAGGCGCGTGCCGACGAGACGCGCGCGCTGCTCGGTTGGGGCTACAGCAACTTCGAGAAGGCCACCCCCATTCAGCCGAACACGGTCGTCGCGACGGCCAAGGTCAGCTTCGGCAAGGCCGACACGGTTCCTGCAGCGCTGGCGTCGCCATGGTCGCTGACGGTGCCGCGCGGCCAGCAGGTGCAAACCTCGGCGCAGATCAAGCCCGACCTGGAGGCGCCGGTGACCAAGGGTGCGGTGATCGGCAAGGTGGTCGCGACCTCGAACGGCAAGCCGGTGGGAGAAGCGCCGCTGGTCGCGCAGGCCGACGTGGAACGCGCGGGCTTCATGCTGCGCTCGTGGCAGCACGTGGCCAAGTGGTTTGGCAAGTAACTGGCAGCTAGCGGTCCCGCGAGCACCGCCGCTCGCGGATCGCCTGGACTATTCCCTGAGCCGCAGGTTGAGTTGATCGACCAGTTCGGCCCAGTCCGCGTCTTCGTCGATCTCGTCGCGCAGGAAATTCGCCTGCGACGAGGTCCAGAACGGGGCGTCCGCGAGCCGGACGCCGGCAGCCAGCGGCCGATGCTTCGAGATGAACGCTTCGATCTCCTCGAACGAGTCGGGCAAGCCGAGCTGGCCGAAAAGGTCCTTCAGGGTATGGTTCGAGAATTCCATGTGATCGACCGCTTGCTGGTTCAGAGCTTGTAGCCGAACTGGCGCAGCAGACCCTTTCGCGCCACGACGTCGGATTCGGTTTCGACGCCCTTGCTTCTCAGGCCATCCACGACGCCGAGGATGCCGCGCCCGCTCCCGGTGTCAGCCACGACGACTTCCGTCGCGTTGGCGGTCGCACAGTAGATGCCGCAAACCTCCGGCACGGCCTTGATGGTATTCAGGATGTTGATCGGAAATCCACCGGCCATGAAGATGATGAAGCAATGTCCGCAGCCAAGCGCCAGGGCGTTCCTTTGCGCCAGTTCGACGAGTTCGGCGTCGTTTCCCGTTCGGCGAACCAGTGCCGGGCCACTCGACTCGCAGAACGCGATGCCGAACTTCATCTGGGGCGCCGTCTGAACGATCGCCTCGTGCAGATCCTCGACCGTCTTGATGAAGTGCGATTGGCCGAGGATGAAGTTCATGTCGTCCGGCTTGTCGATCGGGACGGTTGTGAGTTCCACGGCTGTCTCCTTCGAGCGAAAACACGCTCCCGCCCATTCTGAAGAACTTGCAGCCGCCCAGGCCGAGTGCCTCCTCGGCCATCAGGGTCTCCCGGTCGAAGTTGCCGGAATGCCCCTGCGCTTTGCTCAAATGCGGAAACGAACGCCCTGGCGCCGCGTCAAACTCTGTGGAGGCAATCATGGCGAGACTGGTCATGCGCACGCGCAGCAAGCCCTATCCGATCGAGATCGGCGGCGAGACGAAATTCATCTGCGGTTGCGGCCTGTCGGCGAACCAGCCCTTCTGCGACGGCACGCACAAGCTGACGCGCGACGAGCAGGAAGGATCTCTCTTCTGGTACGACGCCGACGTGCAACGCAAGGAGCTCGCGCACGCGTTCCCCAACATCCGCACCCCGAGCGAATAGACCGACCCCAGATGCCGGAAAGCACCATGAGCGAGCCGGACTTCACGATGCTGCGGCAGCGCATGCTGGCCGAGATCGCCGCCAAGACGATCTTCTCGACCACGTATCTGGGCAAGGCGGCGCTGGACTCGAAGGTCATGAACGCCATGGCCACGGTGCCGCGCCACGCGTTCGTGCCCTTCGAGCTGCGGCCCTACGCCTACGTCGATACACCCTTGCCGATCGGCTTCAGCAAGACGATCTCGCAGCCCTTCATCGTCGCCGTCATGACCGATCTGCTCGACGTGCAGCCGACCGACACGGTGCTCGAGGTCGGCACGGGGCTGGGCTACCAGTCGGCGATCCTTTCGGAACTCGCGCACCGCGTCTTCACTGTCGAGATCATCGAGGAGCTGGCCGAGCAGGCCGCGCATCGGCTGGCCGACCAAGGGTGCGACAACGTCGAGATCAGGACCGGCAACGGTTGCCAGGGCTGGCCCGAACATGCGCCGTTCGACAAGATCATCGTGACAGCGGCGCCCGAGCTGATTCCGCCCGCGCTCATCTACCAGTTGAAGCCGGGCGGCACGATGGTGATACCCGCCGGGTTGCCCGATGCACAGCAGCTCATCCAGCTCAAGAAGGACGCGCAGGGTTCGGTCACGACAAGGGAAGTCTTCCAGGTACTTTTCTCGATGCTCGAGGATGTCGCCCTGCCGTGAATCGGCGGCTGCGAACGAGGCGGGCTATTTCCTCGGCGCGTCCAGCTTGACCTTCGACGGGCCGATCCCCCGGACATCCGCCCACGCCTTGGCGTCGAAGCGGAACTCGGCGACGGCGCACGTGGGCATGTCGGTGATTTCGCTCGACAGCCGGTGCGCGAGTTCGGCGAACTCGGGGTTGTGTCCGAAGAGCATCACGCGGTTCAGCTTGTCATCCAGTGCGCAAATGACGGCGAGCAGGTCGTCCGGGCTGCTCGCATAGAGCCGTTCATCGACGACGATGTTCTTGCGCGGATAGCCGATCTCGTCGGCGATCAGTTGCGCTGTCGTCAGCGCGCGCAGTGCCGGGCTCGACACCAGCAGATCGGGCTTCAGCTCGCGCTTGCCGAGGCGCTTGCCCATCATCGGCGCGTCCTGGCGGCCGCGATCGTCCAACGGCCGCTCCCGGTCGGGCAACGACGGATCGTCGCGACTCGATTTGGCATGCCGCACGAGAAACAAGGTTTTCACGATCAGCCCTCGGTCTCATTCGACTCTACACCCTGGCGAGCCGGTGTGACCGGCTTGCGCCTCGCTCTTCCCATCCAGGCTCGATCGTGGCACGCTCCCGGGATGCCGGCCGACGCATGGTGGAAGAACGGAATCGTCTATCAGATCTACCCGCGCTCCTTCCAGGACAGCAACGGCGATGGCATCGGCGACCTCGAAGGCATCCGCGCGCGGCTCGACTATCTCGTGTCGCTCGGCATCGACGCCGTGTGGATCTCGCCGATCTACCCCTCGCCGATGGCCGACTTCGGCTACGACATCTCCGATTTTTGCGACATCGATCCACGCTTCGGCACGCTGGACGGCTTCGATGCCCTGGTCAGTGATGCCCATTCGCGCGGGCTCAGGGTCATCCTGGACTTCGTGCCGAACCATACGTCCGACCAGCATCCGTGGTTCGTGCAGAGCCGCAGCGCACGCAGCGACCCGCGGCGCGACTGGTACCTGTGGCGCGACCCGGCGCGGGGCGGCGGCCCGCCCAACAACTGGATCAGCAACTTCGGCGGCCCGGCCTGGACCTTCGATCCGGCGACCGGCCAGTACTACGGCCATGCGTTCCTGAAGGAGCAGCCCGACCTCAACTGGCGCAACCCCGAAGTGCGAGCCGCGATGTACGAGGTGCTGCGCTTCTGGCTACGGCGCGGCGTCGACGGCTTTCGCGTCGACGTGCTGTCTCAGATCTTCAAGGACGCGCAGTTCCGCGACAACCCGCCGAACCCGGACTTCGTAGAAGGCCAGGACCCGTTTCACCGCTGGTTGATGCGCTACAACACGGACCTGCCGGAAGTGCAAGAGGTCGTGGCCGAGATGCGGCGCGTGGTCGATGCGTTCAGCAACACGCGCTCGTCGCGCGTGCTGATCGGCGAGCTCTACCTGCCGCTCTCGCGCCTGGTCGCCTACTACGGCCGGAGCGCCCAGGGCGTGCTCGAAGGCCTGCAATTGCCCTTCAACTTCCAGCTCATCGAGACCGAGTGGCAGGCCGCGCGCATCGAGCGGCTGGTGCGCAACTACGAGGCCGCCCTGCCCGCTGGCGCCCAGCCGAACTGGGTGCTGGGCAATCACGACAAGTCCCGCATCGCGAGCCGCATCGGGCCGCAGATGGCGCGGCTCGCGGCCATGCTGCTGCTCACGCTGCGCGGCACGCCGACGCTCTACTACGGCGACGAGATCGGCATGACCGACGTCCCCATCCCGGCCCGCGAAGTCCAGGACCCGTTCGAGAAGAACAAACCCGGCATGGGTCGCGACCCGCAGCGGACACCGATGGCGTGGAGCGCCGAATCCAACGCCGGCTTCACGACCGGCGCTCCGTGGCTGCGCCTGGCCCACGACTGGCGCACGCACAACGTGCAAGCCCAGTCGCACGACGCGGGATCGATGCTGGCGCTCTACCGGCGCCTCATCGCATTGCGCCGCGCGCAGCCTGCGCTGAACCGGGGCGACTACGAAGCGCTTGATGCCGGGAGTGAGGTGCTCGCCTATGCGCGCAACGGCGAAGGACAACGGCTGGTGGTGCTGTTGAACTTCGGCGCCACCTCGGCGCCGATGTCGCCGGCGTTGCTGCCGCACCAGCCGGTCGTGCTGGCATCGACCGATCCGGCGCGCGCCGAATTCATCGAAGGGCCCCTGGTGCTGGCGCCTTATGAAGGCGTCGTTATCTCGACGTAGCTGTGCGCGTGCCAGCGCACGCGCACGGGCCATCTTGCATCGGCAATGGTTTCCGAGTTCACGTCCTTGCCGCTGCCATAGTTGATCTGCCGGTCGGGGCGCCTGTTGAGGCCGATCACAAGCACGATGCGGCTGCCCGCCGCAAGCCTGCAGGCGGTCACGCGCTCGGCGCTGAAGGCGAGCGACTGACGCATGCCGGCCCGAAGCAGCCGGCGCCGCACGCGATGGCCGGCGTAGCTGGCGCGGAAGTCGTAGGGCTCGAACAGCAGCTGGTATTCGCCGCTCTGCGTCTGCTCGTACATCGAGATGACGAAGTCCACGTCCTGCCGCGAGGGCGTGATGTCGAACACGCCGCGCAGGCTGCCGTCGATCTCGGTGTCCGCCGGCAGCGGATCGCTCACGAAGCGGATGCTGTTGCGCATCGGAAGCTGCTGCACGCGCAGCGCATCCGACCACGGGATGCGCACGTCGCGTCGATCGGCAAGATCGACCGAGAGGCGCGCATTGCCACCGCCTTCGGCCGGCGACGACGACAGGCGGTGCGGATCGTCGCGTTCGCGGGTGTCGAGGTACAGGCGCAGCCGGGTGCGCTCCGGTGCGTCCAGCGTCGGCGCATGGCGCCACTGGTCCGCGCCCATCACCTGGTAGTTGACGCGATCCGACAGCAGAGATGGCTTGTTCGCGCCCTTCAGGATGTGGTCGAGCCATTGCAAGCGCAGCTCGGGCAGGTCGACGCGTGCGACGGGGTCCAGCGTGTAGCCGCGCAGCGTGGCCGCCGTGCCGAGCCGGATCGAGCTCGCGTCGTAGGGGCCGAGCAGCAGCGTCGTGTCGGCCTGCGGCCTTTGGCGACGATGCTCGTGGTGGAAGTACAGCGCGCCGGCGTCGGCGCCGTAGTAGCCGGCAAAGCTGAGCACCGGGATGTCGATGCGCGCAAACTGCTCCGGCGACGGCAGGAACTTCTGCCAGAAGCGATCGTGACTCGGGTGCGTCAGCCAGGTCCGGATCAGCCTGCTGCGCTTGCCGAGCAGGACGCGGTCGATGTCCCAGTAAGGGTGATCGCCGCGATACCAGCGCGCGTCGAGCGCCTGCCATATCGCGTCCGGGTCGGCGTCCGCGTCGATGGCGGCCCGCGGGGGTTCGAGCGTCGCGTGCTCCTGTGCCCAGCGCACCATGGAATTGCGGAAGATCTGACCGGCCATCGGGAAGTCGATGCCCGGCGCCATCGGCGCGATCGTGGCGATGGCCTTGAGTGCCGCCGGTCTTCTGCGCGCGGCCGCCCAGGCGGCGTAGCCGGAGTAGCCGTCGCCGAGCATGGCGACGCGGCCGTCGCTCCACGGCTGCTGGACGATCCAGTCGATGACGGCGACGGCGTCTTCGCCGTCGCGAACGAAGGGCCACACGGCGCCCTTGCCGTCGGGCGTGCGTCCGCGCACGTAGGCCGTGACGCCGACGTAGCCTTTGACAGCGCTGCGATGCGCGTCGTCCTCGGCGGGATCGAGCGTGAAGCGCAGCAAGGTCGGCAGGGCGCCCTCCGCGCGGCCGGGCCGGACCAGGCTGGCATGGATGACGCCCGCACGCACGGGAATCCGGACGTCGGCATCCGCCACGTAGCGGCTGCGGTTTTCGGCCGCGAACAAGTCGGGCAGCAGCGCACCGAAGTTGCGACGCGAATCGTACGAAAGCCAGGTGCGCACGAGCGCCACGGCGTCGGCCTCCGGGAGGCTGCCCTTCGCGCGCCAGAGATCGAACTGTTGATCGAGCTGCTTTCCGTACACGGCCAGCGGGGTTTCGAGCCGCGCCATGATGGCCTGGGCTTGCGCATTGTCGAGCGGCGACACCATCTCCCGGAACGCGCGCGCGTAGGCTTCGGCAAAGCCGAGGTGCTCGTCCGCTTCGAGCACGCGCGCACGCACGTAGATGCCGTCGAGGATCGCACGCTGAACCAGGTCGTCGAAGGGCTTGCCCTGGCGCCGGCTGCGCAGCGACCTGTTGCTGTCGTAGGCCGCACGCAAGGCGCCGCTGACGAGCTGAAGCGCGGTCACGTTGGCCAGGAAGACGTCGGTGTCCGCCTCCTGGTAGACCGGCAGGATGCGCTGCGCCAGATCCCGCATCAGGTCGGCGGCGGAGGCATCGTCGGGATCGCGCGGTGGTCGGAAGCCGAAATCCAGCGCCCAGGCCCACGCGGGCAGCGCAAGAAGCAGCCGGATGAGGGCGCGACGCGCGCGACGGGCGGTTGACCCAGGGTGTCTCATGGTCGCTGCTCCTCGGGCAGGGCATCAGGCGCCTTGACCAGATGCACCACCTGCGTGAACAGCCGGTCGTGCGCCTCTCCGGCTGAGCCGATATGGACGATGCCGGTGTGCGCGAGCTTGCCCAGCAGGTCGATGATCAGTTCGAGCGTGTCATCGTCGAACGCGCCGAATGCGTCGTCCATGACCAGCCAGGGCGGTGCCTGCAGCACCACGCGGGCAAAGCCCAGCCGCAGCTGCTCGTCCATGCTGAGTTCGCTCTCCCAGCGACCTGTCCTGTCCAGCAATGGCTCCAGCCGCCGCAGGCCCACGCTCGCCAGCGCGGCCTCCAGGGCTTCTCTCGGATAGCAGGGCGGCTCCATCCCATACGACAGCACCTCGGCCAGCGTGCCGCGGGGAAGGTAGGGCGTACCGCGCGGCATGTAGTGGATCGTCTGGCCGCGCGGCCGGCGCACGATGCCGGAGCCCCAGGGCCAGAGGCCCGCGAGCGCCCGGAACAGCAAGGTCTTCTCGGTGCCCGTCGTGCCGAGGATCAGCAGGCGCTGACCGGGTTGCACGACGAGATCCCGGGGGGCCAGCCGATCGTGCCCGGTCCAGGAGCGAACCTCGAGCGCTTCGATCGAGAGGGTTCCGGCATCGCTTTCCTCGTAGGCGATGCGGCTGCCGCCAGGTTGGGCCTCCAGGTCGGACGCCAGCATCCGGCGCAGGTCGGCGACACGCAGCAAGGTGGCGCGCCAGTCGGCAATGATGCTGAAGTTGTCGACGAACCAACGCAGCGACGACTGCGCCTGCGTGAAGGCGGCGGCGGCCATCATCAAGCCGCCGAACGAAACCTTCCCCGAGAAGTAGAGCGGTGCCGCCACCAGCGTCGGCGCGATGATGGTGACCCAGCCGAACCCCGCGGTGACCCAGGTCAGGTTGGTCAGCCCGAGCACCACGCGCGACTGGGCGCGCAGGACGTCGCCGAAATGCATGGCGACGCGACGCTTCTCGTCGGTCTCGCCACCAGCCAGGGAGATGCCGTCGAGATGCTCGTTGATGCGAGTCAGCGAGAAGCGCAATTCGCCTTCGCGCGCGTAGCGCTCGGCGTTGCGCAGGACGAGGCCGTTGCCGACCCAGTAGGTCATCAGCGAGCCGACGACTGCATAGACGATCGCCGCCCACAGCATGAAGCCCGGCAAGACGTGGTCCTGACCGTCGTAGAAGATGCTGAAGTCCTTGGAGAGGACCCACAGCACGCTCGCGAAGCTGCCGAACAGCATCGCTGCCTGCAGCAGGCCCACGCCGAGGGCGACCGACAGGTCGCACAGCTTCAGCGTGTCTTCGTGCATGCGCTGGTCCGGGTGGGCGCCGATGGGGCCGCTGGCCTGAAGCCAGAATGCCCGACGCGGGTGCATCCAGAGCCCCACGAGGTCATTGACCACGGCTTCGCGCAACCTCAGCTGCAAGGTTTCGCCCAGCCACCGCTGCGCGACGTTCAAGACCAGCAGCACGCCCGCAATCACCGCGAAGACGCCGACCTGCACGATGAAGTCGCTCAGGTCGCGGCGCGAGATCGCGTCGTAGAACGGCTTGTTCCAGCGATTGAGCTCGATCTGCCCATACGCGGTGAGCGCGACCACCACGACGATCCCGCCCATCAGCGCGACCAGCGTCTTGCCGACCGGCGACACGCGCAAGGCGCCGAGCAACTCGCGGACCTGATGGAAGACGCCGGTCCTCGCAGCCGGCTCGGCACGGTTCGGCGACGTTGCACTCATCGCCGCGGCGGCGCCTGGCAGGCGGCGGCCGCGATGCGGCGCGCCGAGACACACGAAATGAACGCGGCGTGGCTCCAGGCCAGTTGCCTGGCCGAGGTCTGCGCGCCGCTCTTCTGATCGAACTGCTCCGACAGGTCGCCACCGGCCGGCGTGTACGCGCGGACGGTGGCGAGGTAGGCGTCGCCGCGCCCCATCCACTGGTTCCAGTGGCGTGCATCGCCGCCCTCTGCCGCCGCGGCGCGGAAGCAGAACTCGGCGGCGCCGAGCGTCGAGAAGTAGTACGCGCCGCCCGAGCAGTACACGTCGCCGGCGTACCGGCCCATCGCCGCGCCACGGCCTGCGGCACGGCCCTGGTTGATCGGATAGGCGGCATCGAACAGCGCGTCCAGGCGTGCCAGCGTGGCCTGCATGCGTGGATCGGCCGGGCCATGCGCGAGCTCTGTGCCGAGGCCATGGATCGCCGACAGGATCACCGCGATGTCCAGCGCCTTCGGACTGGGCCGGTCGTCCGGCAGCCTGCGTGAGCGGTAGTAGCCGCGCGTCGCGTCGGGATCGTCGATCCAGTAGCCGTCGAGCAGGCTCAGCACGGCCTTCGACTCGTCCCGGCAGCGCTGCGCCTGCGCCGTCTCGCCCAGGCCCTGCAGCCATGCCGCGCCTTCGGCCAGCGCGGCCGCCGAGACGCGCAGCGTGTAGTAGTGATGGCCGCTTTCCTCTTCCCAGATGTCGAACGACGGCTCGCGCCAGTGACGCAGCGTGAAGTCGAGGTCGAAGCGGATCAGGGATGTGACCTCCGCCAGCAGGGGCGCGTCGAGGTGCCCGCCGGCCGCCCAGCGCAGCAGCGCCAGCGCGCGCAGCGGCGGCCCGTCGTGCTGGGGGCGCGCCCATCGCAGGATATCGAGCGTGCCGTCGGGGTTCACCCGCGTCTCGGCGACGACGGCATCGCCGTGGACGCTCGCGAGCTCACTGTCCTCGCGCAGGTACTGCAGCAAATCGGGGGCCACGCGCGCTCTGCGCCCCTCTACCTCGGCCACCGCGCGGCCGTCGAGTCGGTTCAAGGCCAGGCTGAAGCGGGTGAAGTCGCGCAGATGCTGCAGGGCTTCGTCACCGACCTGCCGGTCGACGTAGAGCAGCCGCAGCGCATCGATGACGACGGCGGAGTCGCGGAACCAGTGAAAGAAGTAGTCCGGGTCCGGGTCGTAGTTGCCCAGCACGGGCGAGGCGACGATGGCGCCGGCGATCGGCCGTATGGTCTGAGCGAAGCCCAGGCGGTGCTTCACGATCGACAGCGGCGAGATGCTGGACAGCATCGCGCGCGCCGAATGGCCGAGCTGTGTTTCGAGCCAGGACTCGAACGCCGGGTCTTGCGGGCTCGGCACGCTGAAGGTCACGGTGCAGGCGACCCGAGATGCGGGCTCGTGAAGTCCAGGGCGCGCAGGCCGGCCTGCACTTCGGGCACGCTCATGAACAGCTTCCACAGAAGGCCCGTCCGATGGTTCTCCATCATCACGACGATCGGGCCCTGGTCGATGGCGAGGAAGGTCTCAGCGAACCAGCCGCGCTGCTCGCAGAACGCATCGACGAAACCGTAGTCCCTCCACAGCCGCGTGCCATGCACGGTGAGGAAATGCCGCAGCACCTGCATCACCTCGGCGGGCGCATACGGCAGGCTGGCCAGCGCCGCCGTCGGCGAGATGGTGCCGTTGTCGGTGTCCGGGGCGTGCGCGAGGTAGCCGTCCGGGTCGTCGCTGGCCGTGAGGCCCCAGCACGATTCGCCGTAGCCCTGGAAGCCCTTCGGATTGGCGATGCAGTGCGCGCGGTTGACCCGCACGTGCCGGCCATTGAGATCCCAGTAGTCGGCGTAGCGATCCTTCAGCCCGTGCGGATCGAGGCCGCAGAACGAGTAGTGCGTGAAGAACAGCGGGCCGCCGTACGGCGCGCCCAGCGGCAGTTCGATGCCGTAGTACGAGCGGCCGTTGACGAAGTCCGGCCCCGTCGCGAAGCCGCGGTGGTAGACCCGCGGATCGACCGCATGGCGCGGCGAGGCCGCGGCCATCAGGTAGGTGATGAGGCACTCGTTCCAGCCGTGCACCTCATGGTTCATCGCAAAGCCGTGGTTCGGGCTCCAGTGCCAATAGAGGACGTCCCGTCCCTGGGTGAACCAGTTCCATTCGACGTCGTGCCACAGCGTGTCGATATCGCTTCGCAGCCGGCGCTCGGCAGCCGTGTCCTCGCTGAAGTACTGGCGCAGGCACAGCAGACCCATCATGAGGAACGAGGTCTCGACCAGATCGCCCGCATCGTCCTTCGGGCTCATCGGGATCGCCCGGCCGCTGGCGCCGTCCATGAAGTGCGGGAAGGCGCCGTGGTAGCGCCCGGCGCGGAACAAGGCATCCAGCATGCGCCGCAGGCGATCCAGGGCTTCGTCCCGCGTGACCCAGCCGCGCTCGACCGCGACGATCAAGGCCATGACGCCGAAGCCGGAGCCACCGATCGCGACCCGCTCGTCGGCCCTGTCTTCGCCTGTGGGGCCGACGAGCGTGCGGCGGTCGAGGGCCAGGCCGCTGGCGGCATCCGCACCGTCCCAGAAATAGCGGAAGGTCTGGCGCTGCACGGCCTCGATCAAGGCTTCATCGGGCAGGGCCGCCAGTGCCCTCGGGTTCCGGTCATCCTTCAACACGAACGCCTCCTGATTGGGTGTGTCACGTTTGGTTTCATCGAGTCATCGACGCCACGCCGCCGATGACCCCCCGCAGCATGCCATCATCAGGCCCCCTTGGGTTCCGTTTCGAAATCTCCAATGAGTCGCATCGACACCCTCATCGCCCGCATGACGCTATCCGAAAAGCTGGGCCAACTGACGATGACTGCCTCCAGCTACACGGTCACCGGGCCGGTGATCGCGGGGGACTCCACGCAGTCGATCATCGACGGCACGATCGGCAACCTGCTCAACATGGTCGGCGCCGGGCCCGTGCACGAGATGCAGCGGCTGGCCGTCGAGAAGTCACGGCTTGGCATTCCGCTCCTGATCGGCCTGGACATCATCCACGGCCATCGCACGCTCTTTCCGATCCCGCTCGCGGAGGCGGGCGTCTTCGACGAAGAGATCTGGGAGCGCACGGCGCGCGAGGCCGCGCGCGAAGGCGCAGCCGATGGTCTGGCGATGACATTCGCGCCGATGCTCGACGTATCGCGCGATCCGCGCTGGGGCCGCACCGCGGAAGGCCCGGGCGAAGACCCCTGGCTCAACGCACGCATCGCGCAGGCCAAGGTGCGCGGTTTCCAGGGCAACGACCTGTCGTCGCCCGAATCGATGGCCGCCTGTGCGAAGCATTTCGTCGCCTATGGCGCGGTCACCGCGGGGCGCGAGTACGCCGCCGTGGACATCTCCGAGCGCAGCTTGCGCGAGGTGTATCTGCCGGGCTTCGCAGCGGCCGTGCGCGCCGGCGTCGCGACCTTGATGCCCGCCTTCACCGATCTCAACGGCGTGCCGATGACGGCGCACATCCCCCTGCTGCGCGACTGGCTGCGCGGCGAGATGGGCTTCGACGGCGTCATCGTCAGCGACTACAACGCGATCGCGGAATTGATCAAGCACGGGGTCGCCGCCGATCTCGTCGATGCCGCGGTGCTGGCGCTGAAGGCCGGCGTCGACATCGACATGATGGCCGACGCCTATCGCAAGGGCCTGCCGATCGCGCTCGAGCAGGGACGGGTGACGATCGAGGAAGTCGACGCATCCGTGCGGCGCGTGTTGCGGCTCAAGGAGGCGCTCGGCCTGTTCGACGACCCCTACCGGCGCGGCACGACACCGGAGCCCGCGGCTGTCGTCACCGAGCGGCACGCGCTGGCGCGCGATGTGGCGCGCAGGTCCATCGTCATGCTGAAGAACGAGCGCGACACCCTGCCCTTGCCCGCAGCGGCGAAGGCGCTGTGTGTCATCGGCCCGCTGGCCGACGCACACACGGAGATGAAAGGTCCGTGGTGGGGTGCCGGTGAACACGAGCCGGCCATCAGCGTGCTGGCCGGCCTGCGCGCCGCGCTGCCGCAGGCCGACATACGCCATGCACCCGGCGTCGCCATCGAGGGAGACGACGAAAGCGGCATCGAAGCCGCCGTCGCACTGTGCGACGGCGCCGACGCCCTCGTGCTGTGCCTGGGCGAGCGTGCCACGATGAGCGGCGAGGCGGCGAGCCGCGCCACGCCGGCGCTTCCCGGCAGGCAGCAGGCGCTGGCCGAAGCAGCGGTGGCGCGTGCGCGCGCGCTCGGCATTCCCGTCGTCGCGATCCTGTTTTCGGGCCGCCCGCTCGTCGTCCCCTGGCTGTCCGAACACGCCGATGCCTTGCTGGCTGCGTGGTTCCTCGGCGTCGAAGCCGGCCACGCGATCGCCGACGTGGTCACGGGCCGGGTCTCGCCTGGCGGCCGCACGCCGATGAGCTGGCCGCGCGTCGTCGGGCAGGTGCCGATCTACTTCGGCCAGCGTCCCACCGGCCGGCCGATGAATCCCGCCGACTACTTCACGAGCAAGTACCAGGACGTCGACAACACGCCGCTGTATGCCTTCGGTCACGGCCTGACCTACGGGCGCTTCTGCTACGACGAGCTTCGGGTCGAGCCGCGGCGCGTGCGCGAACAGGACACGCTGAAGATCAGCGTCAGGCTGCGCAACATCGGGGCGCGAGAGGCCGAAGAGACCGTCTTCCTGTTCGTTCGCGCCAGGCTGAGCCGCGTCACCCGGCCGCTGCTGGAGCTCAAGGGCTACGCGAAGCTGCGATTGATGCCCGGCGAAGCCGGCTCGGTGACGCTGGAGCTGCCGGCGGCCGAGCTACGCTTGCTCGGGCCGGACCTGCAGCCCGTGTTCGAGGCGGGCGAGGTCGAGATCCTCGCCGGACCGAGTGCCGATCAATCAGGCCTGCTGCGCCAGACCATCGAGTTGTCTTCATAGCGCCGTCCCTCCCCAGCCTGGAGGAGAGATCGAGCCGAGCGCCCCGATCGGCTGTTTACAAGAACCCGAATAGGACGAAGATTCGCCCCACCCCATCGACTCCCGTCACGGAGGCTTGTCATGGACAGAGTGTCGGCTGCGCAGAACGCGCTCCTGGTTATGTATGGCTTCGACATGTGCGCCGCCATGCCTTCGAACCTGGCCCCCGCGCCGGACGCGCGGATTGCCGCGGCCGGCTTCAATGTCCTGGTGGGCTACCTCTCGGCATCCGACGCCATTCTTGTTTCGGGGTCGGGCCTTCGCAGTCGCATGTTCGGAAGCAGCGACGCGGCGATGAACCGTGTCTGCTATGGCTACGTCGCTTGTCGCGGCCCGGGCGAATACGTCGCTGTGATCCGAGGGACCCACGGGCTCCTGGAGTGGGCCGACGACCTCGATTTCCTCATGATGCAACACCCCAATCCCAACGCGGGCCTCGTGGACCAGGGGTTCTGGAGCATCTACCGGACCCTGATGTTTCATCCGCTGAATGGCGGCGGCCCGCTCCCTGCCGCGCAGGGCCTCGGCAACCTCAACCTGCCGGCCAACGCGTCGCTCACGGTTCTGGGCCACAGCCTGGGATCTGCCCTGGCCACCTACCTCACGCTCGACCTGGCGTTGCAGGGGACGCCGGCGAAGGGCTGCTTCTTCGCATCGCCCCACACCGGCAATCAGCGCTTCGTCGATTTCTTCGAGGGCATGAACATCAACTACGACCTCTGGAACTACGTGCAGGACAAGGTCCCGAAGGTCCCGACCCGGGACCTGCTTCACTTCTCGAGCTACAAGCCGTTGCATCAGGAAAAGACGATCCCGGTGGATGGCGGCCTCGGCGTGTCGATCGACGCAACGCTCCCCTGCTTTCACCACCTCATCTGCTACACGGCCCTGCTCGATCCGGCGACCTACAAGGCGGCGCTGGCCGAAGCGATTCGCCTGCAGGTGCAGGACGACCTGAATTGCGCGCGGTGCGTGCTGTCGACGGGGAGCTGAGCTGGAGGGCCACACCGAGCGCCAGCGCCTTGCGACTCAGTTCTCCGAGGCTGACTTCCAGTTCATCCCGATCTCTCGAGCCAAAAGAGGAATCGGACGTTCGCCCCGCTGGCCTAACATCGCCTGATGTCGCGATCCGAACGTCTGTTGCAGCTCATGCAGGTACTGCGTCGTCTTTTCCCGCCCGCGGCCTTGACTGAAGCTACTGGAGTTGGCGAACGATATCCAGCGCCTCCTCGATCCGCTCGACCGCGTGGATCGTCAGCCCCTCGATCTCCTTCGCGCCCTTCTTCGGCGCGTTCGCCTTCGGCACCACGGCCACGCTGAAGCCCAGCTTGGCCGCTTCGCGCAAACGCTCCTGGCCGCGCGGTGCGGGCCGCACTTCGCCGGCCAGGCCCACTTCGCCGAACGCGATGAAGCCCTTGGGCAGCGGCTTGCCGCGCAGGCTCGACGTGATCGCGAGCATCACGGCCAGGTCGGCCGCCGGTTCGCTGATGCGCACGCCGCCAACCGCGTTGACGAACACGTCCTGGTCCATGCACGCCACACCCGCGTGGCGGTGCAGCACCGCCAGCAGCATCGCGAGGCGGTCGCGGTCCAGGCCCACGGACAGGCGCCTCGGGCTCGGTCCGCCGTTGTCGACCAGCGCCTGGATTTCCACCAGCATCGGCCGCGTGCCTTCGAGCGTGACGAGCACCACGCTGCCGGGCACGGGCTCGGCGTGCTGACTCAGGAAGATCGCGCTCGGATTCGTCACGCCCTTGAGGCCGCGCTCGGTCATCGCGAAGACGCCGATCTCGTTCACGGCGCCGAAGCGGTTCTTGATGGCGCGCACGAGGCGGAAGCTCGAATGCGTGTCGCCTTCGAAGTACAGCACGGTGTCGACCATGTGTTCGAGCACGCGCGGACCGGCGAGCGCGCCTTCCTTGGTCACGTGGCCGACGAACACGACCGCCGTGCCGCTGGCCTTGGCGAAGCGCGTGAGGTGCGCCGCGCATTCGCGCACCTGCGCGACCGAGCCGGGCGCGGAGGTCAGTTGATCGGAGTACACGGTCTGGATCGAATCGATGACCGCGATCGTGGGCCGCGTGGCGTCGAGCGTGGCGATGATCTTCTCGAGCTGGATCTCGGCCAGCACCTGCACCTGCGAGTGGTCGAGGCCGAGGCGCCGCGAGCGCAGCGCAACCTGCGCGCCGCTTTCCTCGCCGGTGACGTAGAGCGCATTGCGGCCCGCGTTCTGCAGCGCGTCGGCGGCCTGCAGCAGCAGCGTGGACTTGCCGATGCCCGGGTCGCCGCCGATCAAGGTCACGCCGCCATCGACGATGCCGCCGCCGAGCACGCGGTCGAGTTCTTCCATGCCGGTGGGTGCACGCGCGACGTCGGCGGCTTCGATTTCAGACAGCGTGGCCAGTTCGGCCGATCCGCCGAGCGACGCGAACTGGGTGCCGAAGCGGTTGTTGGTTGCGCCCGCGGCCGGGGTCGCGACCTGTTCGATCAATGTGTTCCATGCGCCGCAGCTCGGGCATTTGCCGAGCCACTTGGCGCTCGTGCCGCCGCATTCGGAGCAGACGTAGATTGTTTTTTCCTTGGCCATGGGTCGAGTGTAGGGAGGCGGCCAGGTCGGGCGGGCGATAGGTACAAACCCCGGCGAGACGCGGAGGACCATCCGGCCTATCGTCGGCGCGCCAGCGACGCCGGACGCAGCCCGGCCCACCGTTCGCAAATAACAACCCTCACAGGATTTCGATATGACCCACACCCTCGCGCTCGTGATCTATATGGCGATCCTGACGTGGCTCACGCTGCTTGTCGCGAGCCTCATCCGGGTGAAGGGATGGACGGTTTCCGGCACCATGGTCGCGCTGGGCAACCGCGACAACCTGCCCTCGGCCACGCCGTTCGCGGGACGGGCCGAGCGCGCGGCGCGCAACACGCTGGAGAACTTCATTCTCTTTGCCGCGATCGCACTGGTTGCGCACGCGGCGGGCGCCAACAGTCCGAAGGTGGCCACCGGCGCGGACATCTTCTTCTGGGCGCGCGTGCTGTACATCCCGGTCTACTACGCCGGTATCGCCTATTTGCGCACGGCAATCTGGGGGGTCAGCATCGTCGGACTGGCGATGATGGTTCTCGCCATCTGGTAGAGGGGCGCAGGCCGCCGGGGAACATTCGGCGGGGACTCACGCCAGCACCCGCCTCAACGCCCGGATGCGCTGCCATACCTGGGCTGGTGCATCGGCCATGCCCATCACTTGGACACAGCGCTCCGGCCATGCGGTGCGTTCGGCCATGCGGTCGATCTCGCGCAGGCCGCATCGGATGTAACTGTCCCCTCGGCCGCTTAGACCCAAGGGTTAACCCGAGGTGCATCTCGCCCCGATTTATTTAACATATTAAATAAATCGAGAGACAGCCATGAGCACCGCCTTCACGCACCGCAACTTGCCGCGCCTGCTTCTGCAGGCGCGCGAAGCCGTGATGGCGCACACGCGGCCGAGCCTGCGCGAGCATGAGCTGTCTGACCAGCAATGGCGCGTGCTGCGCGTGCTCGGCGAACACGGCGCGGTGGAAACCGGCCGGGTGGCGCGCGAGGCCTTCATCCTCGGTCCGAGCCTCACCGGCGTGCTCGCACGCATGGAGCGCGACGGGCTCATCACGCGAAGCCGCGATCCCGAAGACCAGCGCTGCACCGTCATCGAGGCGACGCCGCACGGGCGCAAGCTGGTGGCGCGGCTCTCGGTGAGCATCGAGGCGCACTACAAGTGGATGGAAGAGTCGCTCGGCAAGGAGAAGCTCACCCAGCTCTACGCCTTGCTCGACGAACTGATCGCACTGGAGCAACCATGAACCCCCACTCTCCGCACTCCGTGTCGTCGCGGCCCCCCGAGGGGGCACGTTTCGCCTTGGGGCGGCCCGGCGGCGAAACCATGAGTTTCCTACCCACCGGCACGGTCTACGGCGTGCTCCTCAACTTCCGCGCGGAAGTCGAGGCGCTCGCGCCGCAGATGACGCAGCCGCCCTACAAGGCGCCGCCGAAGGCACCCGTCCTCTATGTGAAGACGGCCAACACCTGGAGTCCGAGCGGCAGCGCGATCACGATGCCGTCGCATGTCGCCGAGGTCGAAGTGGGCGCGACGATCGCGATGGTGATCGGACCGGACAACGACGTCGAAGGCTTCGTGCTGATGAACGATCTCTCGATCCCGCACGCGAGCTTCTTCCGCCCGCCGGTCAAGTACAAGTGCCTCGACGGCTTCCTCGGCATCGGTCCCGCGATGCGCGACGCGCAGGAGGTCGCCGATCCGTCGGAGTTCAGGCTCGAGGTGCGCATCAACGGCGAGCTTCGGCAATCGGTCGATTTTTCGAAGACGGTGCGCAACGCCTCGCAATTGCTCTCGGACGTGGGCGCGTTCATGACGCTCGCACACGGCGACGTGCTGATGCTCGGCTGCGATGCCGGCCGGCCGCTCGCACGCGCCGGGGACACCATCGAGATCAGCGCGCCGGGCTTCGAGACGCTGGTCAACACGCTCGTGAAGGAGAAGGCATGAAGCGCGCACGCATCCTCTATGAAGGCACGGTGCATGACGCGGTCGAGAGCGACGGCCAGTTGCTGCTGGGCGACGGCCGCAGAGTGGCGCTCGACGTGGTCACCTGGCTGCCGCCGCTCGCACCGACGCCGCTCCCGCGCACCATCCTCGCGCTCGGGCTCAACTACGCGGACCATGCGAAGGAACTCGAATTCAAGGCGCCGGAAGAGCCGCTGGTGTTCGTGAAGGGCGAGAGCACGCTCACCGGCCACCGCCAACTCACCTATCGCCCGTCGGACGTGCAGTTCATGCACTACGAATGCGAGCTCGTGATCGTCATCGGCAAGACCGCGCGCAAGGTCAAGCGCGATGACGCCTATGACTTCATCGGCGGCTACACGGTCGCCAACGACTATGCGATCCGCGACTACCTCGAGAACTGGTATCGCCCCAACCTGCGCGTGAAGAACCGCGACACCTGCACGCCGATCGGCCCGTGGCTGGTCGATGCCAAGGACGTGCCCGACCCGATGTCGCTGGCCCTTTCGACCACGGTCAACGGCAAGCTGACGCAGTCGGGCAACACGAAGGACATGATCTTCGACGCGCCCTTCCTCATCGAGTACTTCAGCAGCTTCATGACGCTGCAACCCGGCGATCTGATCCTCACGGGCACGCCGGATGGCGTGGTGGATTGCCGCCCCGGCGACGTCATCGTGACCGAGATCGAACACATCGGCGCGCTCGTCAACACCATTGCCGCGGCCTGAGCGAGAGCGCGCCGCCCCTCTTTTTTTTCAACGGAAGCCGAGAGAGACAAGATGATGAAGAAGATGATCAAGCTCGTGGCCGCGATGGTCGCGCTGGCCGCATCGGTGCTGGCATTCGACGCACCGGCGCAGAGCTATCCGGCCAAGCCGGTGCGCTGGGTGGTCGGCTATCCGGCCGGCGGCGGCACCGACTTCCTGGCGCGCACGGTGGGCACGCAGCTGTCGCAGCAGCTCGGCCAGCCGGTGCTCATCGACAACCGGCCCGGCGCCGCCGCCATCATCGCGTCGGAGATCGTGGCGCGCTCGCCCGGCGACGGCTACACCGTGTTCTCGGCCGACAACGGCGTGCTGGTCTACAACCCGGTGCTCTACAGGAAGCTGCCCTACGACGCCGAGAAGGACTTCGTCGCCCTCGGCATGATGGGCCGCTCGCCCCTGATCATCACGGCCGCGCCAGGCACGGGCTTCGCCGATGCCAAGGCGCTGATCGCTGCGCTGCGCAAGGAGCCGGGCAAGTACAGCATCGCGACGCCGGGCGCCGGCAGCCCGCACCACCTGGCGCTGGAGCTTTTCCAGCGCGAGGCCGGCGTGCAACTGCTGCACGTGCCCTACAAGGGCGGCGCTCCGGCACTGCAGGACCTGATGGGCGGCCAGGTGCCGCTGATGATGCTCGACCTGCCGAGCGGCATCAGCGCGGTCAAGGCCGGCAAGGTGGTGCCGCTGCTCGCGATGTCGGGCGAGCGCGTGCCGCAGCTGCCGCAGGTGCCGACCGCGAAAGAACTCGGCTTCGGCGAGGTCGAGGCCTACACCTGGCAGGGCCTGGTAGTGCCAGCCGCGACGCCGAAGGACATCCAGCAGAAGCTGGGCGCCGACCTGCTGAAGGCCATGAACGACGCCGCCGTGCGCCAGAAGCTGTTCGACGCCGGCTGGGAAGCACGACCCACCAACGCCGCCGACATGAACCGCTACGTGCAGTCGGAGCGCAAGAAATGGCAGGCCCTGATCGCTGCGCGCGAGATCCGAATCGACTGAACCCCGAAAGCCCCCATGCAAATCGACCACCTCATCAACGGCAAGCCGGTCGCGGGCCGCGACTATTTCCAGACCGTCAACCCCGCCACGCAGGAAGTGCTGGCCGAGGTCGCTGCTGGCGGCGAAGCCGAGGTCAACGCCGCCGTCGCGGCCGCGAAGGAAGCCTTTCCGAAGTGGGCCGGCATGCCGGCGACCGAGCGCGCGAAGCTGATCCGCAAGCTCGGCGACCTGATCGCCAAGAACGTGCCCGAGATCGCGCAGACCGAGACCAACGACTGCGGCCAGGTGATCGCCCAGACCGGCAAGCAGCTCGTGCCGCGCGCGGCGGACAACTTCTACTACTTCGCCGAGATGTGCACGCGGGTCGATGGCCACACCTATCCGACGCCCACGCACCTGAACTACACCCTCTTCCATCCGGTCGGCGTATGCGCGCTGATCTCGCCGTGGAACGTGCCCTTCATGACCGCGACCTGGAAGGTCGCGCCCTGCCTCGCCTTCGGCAACACGGCGGTGCTCAAGATGAGCGAGCTGTCGCCGATGACCGCGGCGCGGCTTGGCGAGCTCGCGCTCGAAGCGGGCATCCCGGCGGGCGTGCTGAACCTCGTGCATGGCTACGGCAAGGACGCCGGCGAGCCGCTGGTGGCGCATCCGGATGTGCGCGCGATCTCCTTCACCGGATCGACCGCGACCGGCAACCGCATCGTGAAGACGGCGGGCCTGAAGAAGTTCAGCATGGAACTCGGCGGCAAGAGCCCGTTCGTGATCTTCGATGACGCCGACTTCGAACGCGCGCTCGACGCCGCGGTGTTCATGATCTTCAGCAACAACGGCGAGCGCTGCACGGCGGGCAGTCGCATCCTGGTGCAGCAGTCGATCTACGCGAAGTTCGTCGATTGCTTCGTCGAGCGTGCCAGGCGCATCACGGTCGGCGATCCGCTCGACGAGAAGACGATCGTCGGTCCGATGATCTCGCAGGCCCATCTGGCCAAGGTGCGCAGCTACATCGAGCTCGGCCCCAAGGAAGGCGCGACGATGCTCTGCGGCGGCCTCGGAGCGCCCGAGCTGCCGGACCGCGTGAAGAAAGGCAACTATGTGCTGCCGACCGTCTTCGCCGACGTGGACAACCGCATGAAGATCGCGCGGGACGAGATCTTCGGGCCGGTGGCCTGCCTGATCCCGTTCAAGGACGAGGCCGATGCGATCCGCCTGGCCAACGACATCGAGTACGGGCTCTCCAGCTACGTGTGGACCGAGAACATCGGCAAGGCGCACCGCGTGGCCGCCGCGATCGAGGCGGGCATGTGCTTCGTCAACAGTCAGAACGTGCGCGACCTGCGCCAGCCCTTCGGCGGCACCAAGGCCTCGGGCACGGGGCGCGAAGGCGGCACCTGGAGCTACGAGGTGTTCTGCGAGCCGAAGAACGTCGCAGTCTCGCTCGGCAGTCATCACATTCCACATTGGGGAGTCTAATCATGGGCAAGCTCGCACTCGCCGCCAAGATCACGCACGTCCCCTCCCTCTACCTCAGCGAGCTCGACGGTCCGCGCAAGGGGAGCCGCCAGGCCGCCATCGACGGCCACCGCGAAATCGGCCGCCGCTGCCGCGAACTGGGGGTGGACACCATCGTGGTGTTCGACACCCACTGGCTGGTCAACGCGAGCTATCACCTGAACTGCGCGCCGCACTTCAAGGGCATCTATTCGAGCAACGAGTTGCCTCACTTCATCAGCAACATGCCGTTCGAGATTCCGGGCAACCCGGAACTCGGCAAGCTGCTCGCGAAGACCTGCAACGAGTGGGGCGTGGAAACGCTGGCGCACGATGCCACCACGCTCGGGCCGGAGTACGGCACGCTGGTGCCGATGCGCTACATGAACGAGGACCTGCACTTCAAGGCGATTTGCGTGTCGGCGCTGTGCACCGGCCACTACCTGAACGACAGCGCGCGCCTCGGCTGGGCGATGCGCCGCGCGGTGGAGGACCACTACGACGGCACCGTGGCCTTCTTCGCGAGCGGCTCGCTCTCGCATCGCTTCGCGCAGAACGGGCTGGCGCCGCAGTTCGCCGACCGCATCTGGAGCCCGCTGCTCGAGCACATGGACCACGACGTGGTGCAGATGTGGCAGAACGGCGAATGGTCCGACTTCTGTTCGATGCTGCCGGAGTACGCGGTCAAGGGCCACGGCGAAGGTTTCATGCACGACACCGCGATGATCCTCGGCGCGCTCGGCTGGTCGGCCTACGACGGCAAGGCGGAAGTGATCACGCCCTACTTCGGCTCCTCGGGCACCGGGCAGATCAACGCGATCTTTCCGGTCACGCCGCAGGATGGGCGCGCCATTCCGAAGGCCCAGGCGTCGAGCGCCGAAGGCTTTCAGGCCGTTTCACGTCTCTGAGCTCGCCATGCCGCATCTGGTCATCCTCTACACGCCGAACATCGAGCGCGAAACCGACATGAGCGCGCTCTGCCGCACGCTGGCCGACACCATGCTCGAGCAGCGCGACGAAGCGGGCAAGCAGGTCTTTCCGACCGGCGGCACGCGCGTGCTCGCCTATCCGGCCGCGCACTACGCGGTGGCCGACGGCAAGGGCGACTACGCCTTCGTCTACCTCAACCTGCGCATGGCCGCGGGCCGCAGCGACGCGGTGAAGCGGCGCGCGGGCGATGCGCTCATCGAGAGCGCGAAGCGGCACTTCGAGCCGGTCTTCGCCAGGCGCCTCATCGGCATCACGCTGAACGTGGACGAAAGCCCCGGCCAGGTGTACGACGCCAAGCACAGCAACCTGCATCCCCTCTTCAACAACAAATAAGGATCGCCATGCTCGCCAGGGACGTCATCCAGCAACTCGCCGCCGAGTTGCACGAAAGCGAGAAGTCGCGCGTGCAGGTCGAGCATTTCTCCAAGCGCTATCCCGAGATGACCATCGAGGACGGCTACGCGATCTCGCGCGAATGGGTGAAGGCCAAGATCGCCGAAGGCCGCACGGTCAAGGGCCACAAGATCGGCCTCACCTCGCGCGCGATGCAGCAGGCGAGCCAGATCACCGAGCCCGACTACGGCACGCTGCTCGACGACATGTTCTTCGAGCAGGGCGGCGACATTCCCTTCAAGCGCTTCATCGCGCCGCGCATCGAGGTCGAACTCGCCTTCGTGCTCGGCAAGCCGCTCAAGGGGCCGAACGTGACGATCTTCGACGTGCTCGCGGCCACCGACTACGTGGTGCCGGCGATCGAGATCATCGACGCGCGCATCGAGCAGTTCGACCGCCATACCAAGGCCATGCGCCGTGTCTTCGACACCATCGCCGACAACGCGGCGAATGCCGGCATCGTGATGGGCGGCCGTCCGGTCAAGCCCGATGCGGTGGACCTGCGCTGGGTCAGCGCGCTGCTCTACAAGAACGGCGTGATCGAGGAATCGGGCGTGGCCGCCGCGGTGCTGAACCATCCGGCCACCGGCGTGGCATGGCTCGCGAACAAGCTCGCGCCGTGGGACGAATACCTCGAAGCGGGCGAAGTGGTGCTCGGCGGCTCGTTCACGCGGCCGACCAACGCGGTGCCCGGCGATACCTTCCATGCCGACTACGGTCCGCTCGGCTCGATCGCCTTCCGCTTCGTCTGAACGTCATCGACTGAAAGAACCGACATGCAAACCCCCATCAACCTCTTCAAGCAGGCGCTCGCCGAAAAGCGCGCGCAGATCGGCCTCTGGCTCGGCCTCGCCGATGCGTACAGCGCGGAGATCTGCGCCGGCGCCGGTTTCGACTGGCTGCTGATCGACGGCGAGCATTCGCCGAACGGGCTCCAGAGCGTCCTCCAACAGGCGCAGGCGATCGCGGCCTATCCGGGTGCGAACGCGATCGCGCGCGTGCCGCTCGGCCATGGCGACGCGGGCACGGCGCTGATCAAGCAATACCTCGACCTCGGCGTGCAGACGCTGCTGGTGCCGATGGTCGATACCGCCGAGCAGGCGAAGGCGATCGTGCGCGCGATGCGCTATCCGCCGCACGGCATCCGCGGCATGGGCGGCGCACGCGCGTCGGGCTGGGGCCGCTATCCGGCCTACGCGAAGGAAGCGAACGACCGCGTCTGCCTGCTGGTGCAGGCGGAGTCGCGCGAGGCGCTCGCGAATCTCGATGCGATCGCGGCGGTGGATGGCGTGGATGGCGTCTTCATCGGCCCGGCCGATCTGTCGGCCTCGATGGGGCACCTGGGCAATTCGGGCCATCCGGAAGTGCAGGCCGCGATCGAGGATGCGATCGCGCGCATCAACCGCGCGGGCAAGGCGGCGGGCATCCTGACACCGGACGAAACGCTGGCGAAGCGCTATCTGGAACTCGGCGCGCTCTTCGTCGCGGTCGGGCTCGACACCAACCTGCTGGTGCGCCATACGACCGCGCTCGCGGCGCGCTTCAAGGGCAGTGCGGCAAAGACCCCATCGGGCGGCACCTACTAACGCCATCCGATCCCATGAGCGAGACGTCAGGTAAACGCGGGGGTCCGGCACGGGGGCTTGCTGGAAAAATACGCGCACACCGTGCGCCCGGCTCACCTGGGCGCGGTGACCCACTCGGGCGCGGTCACGTGGCTGCGCAACGAATCCTGAACCCCCTTGGAGACACCATGATCCTCACTCGCCGCAGCCTGCTGCAAACCACCGGCGCCACCGCACTGCTCGCCAGCATCGGCCAGCAGGCCTTCGCGCAGGCAGGCTTCGAGACCGCGCGCATCATCACCGGCTTCGCGGCCGGCGGCACCTCGGACACCACCTGTCGCCGCTTCGCCACGCAGCTCGCGCCGGGCTATGCGAAGTCGGTCGTGGTCGACAACAAGACCGGCGCCGGCGGCCAGATCGCGGTGACCTACGTGAAGAGCCAGCCGGCCGACGGCGCGACGATCCTGCAGACGCCGACCTCGATCCTCACGATCTACCCGCACATCTACAAGAAGCTGCCGTACGACCCGGCGGTCGACCTGTCGCCGGTGTCGCTGGCCTGCGTGTTCGACTTCGGCTTCGCGGTCGGCCCGGCGGTGCCGGCGAGCGTGAAGACGGTTCCCGAATTCCTCGCGTGGGTGAAGGCCAACCCGAGCGGCGGCAACTTCGGCTCGCCGGCAGCGGGCTCGACGCCGCACTTCATCGGCGCGCTGCTCGGCAAGAGCGCGGGCCTCGAACTGAAGCATGCCGCCTATCGCGGCACGCAGCCCGCGATGCTGGACCTGCTGGGCGGCAACATCTCGGCGGTGTCGGGCCCGATCGGCGACATCATGCAGCACCTGCCCACCGGCAAGGTGCGCATCCTCGGCGTCTCGGGCGAGAAGCGCAGCCGCTTCACGCCGGACGTGCCGACCTTCGGCGAGCAAGGGCTCAAGAACATGGCGCACAGCGAATGGTTCGCCTTCTTCCTGCCGGCGAAGGCATCGCTCGAAGCGGTCGGGCGCCTCAACACCGCGATGAAGTCGGCGCTGGCGCAGAAGGACCTGATCGATGGGCTCGCCGGGTTCGGGCTGGAGGCGATGTCTTCGTCGCCGGCCGAACTCGCGGATCTGTTGAAGAAGGACACGGCCAAGTGGGGCCCGATCGTGAAGGAGATCGGCTTCACGGCTGAAAGCTGACCCTCGGGCGCACTGAAGGCGCCGGGGGAGATTGTTGGAACTTTGAAGGAAACCCCATGAGCATCCCCTCCCCTACGGCACTGGTGCATCCGGCCATCCATCCCGACGAGCGCGCGGCGCGCCTGCAGCTCGCGGCCTGCTACCGCGTGTTCGCGATGCTGGGATGGACCGAGATGATCTACAACCACATCACGGTGCGCCTGCCGGAGAGCGTGACCGGCGGCGAGAAGCAGTTCCTCATCAACCCCTTCGGGCTGCACTACACCGAGGTGACCGCGAGCAACCTGGTCAAGATCGACTTGCACGGCAACGTGCTCGACGGCTCGACGTATCCGGTGAACCCGGCCGGCTTCACGGTGCATGCGGCGATCCATGACGGCCTGCCCGACGCCCATTGCGTGATGCACACGCACACCACCGCGGGCGTCGCGGTGGCCTGCCTGCAGGGCGGTCTGCAGCAGACCAATTTCTATTCGGCGCAGTTGCACGACATGGTCGCCTACCACGACTTCGAGGGCATCACGATCCATGCCGACGAAGGACCGCGCCTGCTCAAGAGCATCGGCAACAAGCCGGCGGTGATCCTGCGCAACCACGGCCTGCTGGCCTGGGGTCAGACACTGCCGCAGACCTTTGCGATCCTCTGGACCTTGCAGCGCGCCTGCGAGATCCAGATGGCGACGCTCTCGATGGGCGCGCCGATCCCGGTGTCGGAAGAGATCGCCCGCAAGTGCACGCGCGATGCGCTGCAGTTCAATCCCCACCACGGCGCGGGGCAGGACGTGTTCGATGCGCTCGTTCGCCAGGTCGATCGCATCGACTCCTCCTACAAGAACTGAACGACATCATGAAGGTTTGCATCTACGGCGCCGGCGCGATCGGCGGCTGGATCGGCGCGAAGCTCGCGCAAGTGGGCTGCGAGCTCGACGTGGTCGCGCGCGGTGCGACGCTCGAAGCGCTCAAGCGCGACGGGCTCACCCTGGTGAGCGGCGACAAGCGCGTTTCGGTGCCGGTGAATGCCAGCGACGATCCGGCCGCGCTCGGCGTGCAGCAATTGGTAATCGTGGCGGTGAAGGCGCCGGCGCTGCCCGCGGTCGCGGAACGCATCGGACCGCTGCTCGGCCCCGACACCATCGTGCTCACCGCGATGAACGGCGTCCCGTGGTGGTTCCTGCAGGGCGGCTTCGGCGGCCCCGTGGCGGGCGCGCAGTTGCAGGCGGTCGATCCGGGCGGAAAGATCGATGCCGGGATTCCGGCCAGGCACGTCATCGGCTGCGTGGTGCATGCGAGCTGCTCGCTCGATGCGCCGGGCGTGGTGCGGCATCACTTCGGCAACGGGCTCATCATCGGCGAGCCCTCGGGCGAATCGACCTCGCGCGTCCAGGCCCTGGGCGAGCTGCTGGCGCGCGCGGGCATCGACACCCGCATCTCGCCGCAGATCCAGAAGGACGTCTGGTACAAGCTCTGGGGCAACATGACGGTCAACCCGATCAGCATGTTGACCGGCGCCACCACCGACCTGATCCTCTCCGACGACCTGGTGCGCGGCCTGATCTCCACGATCATGCTGGAGGCCAGGGAGATCGGCGCCCGCATCGGCGTGCCGATCGCCGAAAGCCCCGAGGACCGCCACGCGGTGACGCGCAAGCTCGGCGCTTTCAAGACCTCGATGCTGCAGGACGTGGAAGCCGGCCGCGCGGTCGAACTCGATGCGCTGGTGTCGGCGGTGCGCGAGCTCGGGCAACTGGCCGGTGTTCAGGCGCCGTTCACCGATGCGCTGCTGGGGCTGGCGCGGCTGCGGGCGCGGCAGTTGGGGTTGTACTGAGGCGGACCTCAGCGCTCAGCGGTGGAGCAGCTTATGCACCGCCGCGGGCAGTGAATTCACTTGCGCCATGAAGCGATCGATGACCGGTCGCACCGAACAACCCGGCCAAGGCCGATGCTCCGTTGCCCAATCCATTCAGCAGCCGTGCCGTGAGCGAGTCGCCTTCGGCATGCCTGCCGGCGAGCAACTTCCAGTAGTCATCGGTTGTCGAGCACGCCATCGAGTTCCCTGCCACGCTGGATGAACCTTCGGCGTGTTGGAAGACGCCGCTGTTTACGGCTCGCAGGTGTCGTGGTTGGGCAGCGTTGTGACGCTTCCCGAACTCGCCTTGTTGTACTGCATGTACCGCTCCGCACGCTGACGGGTATTCGCGGTCATGGCTTCGATCTTCTGGTTAGGTCCGATGAATTCGGCGAAAGGTTTGAACCTAGTTGCGCCGCAATGGGTGGAAGCCATCAGGCCTTCGCCGACACGCTGCACGGCATCCTTGTCCGCGAGGTCGACAAGGAGAGTCTGTTGCAACGACTTCGCTTTTTGCATAAGCGCCTCGCGTTGCGGCTCGGTCACATTGAGCGTGTTGATCCATGCCTCGATGTCGTCGCGCACGCCGTTCTTTTTGGCGTCGGGTCCTGCGATATCTGCCGAGCGATCCAGTGTGGGATAACCCCCCTTGCGCTCCAGTTGTTCGATCTGCTGCGCGAGCGTGAGACTTCCCGGCGCAGTGGGCGATGCGCCGGAGGGCGAGCCAGACGACGGTTCGGACGAACTGCCGGTCGATGACGCAGAAGAACCGGAGCCTGTCCCGAAGAAGCCGGAACCGCCGCCACTACCGCCACCGCAGGCCGTGAGCATGGCTGCCAAGACAACGCTACCAATGAGCGATTTCGAAGATGCTGTCGTTTCATTTTCTCCCTTTGTAGAACTTAGAGCTTGCCGAGCACGGCCTGCACCATGCCGTTGATCTTTTCCCGCGCCGCCCGCGCGGCGTCGAGATAGGTGCCGACCAGCGTATGGCCGCTCAGATCGCTTTTGCTTGCGGGCAGGTTGATGTTGTTCGCCGCCACGGAGTTGATGCCCTGGACGCGCAATCCGTTGATGACCAAGTCAATGTCGGCCAGCAGGTGTTCGCCTCTCAAGGTGGGCGAAGCCGGAGCCACATGCACCACACCGGCCGCGGTGTCTGGATGGCTGCTGCGAAGCCCGTCATAAGCGCTGTTCACGAAGAGATTGCCCTGCGAGTGCGCGATGAGTACGAAGGAGTAGTTCTCGTCGGCCAGGCCCTGAGCTTTTGAAGCTGTGCCGCCACGTCCGCGGCGGTGGGCGGATTGCTGAGCATCTGCGAGTAGCCGCTGAAGATCTGGGCCAGCATGGCGTTGAAGGTCGTGCTCGACCTTCGATTCCCAGACGCGCACCGAGCCCCAGTCGGACAGGATTTTCAAGCGAAGGCTTTCAAGTTTGAGCCCAGAAGCAGGATATTTCCTGGGACACAGGGACATGATTCGCGATACGCCTCCATCAAGGCTCGCAAGTGTCGTAGTTGGGAAGCGTCGTGACGCTGCCCGAGCGCGCCTTGTTGTATTGCATGTACCGCTCCGCGCGCTCTCGAGTGTTGGCCGTCATGGCTTCGATCTTTTCGTTTGGCTTGATGAATTCCGCGAACGGCTTGAATCTGCTGGCACCACAATTGGTAGAAGCCATAAGCGCTTCACCTGCCCGTTGCACGGCGCCTTTATCCGCCAAGTCAACAAGGAGAGTCTGCTGGAGCGCTCTTGCCTTTTGCATGAGTGCGGCGCGCTGGACGTCAGTGACGTTGAGCGTGTTGATCCATGCCTCGATGTCATCTCGCACACCATTCTTGTTGCTGTCCGGACCTGCAATGTCGGACGAGCGATCCAACGTCGGATATCCGCCTTTGCGCTCCAACTGTTCGATTTGCTGCGCGAGCGAGAGACTTCCCGGAACAGAGGGCGAAGTGCCGGGTGGCGAGCCCGACGTTGATTCTGACGAACTGCCCGTCGAGGACGCGGAAGAGCCGGTGCCCGTCCCGAAGACGCTCGACCCGCCGCCGCTCCCGCCTCCGCAGGCTACGAGCATGACCACCAAGAAAATGCCGCCGACGAGCGGCTTCAGGAATGTCATCATTTTCAGTTCTCCCTTACTTTCAAAACTCAGAGCGCGCCGAGCACGGCTTGAGCCATGCTGTTGACCTTTTCCCGCGCTGCGCGGGCCGCGTCGAGGTAAGTCCCGACAAGGGTATGCCCGCTCAAGTCGCTCTTGCTGGCCGGAAGGCTGATGTTGTTCGAGGCCACCGTGTTGATGCCCTGAATGCGCAGCCCATTGATAACCAGATCGATATCGGCCAGCAGGTGCTCGCCGCGCAAGGTGGGTGAAGCCGGGGCCACATGAATCACACCGGCCTTGGTGTCCGGATGGCTGCTGCGAAGCCCGTCGTAAGCGCTGTTCACGAAGAGATTGCCTTGCGAGTGCGCGATGAGGACGAAGGAGTAGTCCTCGTCGGCCAAGCTCCTGAGCTTTTGCAGTTGACTGGCCACGTCCGCCTGAGTGGGCGGATTGCTGAGCATCTGCGAGTAGCCGCTGAAGATCTGGCCCAGCATGGCGTTGAAGGTCGAGTCAAACAACCCGGCCAGGGCCGATGCTCCATTGCCCAATCCATTCAGCAGCCGGGCGGTGAGCGAGTCGCCCTCGGCATGCCTGCCGGCGAGCAACTCCCAGTAGTGTTCCCAACGGTTGTTGAGCACGCCGCCGAGTCCCCTGCGGTGCTGGATGAACTCTTCGGTGTGCCGAAGACGCTGCCATTTAGGGTTCGCAGGTGTCGTAGCTGGGGAGCGTCGTGCTGCTGCCTGAACGCGCTTTGTTGTATTGCATGTACCGCTCCGCGCGCTGACGGGTGTTCGCGGTCATTGCTTCGATCTTCCCCCCCAACTTGGAGAACTGTGCATAGGGAGTAAATCTGTCCCCCCCGCAGTTGACCGCAGCCATGATTTTTTCCCCCGCTTGTTGCACAGCGGCCTTGTCCGTGAGGTCAACGATCAGAGTCTGCTGAAGGGCGCGCGCATCCTGCATGAGCGCCTTGCGCTGCGGCTCGGTCACGTCGAGCGTTCCGATCCATGCCTCGATGTCGTCGCGCACGCCGTTCTTGTTGGCGTCGGGTCCCGCGATATCCGACGAACGGTCCAGTGTTGGATACCCCCCCTTGCGCTCCAATTGTTCGATCTGCTGCGAGAGCGAGAGACTTCCCGGCGCAGTGGGCGATGTGCCGGATGAAGAGCTAGAGGACGAATCGGTCGAACTGCCGGTCGATGGCGCGGACGAACCGGTGCCCGCCCCGAAGAAGCCGGAGCCGCCATTGCTACCGCCACCGCAGGCCGTGAGCATGACTACCAAGACAACGCCACCGATGAACGATTTCAAGAATGCTGTCATTTCATTTTCTCCCTGTGTAGAACTTAGAGTTTTCCGAGCACGGCCTGCACCATGCCGTTGATCTTTTCCCGCGCCGCGCGGGTGGCGTCGAGATAGGTGCCAACCAGGGTATGCCCGCTCAAGTCGCTCTTGCTGGCCGGAAGGCTGATGTTGTTCGAGGCCACCGCGTTGATGCCCTGAATGCGCAGCCCATTGATGACCAGATCGATATCGGCCAGCAGGTGTTCGCCGCGCAAGGTGGGTGAAGCCGGGGCCACATGAACCACACCGGCCTTGGTGTCCGGATGGCTGCCGCGAAGCCCGTCGTAAGCGCTGTTCACGAAGAGATTGCCTTGCGAGTGCGCGATGAGGACGAAGGAGTGGTCCTCGTCGGCCAAGCTCCTGAGCTTTTGAAGTTGTGCCGCCACGTCCGCGGCGGTGGGCGGATTGCTGAGCATCTGCGAGTAGCCGCTGAAAATCTGGGCCAACGTGGCGCTGAAGGTCGCATCGAGCAACCCGGCCAAGGCCGATGCTCCATTGCCCAATCCATTCAGCAGCCGGGCCGTGAGCGAATCGCCTTCGGCATGCTTGCCGGCGAGCAACTCCCAGTAGTGTTCCCACCGGTTGTTGAGCACGCCATCGAGCTCTTTGCCGCGCTGGATGAACACCTCGGCGATGTCCTGCAAAGCTGTGTTGCCGTTGCCCGAACCGGTCTGGTTATAGAAATTCTCATAACGAAGGTCTGTGCCCTCGTACTTCAGACCGATGAGTTCCTTGAGTGCTTTGAGGCCATCGCTTGCCTGATAGTCTGTATTCCACACCCCATTAAAAAACCCAACCACCATCGGCTTCGTCACCGTGATCGTGCTCTTCGCAGGCTGCAGACACTCCGCGCATTCACCCGTTACCTTCTCGACGGTCATCGTTTTGGGTGCGGTATAGGAGCAGCCAAGATAGCCCTCCGCATTGGTGTACGAATCGCAGTACAGCCGCCCGCGCACCGGCGCAGCGGGATCAATGCTCAGCCGCGCGAACATGTCAGGGACAGGTTTTCCGCTGGCCATGATGCGAACGCGCATCGGCGTATTGACACTTCCGGCGCGCACAGTCAGGGGCTCGATAGTCATCTCGGGGCCGCTCACCCAATGCGCGCAAACCACGCCTTCTCCCTCGCGCCATGAGTCGTTGTCTCCAGTTGCTGGATCCACCCCGAGCCATCGATGGGTGCTCGTCCAGACTGCGCAACTCTGGCCCTTGCTATACGGGATCGCAAATTCGACTGAGTGGTACGTGATGCCATCGAAGACGTTGGCGCCTTCTACCAACGAGTACGGACCATGGGTCTGAACCGTCTTTCTCGTCTCCATACCACACGCATTGGAGAGGCCGGTGGGCCCATCGACGTCTGTCGGCGTCTGCATGAGCGGCGAAGGTTCCAAAGGGTTTGCCAATTGATAGCGATAAACCCGAGTCACGAAGTCCACAGCCATGCTACGGTCCACGTGGTGACCACCGAAGACATCTACGCAACCTGACGGCTGCGCCCCCGCCGCCGCGCCGAACAGCACGACGGCCGCGGCACACAGGCCCCGATGAAGATGGGCTTTGACATTGAGCAGCCACGGGCGTGGTGCCCCTGCTCTTGCAGACGGCGCGCACGCCTCCGCTGACCGCAAGCGGTTTTTCATTGAATACTCCCTGAAGCTTCTTTTTGCCTGCACACACGGCGTGCACAGGTCAGCGCCACTATATGCCGGCGCATCCACCGCAGGGTGGACTCTTCAGGGGTACGCCCCGCTCAGTCGGCCACGACCGGCACCCGCCGCGCCACCGCGCACATGAGCTCGTAGCCGACGGTGCCCGCCGCCTTCGCGACTTCGTCGATCGAAAGCACCGCGCCGTTCGACGCGCGCCCCCACAGCGTGACTTCGCTGCCGAAGCCCGCATCGGGCACCGGCGTGAGGTCGACGGTGATCATGTCCATGCTCACGCGCCCGACCATGCGGGTGCGAACGCCGTTGACCAGCACCGGCGTGCCGGTGTCGCAATGCCGCGGGTAGCCGTCGCCATAGCCGACCGCGGCGACGCCGACGCGCAGCGGGCCGTCGGCGGTGAAGCGCGATCCGTAGCCGATGGTGTCGCCGGCCTCCAGGGTCTGCACCGAGATCAGCTTCGTCGCGAGCGTCATGCCGGGCTGGAGCTGCCAGTGCGCCGCGTCGTGCTCGGGGAAATCCGGCGAGCTGCCGTACAGCAGGATCCCGGGGCGCACCCAGTCGGCACGCGCCGCCGCCGCGTGGCGCAGGGTCGCGGCGCTGTTGGCGATCGAGCGCTCGCCCGGCAGGTCGCGCGTGGTTTCGTCGAACACTTCGAGCTGTTGCGCGATGCCGCGCGGGCTGTCGGCGTCGCTGAAATGCGTCATCAGCGAGATCTCGTCGACCTGCGGCAGCGCGTTGAGCCGGGTCCAGGCCGCGCGGAAGCGCTCGGGCGTGAAGCCGAGCCGGTTCATGCCGGAGTTCATCTTGAGGAAGACGCGGTGCGGCACCTGTGTCTTGTGCGCGGCCAGCCAGTCGATCTGCGCATCGCAGTGCACCGCGTGCCAGAGGTCCAGCCGCGAGCAGAGTTCGAGATCGCGCGGCTCGAACACGCCTTCGAGCAGCAGCACCGGGCCGCGCCAGCCGAGCGCGCGCACCCGCTCGGCTTCGTCGAGGTCGAGCAGCGCGAAGCCGTCCGCGGCCCGGAAGGCTTCGAAGACGTTCTCGATGCCGTGGCCGTAGGCGTTGGCTTTCACCACCGCCCAGACGCGCGAATCGAGCGCCGCGCGGCGTGCGCGGTCGAGGTTGTGCTGCAGCGCAGCGAAATGGATGGTGGCGAGGATCGGACGCGGCACGGCAAAAAATCCCGGGGAAAGCTGAAAACACGCACAGAAAGGAGCCCCGCACTACGGGACTTCGCGCGATTTTGACACCGCACCCCCATGCTATAACCGCGCAGCCGCCAACAAGGCGGCGCTCTTTCACCATCGCCAGAACTCGTTGCTGGCCAGTCAGCTCATCGATGAAGCGCGGTTTCTACACGATCATGTCGGCCCAGTTCTTTTCGTCACTGGCCGACAACGCGCTTTTCGTGGCTGCCGTCGAACTCATGCGAAGCAATGGCTCGCCGGAATGGCAGCGCGCCGCGCTGGTCCCGATCTTCACCATCTTCTACGTGGCGTTCGCGCCGCTGGTGGGCGCCTTCGCCGACGCATTGCCGAAGGGCAAGGTGATGTTCATCAGCAATGCGATCAAGGTGGTGGGCTGCGTGATGATGCTGTTCGGCTCGCACCCGCTGGTCGCCTATGCGATCGTGGGGCTCGGCGCGGCGGCGTATTCGCCGGCCAAGTACGGCATCCTGACCGAACTGCTGCCGGCATCGCAGCTGGTCAAGGCCAACGGCTGGATCGAGGGTCTGACGATCGCATCGATCATTCTCGGCATCGTGCTCGGCGGGCAGCTCGTGGGCCATACGCTGTCGAGGCACCTGCTCGCGTTCGACTTCCCCTTCATCGACACCGGCGTCGAGACGCCGCCCGAGGCTGCGATCGCGACCTTGATCCTGGTCTATGTGGTCGCGGCCTGGTTCAACACACGCATTCCGGACACCGGCGTCGAGATGCGCCCGCTGCGCGCCAATCCGCAGTACGGCTTCGTGCGCAACCTGCTCGCGCTCTTGCCGGATTTCTGGCATTGCAATTCGCGCCTGTGGCGCGACAAGCTCGGCCAGATCTCGCTGGCGACCACCACGCTGTTCTGGGGCGCCGGCGGCAACCTCAAGTACATCGTTCTGGCCTGGGCCTCGCTCGCGCTCGGCTACGACACCGCGCAGGCCTCGTCGCTGACGGGCGTGGTCGCCATCGGCACCGCCATCGGCGCGGTGGTGGCCTCGATGCGCATGCGGCTGGACATGGCGACCCGCGTGATCCCGATGGGCATCGCGATGGGCATCCTCGTGATGGCGATGAACTTCATCGGCAACATCTGGGTGGCGGTGCCGTTCCTGATCCTGCTCGGCGGGCTCGGCGGCTTCCTGGTGGTGCCGATGAACGCGCTGCTGCAGCACCGCGGCCACAACCTGATGGGCGCGGGCCGCTCGATCGCGGTGCAGAACTTCAACGAGCAGGCCTGCATCCTGATCCTCGGCGCGTTCTACAGCGCCTGCACGGGGCTCGGCATGTCGGCCTACGCGGCGATCACCGCCTTCGGCGTGGTGGTGGCCGGCTTCATGTGGCTGATCAAGCGCTGGCACCAGCAGAACCTGCGCAGGTACCCGGAAGAAGTCGAGCACCTCCTGGCCATCGCCCGCAGCGACAAGCATCACTGATTTCTGGTTCGTACTGACTTGGCTGCGCTTGCGCTCGTCTTCAACGCCTTCGTCTGGGGCGTTTCATGGTTTCCCTTCCGCCAGATCGAGGCCCACGGCCTGCATCCGGTGTGGGCGACCTTTCTGGTCTACATCGTCATTGCGGCGGTGATCGGCGTGCTGCGCCGCAGCATGTGGCACATGTTCGTCCGTCATCCGGGGCTGGTGTTGCTCGGGCTGGCGGCGGGCCTCACCAACGTCGGGTTCAACTGGGCGGTGACGCAGGGCGACGTGGTGCGCGTGGTGCTGCTGTTCTACCTGATGCCGCTGTGGAGCGTGCTGCTGGCGTGGCTGCTGCTCGGTGAGCGCCCGACCGCCTCCGCGCTGGCCCGCGTCGCGCTGGCGCTGGTCGGCGTCGCGGTGGTGCTGAAGACGCCGGGGGTCGAATGGCCGGTGCCGTCCAGCCTGCCGGACTGGCTCGGCGTGGCTGCGGGCTTCTGCTTCGCGGTGACGAACGTGCTGCTGCGCGGCCAGCGCCATGCGCCGGGCGAGTCGCGCGCGCTGGCGATGTTCGCCGGCTGCGCGCTGGTGGCCGGCACGACCGCGATTGCCGGCACCGCGCTGGGCGCGATGCCCGCGCCGCCGTGGGCCGACACCGCCTGGTGGGGCTGGGCCGTGGTGCTCGGCACCGGCTTCGTCTTCGCCAACATCTGCCTGCAGTACGGCGCGGCCCGGCTGGCGGGCAACGTGACGGCGGTGATCATGCTGTCGGAAGTGCTGTTCGCGAGCGTCTCGTCGGTCGCCCTGGGCGCGGGGACCATGAGCGCGCGCATCTGGACGGGCGGCGCGCTGATCGTTCTCGCGGCAGCATGGTCGGCGTTTGCGCGAACACCCGGCGACGAGGATGATGCGCGACAGGAACTCCAGAAAGAACCCTCATGACCAGCGTCTACGATTTCGAAGCCCGGCAGATCGACGGCAAGCCGATCTCGCTTTCCGAGTTCAGGGGCAAGGTGCTGCTGATCGTCAACACCGCGAGCGAGTGCGGCTTCACGCCGCAGTTCGCAGGGCTCGAGGCGCTCCACGAGAAGTACGGGCCGAAGGGTCTCACGGTGCTGGGCTTCCCGTCCAACCAGTTCGGCAAGCAGGATCCGGGCAGCAACGAGGAGATCGGCGCCTTCTGCACCCGCAACTACGGCGTGAGCTTTCCGATGATGGAGAAGATCGAGGTCAACGGCGCGGGCGCGGCGCCGCTCTACAAGTGGCTGGTCAAGGAAGCGCGTGGCCTTCTCGGCAGCGCGGCGATCAAGTGGAACTTCACCAAGTTCCTGGTCGGCAAGGACGGGCAGGTGATCCGGCGCTATGCGCCGATCGACAAGCCCGAATCGATCAGCGCGGACATCGAGGCGGCCCTCGCGGCCTGAGGCCCGCGCACCGCTGTCAGAAGCGGAAGTCGGCCACCTTCGAGCCGTTGCCCAGCGACACCACCTGCGTCTTGGCGACACCTTCGCTCGCGGCCTCGACCGTGTAGCGGCCGGCCGGCAGGTCCACGAGGCAGACCGGCCCGTCGGCGCGCATCGACAGCGCGGTGCTGCCCTGGGCGTCCGTCACCGTGACCTGCACGTCCGCTAGATAGGCACCGCTTTCGCGGGCGAAGAGCAGCGACAGCGGGTGGTCCTTCATCGCGGCGCGCATCGCGCTCGATTCCTCGGCGCCGATGCCGCCGCACACGTAGCGGGCTGCGCCCAAGGCCTTCATCGACGGCGCGAGGACCGGGGTCTGCGCCTGCGCCATCCATGGCGCGAGCGCGCACGCGCACACCGTGGCGGCGCGTGCCAGTGTCTGGATGGAAGTTCGTTTCATCGAATCACTCCCGTGGTGAACACGCGGGAATGTTCGCGCCGCGCCGGCGCGCGCGGGGTCAGACCGGACCCCCAGTGCTTGTGCGATCAGGCTGCGGGCGCGAGGGCCTCGTCCAGCAGTTCGACCCAGTGCCGCACCGGCACCTCGCTGCCGCTCTGCAGGTGCGTGATGCAGCCGATGTTGGCCGACACGATGGTGGTCGGCTGCAGCTGGTTCAGGTGCCCGAGCTTGCGATCGCGCAGCTTGTAGGAAAGCTCCGCCTGCAGCACCGAATAAGTGCCCGCCGACCCGCAGCACAGGTGCGATTCGTTCTGCGCGAGCTGCACGTCGAAGCCGAGCGCGCGCAGGTGCTTTTCGACGCCGCCGCGCAGCTGCTGCCCATGCTGCAGCGTGCACGGCGGGTGGTAGGCCACGAGGCCCGCCGGCGGCCTGACGCGCGGCTTCAGCGCGGGCGCGATGTCGGGCAGCAGCTCGCTCAGGTCGCGCGTGATCGCGCTGATGCGCGCGGCCTTTTCCGCGTAGACCGGGTCGTCCTTGAGCATGTGGCCGTACTCGCGCACCGTGACGCCGCAGCCCGAGGCGTTCATGACGACGGCCTGGACTTCACTGCGCTCGACCTGCGGCCACCAGGCATCGATGTTGGCGCGCATCTGCGCCTTGCCGCCGTCGTGGTCGTTGAGGTGGAACCTGATCGCTCCGCAGCAGCCCGCCTTGGACGCGACCAGCACCTGGATACCGGCCGCATCGAGCACGCGCGCGGTCGCGCTGTTGATGTTCGGCGCCATCGCCGGCTGCACGCAGCCCGCGAGCATCAGCATCTTGCGCGCGTGCGTGCGCGAAGGCCATGCGCCGGCCGGCCGCGGCTCGGGCACCTTGGCCCTGAGCTTGGCCGGCAGCAGCCCGCGCACCGACTGCCCGAGCTTCATCGCTGGCGCGAAGAGCGGCGAGTTCAGGCCCTCTTTCAACGTCCAGCGCAGCGCGTCGTCGAGCGGCGCACGCGGCACCTTGTCCTCGACGATCTTGCGGCCGATGTCGACCAGGTGGCCGTATTGCACGCCGCTCGGGCAGGTCGATTCGCAGTTGCGGCAGGTGAGGCAGCGGTCCAGATGCAGTTGCGTGCTGCGCGTCGGCGCCTTGCCTTCGAGCACCTGCTTGATCAGGTAGATGCGGCCGCGCGGCCCGTCGAGCTCGTCGCCGAGCAGCTGGTAGGTCGGGCAGGTCGCGGTGCAGAAGCCGCAGTGCACGCACTTGCGCAGGATGGCCTCGGCGTCGCGGCCTTCGGGCGTGTTCTTGAATTCGGGGGCGAGTTCGGTCTGCATGCTGCTCAGGCCACGGGGTAGAGCCGCCCGCGATGGAAGACGGCGTGAGGATCGAACTCCTGCATCAATGCGCGATGGATGCGCAGGGCCGGGGCGCTCAGCGCATCGAAGCGGCCGAGCACGCGATGGGCGTGCGCGTCCGAGGGCCTGAAGAGGGTGGCATGACCGCCCGCGGCCTGCGCCGCTGCGCGCAGTTGCGGGCGTTGATCGGGCGGCGCGAGATACCAGCGCTGGCCGCCGTGCCATTCGACCAGCGTGCTGCCGGCCACATCGAGCACCGGCGCGGTCTGCGGCACCGACAATCGCCAGAGGTCGTGCTCCGCGTGACTCGAGAACCACGCGTGGCGCTGGTCGCGCAAGGATTGCCAGCCGGCCGCGGAACGTTCGGGGTCCTGCCGCTCGCCGCCGAGATGCGTGCAGGCGGCTTCCACGGCAGCCACGGCCCCGCGCAGGCGCAGCGAGAGAAAGCCCGACCCATCGCGCTCGCGCCACACGCTCGCGTTGAGCGGCAGCGGACGGCCGCCCCAGTCGTTGAGCAGCCGCAGCGCATCGGCCTGTTCGCACGCGAACTCCAGCGTGGCTTCGGCGGGCGCGACCGGCAGCACCTTGAGGCTCACTTGCGCGATCACGCCGAGCACGCCCAGCGACCCCGCGAGCACGCGCGAGACGTCGTAGCCCGCGACGTTCTTCATCACCTGCCCGCCGAAGGTCAGCACCTCGCCGCGTCCGTTGACCAGCACGGCGCCGAGCACGAAGTCGCGCACCGAACCCACGCAGGGCCGCGACGGGCCGGCGAGGCCCGCGGCGACCATGCCGCCGACCGTTCCGCCGTCGGCAAAGCGCGGCGGCTCGAACGCCAGGCACTGGCCCTTTTCGGCGAGCGCCGCTTCAAGCTCGGCCAGCGGCGTGCCCGCGCGCGCGGTGACGACCAGTTCGCTCGGTTCGTAGCTGGTGATGCCGGCGAGCCCGCTGGTGGACAGGGGCTCGCCCTCACGCGGCTCGCCGTAGAAGTCCTTGGTGCCGCCGCCACGGATGGACAGCATCTTGCCGTCGGCGGCGGCGGCGCGGATGCGCTCGGTGATCTGGCGAAGGGCTGGCTCCATGGCGGCGATCGTACCGCCCCGAACACTGTCAGTCCTCGAAGAAATTGACCGGCAGTCCAGGCGTGGCGACGCGCATCGCGATCACATGCCCGGACGCGGGCCGCAATTCGAGCTCGGATGCAGGCCTGCCCCGCCGCGCGCTGGTCACGAACAGCGTGCGCAGATCATCGCCGCCGAAGCACGGCATGGTCGGACATTGCACCGGCGTGGGCAGGGATGCCACCAGCTCGCCCGACGGCGCGAAACGCAGCACCTGGCCGCCCTCGAACATCGCGACCCAGTAGTGGCCTTCGGCATCGACCGTCGCGCCGTCGGGACGGCCCTGGTAGCGCAGCGGCGACTCCGGCGTCCAGCCGGGCGGCTTTTCGTCGAACTGCTGGAACACGCGCTGCCGCGACAGGGTGTTGACGCGCGCCGCCCAGGTCCATGCGACCACGCGATGCGCGGCGGTGTCGGCCCAGTACAGGGTGTCGGCATCGGGCGAGAAGGCCAGGCCGTTGGCGGTGGTCGCCTCGTTCGCCATCTGCCGGAGCGCGGGCGCACGGCCGCCGCGGGCGTCGAGGCAATAGAGCGCGGCGATCGCGCCGTCCTTGGCCTCGTTGAGCGTCCCGGCCCAGAAGCGGCCGAGCGGATCGCACTTGCCGTCGTTGAAGCGCATCTTGAGCACGTCGTGGTCCACGCGCGCCATCGCCTTGAGCGTGCCACCCCATTCACGCGCACGGTAGATGCCGTCGCGCAGGGCGATCACCACGCCGCCGCTGCGCGCGGGGGCCATGCAGCCGGGCTCGGTCGGCATGTCCCAGCGCTCGATGGTCGGATGGTGGATGTCGCCGCGCGTGCGCAAGGCGGCACGGCCGGGGATGTCGAGCCAGTAGAGGGAGCGCTCCAGGGGATGCCAGAACGGCGATTCGCCGAGCTGGCAGAGGCTGTCGGTCAGTGTGGTCCACATGGCGCCAGCTTAGGGGCAAATCGGGACAAAAAAAGACCCGCTGGCGCGCAAGCGCTGGCGGGTCGAACATCCAGAGGAGAACCTCGCAGCGAAAAAACGGAATTCGTCTTGAAAGATGTGTTGCGAAAGGAGCGGGCCGCGCCGGGCGGCCCGTTCGCGATCAACGGCTGTAGGCGGTTTCGCCGTGGGCCGAGATGTCCAGGCCTTCGCGCTCTTCCTCTTCGCTCACGCGCAGGCCGATGGTGAGATCGACGATCTTGTAGGCGATGAAGGCCACGACGGCCGACCACACGACGGTCAGCAGCACGGCCTTGAGCTGGATCCAGAACTGGGCGCCGATGCCGTTGGAGGTCACGGACGCGGTGACCCAGTCGGCCACGAGGCCGGGGCCGCCGAGCACCTGGGTGTTGAACACGCCGGTGAGCAGCGCGCCGACGATACCGCCGACACCGTGCACGCCGAACACGTCGAGCGAGTCGTCCGCGCCGAGCATCCGCTTGAGGCCGTTGACGCCCCACAGGCAGGCGAAGCCGGCGACCAGGCCGATGATGATCGCGCCCATCAGGCCGACGTTGCCGGCGGCCGGCGTGATCGCCACGAGGCCGGCGACGGCGCCCGATGCAGCGCCGAGCATCGACGCCTTGCCGCGCATCATCGCTTCACCGAGGCACCATGCGAGCACGGCGGCCGAGGTGGCGGAGAAGGTGTTCATGAAGGCGAGCACGGCGCTGGTGCCGGCTTCGAGCGCGGAACCGGCGTTGAAGCCGAACCAGCCCACCCACAGCAGCGAGGCACCGACCATGGTCAGCGTCAACGAGTGCGGCGTGTAGGCTTCCTTGCCGTAGCCGATGCGCTTGCCCACGAGGATGGCGCCCACGAGACCGGCGACGGCCGCATTGATGTGCACCACGGTGCCGCCCGCGAAGTCGAGCGCGCCCCACTGCCAGATCAGGCCGGCCTTGTCGTTCATCTGGTCGACCACTTCCTTGCTGGCGTAGGCGTCCGGGCCCATCCAGAACCAGACCATGTGCGCGATCGGCGCATAGCTGAAGGTGAACCAGATCGCCATGAACAGCAGCACGGCCGAGAACTTGATGCGCTCGGCGAAGGCGCCGACGATCAGGCAGCAGGTGATGCCCGCGAAGGTGGCCTGGAAGGCGGCGAACAGCAGTTCGGGGATGTACACACCCTTGCTGAAGGTCGCGCCCGGCGCGAAGACGCCGGTGGCCGGATCGAAGATGCCCTTCATGAAGATCCGGTCGAAGCCGCCGATGAAGGCGTTGCCCTCGGTGAACGCGAGGCTGTAGCCGTAGATCATCCACAGCACCACGATCATCGAGAAGGTGACCATCACCTGCATCAGCACCGACAGCATGTTCTTGCTGCGGACCAGGCCGCCGTAGAACAGCGCGAGGCCGGGGACGGTCATCATGATGACCAGCAGCGTGGAGACCAGCATCCAGGCCGTGTCACCCTTGTTGAACGAAGGGGCCGCCGCGGGCGCAGCCGGCGCGGCTGCCGCTGCAGCGGCGGCCGGTGCTGCTGCTGCGGCGGCGGCAGCGGGAGCAGCGGCCGCAGCCGCAGGTGCCGCGGCGGCTGCCGGCGCTTCCGCGGCCGGGGCGGCGGGGGCGGCCGGTGTCGTCTGCGCGAAGCCGGAGGTGCCGGCGGCCAGCACGCTCAATCCGAGCGCGAGCGAAACAAGGAATTTTTTCATTTCGGTTTGTCTTTCGTGCCGTGCGTATCAGAGGGCTTCGCGGCCCGTTTCACCAGTGCGAATGCGAACGACCTGCTCGAGGTCGTAGACGAAGATCTTCCCGTCGCCGATCTTTCCGGTACGCGCGGCGCCTTCGACCGCCTCGATCACGCGCTCGACGAGCTCGTCGGCGACGGCGGCTTCGATCTTGACCTTGGGCAGGAAGTCGACCACGTATTCCGCGCCGCGATACAGCTCGGTGTGGCCCTTCTGGCGGCCGAAGCCCTTGACCTCGGTAACGGTGATGCCCTGCACGCCGATTGCCGAAAGTGCCTCACGCACTTCGTCGAGCTTGAAGGGCTTGATGATGGCTGTGACCAGCTTCATGATGTTCTCCTACAGATGGATGGAAACGGCGCGGCCTGTCCGGGCCGCGTCCGCGGCGACTACTAGAGCGTCTTGGTCAAGGTCAGGATGAAACGGGGCTTGTTCGGCGAGAAGTAGGTCGTGCCGACAGGAACGCCCGAAACAACGAAGCCAGGGCTGGCCACGAGGTTGAACGCGCTCTGTTCGGTGGCGCCCTGGATCGAGCCGGCGAGCGACAGGCCGCTGCCGAAGTCGTACGAAGCGCCCACGTTGTAATCGAAGAAGCTCTTGAAGCCGAGGCTGCGGATATCGCTCGACAGGAAGGTGTAGCCCACGGCCGTCTTGAAGGTGACCTTGGGGATGATTTCCTTCGTGTACGACAGGTTCAGGTAGCCGGTGTTCTGGCCGTCCAGGCCCGAGCCGCCCTGATGGCCCGCGTAGTTGAAGTAGTCCTTCGAGACAGTCCACGAATACTTGCCCGCGAAGGTTCCGATCTTCTCGTCGGTCCAGGAAGCCCCGCCGTAGATCTCGGTGGTGTTGCCCGCGGTGTTGCCGGGGTAGTAGTACTGGTAGACGCCCACGTCGAGGTCGAGGATGCCGGCCTTGAATTTGTAGCCGCCGTAGAAGTCCATCTCGACCGAGTTGCCCTTGAGCCAGTTGACGCTCGAGTTCCAGTTGCCCACGTAGAAGCCGCTGTCGCCGAAGACGTAGTCGAGGCCACCCTGGATCGCCGGCTTGAACCAGCTCGTCTTGGCGAAGTCGTTGCGCCCGAGGACATCCTGGTCCTGACCGCGGAACTTGTAGTTCGTCGTCACGGAGACGTTCCCCGTGAGATTGGGCGCGGGCGCTGCCGCGGCCGCGCTCGCATCGGTGCTTTGCGCACTTGCGATCGCAGGGAGGGCAGCCAGGGCGATCACGGCCAGAAACTGGTCGGATTTACGATGCATCATCAAGAAACTCCTCGGTGGTTTTGAAAGCGTTTGAAGCCAAGTCAAGCAGGGAGCGTGCCAAACCGGGCCAAAGCCCATTCACAATGGCTTGCACGGGCTTGCACGTCGTCACAAACAAGAAGAGGTGGGCGCACCATCTTGGGGAAAGGGAGCAAAAATGAGTCTGTCTTTGGTGCAGAGCCGCGCACTCTTGGGTCTCGAGGCGGCCAGCGTCACGGCAGAGGTGCATCTGGCCAACGGATTGCCCAGCTTCACGCTGGTGGGCCTGGTCGATGTCGAGGTCAGGGAGGCCCGCGAGCGCGTGCGCTCGGCCATCCAGAACGCCGGCCTCGAATTCCCCAATAACAAGCGGATCACGGTCAACCTCGCGCCGGCGGATCTGCCGAAGGATTCGGGGCGCTTCGACCTGCCGATCGCCCTCGGCATCCTGGCGGCGAGCGGCCAGATCGATGCCGACCGGCTGGCCGGCCACGAGTTCGCCGGCGAACTCTCCCTTTCGGGGCAGTTGCGGCCTGTTCGTGGTGCACTCGCGATGGCGCTGGCGCTGCACACGCGCGGGATTGCCACCCGGCTGGTGCTGCCGGCCGACAGCGCGCAGGAGGCCGCGCTGGTGCCCGGCGCGGAGATCTACGGTGCACGGCACCTGCTCGACGTGGTGCAGCAGTTCCTGCCGGCCGGCAGCGAGCCGGCAGCGCCCGCCGGGGAAGGATGGGCGCGGGTCATGCCCGCGCCGCCGGCGGCGGCCGGACAGCATCCCGACCTCGCCGACGTCAAGGGCCACGCCGGCGCCAAGCGGGCGCTGGAGATCGCCGCCGCCGGCAATCACAGCCTGCTGATGGTCGGCCCGCCGGGTTCGGGCAAGTCGATGCTCGCGCAGCGCTTTGCCGGGCTGCTGCCGGCGATGCGCATCGAGGAGGCGCTCGAAAGCGCCGCCATCGCGAGCCTGGCCGGCCGCTTCGCGGCCGAGCGCTGGATGCGAAGGCCCACCGCCAGCCCGCACCACACCGCGAGCGCGGTCGCGCTGGTCGGCGGCGGCTCACCGCCACGGCCCGGTGAGTTTCTCCAAAGTTGTCTCGCCTGGTTACCCCAGGAAATCAACAACTTAGCGCGGCGATTTTCAAAGTTCCACCCCCCGCTTTTTCAAAATTAATCCACCCGTCCGAGGCTTTGACTCGGCGCTCGCCACTGGCTAGCATTCAGCGCATACACGGAATGAACGTCATGCCGCACCTCTTCACGATGCCGACCATGCGCGCGATGAATCGCGCGTGTGAATGCGTGCGTCCGCGGCAGCAAAGCAATCGATCGCGAATCTCGAAGCTCGAGACCTATCTCGCCTCTTTTGCCCATCGTTCAAATCCAGGAGCCTGACCCGCGGGCTCCGCTTAGGAGCCCATCGTGTTCTCGATACAAGACGATGTCCCGGCAGGCTTCCGACTATCTGGAATAGCACGCCCACATCCTCACAGACCGTTCGAGCTGCTGTTACCGCTAGCTGTCGCCGAGGAAGTGCGCGAAAAGGAGCAAGAGCGAGCAAGACTCGCTCAAGCGGCCCGCGACGCTGAGGAAGATCTACGTCGCGAGGAGCTATTCTCTCGGTCTAGCAGTCGGGTGCCAGCAACACCGGCCGCCCCGGTGATGAACGCGATCGCGTTCGTGACGGCCTTCGAGCGCGGAGTGCTACGCCGAAGGCGTGATCGCCAACACCCCGTCCTTCGTGGCGAAGAACTGCTGAGGGTAATCGGGCGCATCGCCACCCTTCGCGACAAGGACTATCAGAAGCGCGAACTCGAACTCACCAAGAAGCTCGAGCTCGCTGGTGCACTGCGCAGAGTTGCCAATCCCGCGTTCCGACCGCAAAAATGGGCGAAGTCTCTTCAGTACCTGCGCGAGGCACACCCGCATTTCGCTGAAGTCACGGACTTCGTCGCCCGGCGCGTGACTCTTTCGATACACGGACGGCAGCCTCTGAAGATCCCGCCGCTCCACCTCTGGGGAGATCCTGGGCTCGGGAAGACCCATTACGCCAACGATCTGGCTCAGGCGCTTGGCGCGCCGATCCGGCGGCACTCCTTTGAGAACGCCCAGACCACGTCCCTTCTCCTCGGCACAGAACGGCATTGGAGTACTGCCACCCAAGGGATGATCTTTCAAGAGATCGGCCTTGGAACCGTAGCCAACCCGGTGTTCCTGCTCGATGAACTCGACAAGGCACCCAGGCGGTCCCAATATGACCCCTTGGCTGCGCTCCACTCGCTGCTCGAGCCGACCACGGCAAGCAGGGTGCGCGATGCGTCTCTCGATATCGAGTTCGATGCGAGTCTGGCAATCTACATTGGGACATCTAACGACCCAAGCAGGGTGCCCGAATCGCTGCGCACTCGATTTCGTGAGTTTCGTATCGAGCCCCCGACCGGCGCGGATGCACTACTGGCTGCGCGAGTGGTAGCGACAGCTGCTGCTCAGCAACTTGGCATTGGCGGGTTCGCTGCGCCTTCCCCTGCTATATCCAACAGACTTGCGCATCTCACAGCCCGAGAGATCTATCAGGCCGTGCAAGATGCTGTCGCTCGAGCCGTCGATGCCGGCAGACTTCATCTCGCACTGAGGGACCTGCCCGCTGAAGTACTTGATCCGGACGAGGCTTCAGGCACCCTGCATTGAACGCGGGATCGCACTTGCAGGTCGGCTACGACGACTTGCCGACGACGGCTTCGCGGCAGTTCTGATTCTGACGTCTGCTGCAGGGCCGGTGTGCGCAATGCAGTCGCAGCTACACCTCGATGGTGGAGGCAACTATCCGCCGCCTAGCGGCCATTCAAGTAGTGCGTTGCATTGCCCGCTGCACTCTTGACGTCTGCTGTGGGGCTGGTATGCGCCCTTTGCGGTCTTCCCGTCGCAAGGGGGCACTCAGCACCTCCGACGCCGGAACTGGCAAAACGGCGGGTGGATTTGCGATCTCGTGCATCTGAGCGGCCCGCTGCCGGTGTGGGGGTCGAATTCGATCGACTGATAGAGCCCCTACAGGCCAAGCTCGCTGAGTCCCGGATGCTCATCCGGCCGCCGGCCCTGAGGCCAATGGTATTTGCGCTCGCTCTCCGCGATGGGCTTGTCGTTGATGCTGGCAAATCGCTTTGCCATCAATCCGTTTGCGTCGAACTCCCAGTTTTCGTTGCCGTAGGAACGGAACCAATTGCCTGCGTCGTCGTGCCATTCATAGGCGAAACGAACCGCGATGCGGTTGCCGTCGTGCGCCCACAACTCCTTAATTAGGCGGTAATCCAACTCACGCGCCCACTTGCGGGTGAGGAAGGCCTCGATTTCGGTGCGGCCCACCGGGAACTCGGCGCGGTTACGCCACTCGCTGCCCACCGTGTAGGCAAGGGCGACGCGCTTAGGATCGCGCGTATTCCACGCGTCTTCGGCAAGACGCACCTTTTGGCGTGCCGACTCCAGCGTGAAGGGGGGAAGCGGGGGCTTGGCTTCGGTAGCGGTGCTCATTGGATCTCCTTGCAGGACGAGGATGGAGCGTCCGGCTGCATTGTTGCGCCCAGCGGTTCGGATCCCGAAGAATATGGAGCACGCGCAATGCCTGCAAGCATGAGTCCAGCTCACTTACTTGGCGTCGGCCAATGCATCCGCTGACGCTACTCCTACACGGTAAGCCCCGAGCGCCGGTTAGAGGGATTTGGTGCGAGTTGTTGCAATTGAAACCGATCTGGCTTCACCATGCGATGCGAATGTACCGTCTAGCGGGTGCCCTGGCTGTCCTGTACGTGCCTGTCAACGCCACGAGACGTCAGCGATCCCGTGAATTGTGAGGCGAGGCCCACTAATCGGTTCTAGGCCGCGATGCGACGGCGCCCCAAAACCGTCTAAGGCTGCAACGTGGACGAACCCGCAGTTCCGCCCTGCCCTCCCGAAGGCACGTGCTGCACAACGGAACTCGACAGTTGCTTGTCATCTTCCGGCACCGAGCTGCCGACCAGCATCCGCGCAACCCGCGGCTGCTTTGTGATCGCCACCAGTCGTCCAAGGACCAACTTGTGAAGGACGGCTACTGGCCGAAATCGGACATGCAACCGCAGTTTAGAGGTTATTGCGATTTACCTCAAATTCTCCTGAATGAAGTCCTTGAAAAGGACTTCATTTTTGTCGCACGAAAAAACTCCAGTCCCGCCGCCGCTACAAGGTCGAAAAGTCTCCAAAAAATCAATCAGAACTTTCTTTTGCGAAGTTTCAAATTTATTGATTACAAGTTGCAATGCTGGGAATTTTTTTTGATTTGACGCGTAAGTGATTACGCGTCTCCCGTCAGACGCCAAAACGTACTCATAGCTCCCATCTAGAGATGAGTAGCGCTTGACGCTGGAACTTTCTGCTGCAGGCACTTTAGACGGCTGATAGCCGTTATAGAGCAACAGCTTCAATCCGCCGGATAATTCCAAATTGTAAATAACAAAATCAACTGGAAGACGCATCGTCATGACGTCCCCTCTGTCTATGCTGAAACAAGCATTAGACGTAAAGACATTGCAGTAAAGGTATCCCTGTGGCGGCTCGGAGGCCTTAGGTGTAGCCGTGCAACCCACACCTAAAAACCAAAACACCAGCAGAAAAACTGTGGTCAAAATTCTTTTCATCGTGGTGTTATATGCTGCGCGCTACGGTCAACTCGAAAACCTGGGTAATCTTCTGAAATGAGTTTCGTGGCATATTGCGGTCCGCGGTCGATGCGGCATCCTGCCATACCGAGTTGACTTAAGCCGGCGAGGTCCCTCCTCAAGAAGATGGAGGTGAAGGACTCCGCCCCGGCGACGTCTCTCCCTCTGCGAATGTCCGCTCGCCGGCGAATTCCGAGGCGCGGCCGAACGTCGGCTCGTGGCCGTCTGCGGTCCAACGCGGTGGGTGGGTGAGCGATCGCCTAGGCTTCCTCGAGTTCAAAGATTTCAACCTGAACGTGCAGGCCAGCTGCAGCAGCAATGTTCACGAGCGCATCGAGACTGAATTTGCTAATTTTCCCTTTGAGCAGATCGTTCAGGCGGGGTTGATTGATTCCGAGCTTCTTGGCTGCGGCAGCCTGCGTCCAGTCGTGGCCTTTCACCCATGTGCCGATCTTCAGCATCAAAGCCGAACGAAGCTTCATGTTCTCAGCCTCTGCCGGGGTATCCGTCAGAGCATCCCAAACATTGTCGTAAGTCTCGGTGGCGTGCTTCATTTCTTCCCCTTTCCTTTCGCTGCTGGCTTCGGAATCTGTGCATACGCCGCTTTCGCGGCGTCGATGTTTGCTTGCGGCGTCTTTTTCATCGTCTTTTTGAAAGCGTTCAGGACATACACTGCCTCAGGAAACTTGGCGACGTACAGGACCCTGTATGTTCCATCCTCCTCCCAAATTCGAATCTCCCTGCATCCCGGTCCGACCGTGGTCATTGGTTCCCAGTCGTCGGGCTCTAAGCCTTGCTGAACCTTGTCCAACTGGAAACCGGCATCCTTCTTGGCAGACTCCGGAAAGCCCCGAATCAGCCCAGCTGACCCGCCGAGGAATGTGATCTTCTTACGCGGAGGTTCGTCCATTGGCCGCGAGTTTATATCAAAACCAATATTGACGCAACCCGTTCGACAAGGCCGAGCGCCCGGGGCATTTCGTTGAACGGAGCGATGTGGATGCCTGTTGCCTGGGGGCACGCCCTTATGCGCGTAAGGACGTGGCTCACGGCGCGACCGACTGGCTGGTTCTGGCCGGGACCAGGTACCGCTGGACGGCAGGATCGAAGCAGCTCTTCATCGTGCCGGGCGAGTAGCGTCGTCGCGTTCAGGCAGTCGCATTACGTCGGCCGTGCTTTCGAAGATCGTGCCTTGACTGGGTCAGTCAGGGTGAGCGGCTTGGTGCGCGATTTCTTTGCCGGCGTACGCGCAGCAAGTGGTTCGTCCGCTGGCTTCTTCTTGGCGGGCGCTGACTTCGGATTCTTTGCGCTCGCCTTTGTTTTCGGCTCGGGCTTCGCTGTGCTCTCTATCTCCAGACCGAAGAGGGCCGAGAGGTCATCGCCGTCAAGAACCTTCGCCGACACGGGCGCTGTCTTCCCGAGTGTGCGTCCTTTCGCGGCGCCGGCGATCAGCTCGCCCTCGTCGACGGCACGAAGCTTGAACACCAGAGCGGGCTGCGCGTCGAGCCTGGCACCGATGCCATAGAGCACGGCCGCCACGTGCTTGCACATCTCGGCCCAGTCCGGGCAACTGCACGACAGCTTGATCTCCGCGGGTGACGGGAAAAGCCCCGTCTTTTGCTGGCACACGCGCTCCATCACCGCCTTGGACAGGCGCCCTTGCAAGAGCTCGACCAGCGAATCGATCGATCCCGAGCAGTCCGTGCAGATCGAATTCCAGCGCGCCTTCCGCAGCGGCGACACGGTCACCGTTACCTCGTAGAGTTCCGATCCCATCACCATGGCCTTGACCTCGCCGCCGTCGACCTGCAGGTCAACCACTGAGCCGTTGCGCACGTAGGTGCGCCCGCGGGGGAGCCGGTTGGCGAAGTCGCTGTACGACTCGAGGTTGTCGCCCCAGGCCTTGCCCCAGAACGTGGTGGCGAGCTTGCGCCCTTGAAGCACCACCGGTGCGGCGTTGTATCCCTTCTTGCGCAGCTTGGCCATTTCACGTTCGGCCTTCCTGCGCCGCTCGGCGACGCTCACGTAAGGCTTCCAGCCGTACTCGTAGGACATGACTCAGGTCTCCTCCATGGCGGTATGAATGTCGAGCGCGACAAGCTTGAGCAACTCATCGTCCTTCATCTCGGTCAGCATGAGCTCGGCGCCGCCTTCGAGCAGGTTGGACGACAGCTGGCGCTTGGACTCGATGAGTTCGTCGATCTTTTCTTCGACGGTGCCTCGGCAGACAAACTTGTGAACCAGCACGTTTTTCTTCTGCCCGATCCGAAACGCCCGATCGGTGGCCTGATTCTCCACCGCCGGGTTCCACCAGCGGTCGAAGTGAATGACGTGCGAGGCGGCGGTCAGGTTGAGCCCGGCGCCACCGGCTTTGAGCGAGAGCACGAAGAAGGGGATCTCCTCGTCGTCCTGGAAGCGACGCACCAGTTCGTGGCGCTTCTTCACTTCGGTTTCGCCGTGCAGGACCAGGCCGGAGCGCCCGAAGACCGAGGCGAGAAACGTTGCAATCGGCGCCGTCATCTCCCGAAACTGCGTGAACACCAGCACCTTCTCTTGCTTGGCCGCGATCACCTCGGCGAGCTCACGCAGCCGAGCCCACTTGCCGCTGTCGTCTTCAGCCCAGGCGTTGTCTCCCAGCCATTGCGATGGGTGGTTGCAGATCTGCTTGAAACGCATCAGGGCCGCGAGCACGACGCCCCGGCGTCGAATGCCGTCGGTCTGTTCGAGGTGTGTTGCGAGTTCTTGCACCGCAGCCTCGTAGAGCGCCGCCTGCTTGCGGCTCAACGGGCAGTACGCCTTGACCTCCGTCTTGTCGGGCAGGTCGGCGATCACCGATTTGTCAGTCTTCATGCGCCGCAGAATGTAGGGGCGCACCAGTTCCCGCAGTGGACCGTAGGGGTTGTGTTCGCGTTCCACCAGTTGCTTGACCAGGGCCGCGAACTGCTTGGAAGAGCCGAGCAGCCCGGGGTTGATGAAGTCGAAGATCGACCATAGGTCCCCAAGCCGGTTCTCGACCGGCGTGCCGGTCAAGGCAATGCGTGCCTCGGCGCCGAGTTGCTTGACGGCGCGGGTCTGTTTGGCATTCGGATTCTTGATTGCCTGCGCCTCGTCGATAACGACCAGGCGCCACGCCGTGTCCTTCAGCCAGGGCAGGCGCAGCAACGTGCCGTAGCTCGTGATGACGAGATCCACCTGTGCCAGCCGTGCCGCATCGACCGCAGTCAAATCGTTGGCCGCCAATGCGGACGGATGCGCAAGCAGCAGCTTCAGGCTCGGAGCGAAGCGCGCGATCTCGCTCGCCCAGTTCGCGAGCAGCGAGGCTGGGGCCACCAGGAGGCTCGGCTTCGCCGGCGTCCGAGCGTCGACCTGGTTCTTGAGCACCAACAGCAGCGACAGCACCTGGATCGTCTTGCCCAAGCCCATGTCGTCGGCCAGGCAGGCGCCCAAGCCAAGCCGGGCCAGAAGATGCAGCCACCGCACGCCCACTTGCTGATAGGGCCGCAGCGTTGCTCGCAACGCCGGCCCCGGGTCGAGCGATTCCAGCGCCTGCGGGCTGCGCAGCCCCTGCAACGTCTGCGCGAGCCAGGGGCCGGCCATCACCTGCGACCAGTCCACGCCGACTTCGGGGGCGGCGAGCGAGCCTTCCGCGTCGGCGCGCGCAAGCATCCGCATGGCGTCGCCAAAGCTCAGCCCCTGCGACGAGGCGGCTTGCTCGACTTGCTCAAAGTGTTCGAGTGTCGCTGCGAGCTTCTTGTGGTCAACCTCGACCCACTGGCCGCGAACCAGCGCGAGCCCGTCGGACTCGGCGAGTAACTCCGTGATCTCGCCGGCGCTGAGTGTCTCGCCTTCGAGCGTGACGTCCATGCGGAAGTCCAGCAGCGCGTCTGTTCCCAGTTTCGAGGGTGACGCTGTCCCGAGGATTGCCGTCACCTGTGGGCGCGCCGGCCGGCCTGTGCGCCAGCGGGCCGGCATGCGCAGGACGATGCCCGCAGCCTCCAGCGCCTGGGCGTCGCGCAGCAGCGCAAAGGCGTCCTGCGGCGTCCAGCGCAGGGGATGGAAGATCTCCCCGCTGTCGACCATCGCCTTGAGCCAGGCGCATTGCTCCGCCGCGCGCTGGACTGGCAGCAGCAACGACAGCAGTTCCTGGTTCGACGCGTCGGCGTACTCTTGCAGTGCCCGCCCCAAGGGAAGGTGCTGGGCCTTGGCTTGCTTCGACAGCCGGGTCGTGTAGGTGGCGACGAACGCGAACGGGGCTTCCTCGTCCTTGCGGTTTTCGGCCAGGTTGAAGTGCACGCGGCCGACGAGGTTCCAGGCCGGATCGTGACGCCGCAGAAACTCCTGAACGGTGCTGCCCGTTTGGAGCAACTCGCTGGCGAACGCCGTATCGAGCTCTTGCCAGAGCGAGGCAAGCGCGGTCCCCGTGACATATTCGGCGCCCGCCATGGGCGGGGCGGCATCGGCCAGCGACGCCAGCACATCGTAAGCAGGGGGCGCCACGTGAACCTTGGCACCGTTTTCGTCGGCGTCGGGTAGCGTGCACAGCGCTGTCACGTACCGAGTTGCGAAGTCGCGCCAGTAGGACAGGACGGCAGGCAGCGCAGTCGCTACTTCGCCCGCACCGAGTTGCAGCAGTCCAAGGCCCGAGCCGCGCGCAAACGCCTCCTGAAGACGAGCAGCTGTGGCGACTTCCAGCGATGGCACATCCTCCGCCTGGACCAAGGTGAGACGGCCGTGCGGTGTGAACAAGGGCGCCAGCGAGGCCGCGTGGTGCGCAGTGTGGTTGGCCTGGTCCGTGGGTACGGTGCTCATCAGCTGCCAAGATCCTTCGATGTTGATATCGCTGCGAGAGATCTGCTGACCTCCGCGCGCTCAGGCGCGGCAATTTACCATCTGGCGTTCATGAAGCTCACCATCCAACGTGATGGGCCTGCTCGGTGCAGTCTTGCCGAGCATCGTCCTCCGTGTGCGGGTAAGGACGTGGCTCACGCCGCGACCGACTGCCTGGTTCTGGCCGGAATCGGCGGTGTGGCGCATTGTGGTCTGCCATGCCATCAGTGCGCACGCGCTTCGGGGGTGATCCGAGCGCCCTGCCCCTCCTGCAGCTGGCGCTCGCATCTGCTGTAGCCCCTTTGGTTAAAAGCAGTCCTGCGCTGCGCGCCAAACCACCGGTGACCGTGCGAAAGACAGAAACCCCGCGTGAGGCTGGTCGATCCGCTAACATCATGCGATGCCCAGTCTCCTGCGTCGACCCATTGGCGACATTCTCCGAGATCGCAGCGATGCTCGGCGGGCGATGCTGCGTGCGCAGATTCAGGAGACCCTTGAGGCACTGAGGCACCGCGGCGTGGTGTGCGAGGTGATTGGATCATTCGCGCGCACCAGCGCACTCATCGACGCGGAATCGGACCTGGACATCCTGGTGGAGTCCAAGGGCGGCCTCTCTGAGGCAGACGTCTGGGATGTGGCATGGGCCCACCTGCGGGACGTCGATGTCGACTTGGTATTCGCGGACCACCTGCCGGCGACGAAGGTAGCGCTGATGAAAGAGCATGCCCGTGAGTGAACACGCCTTTCAAACCCTTCTTTTGTCAAAGGCGGCGGATCTGGAGCGGGCCATCGCGGCCTTGCAAGATGCCGAGGCGAAGCAGCAGCGATTGAAGTCGAATCATCCGACGCCTATGACGAGGCATTCCACGCCGCGGGCATCGCACAGCACATCCAAGGCATCTACACCCAGCTGGAGAGCCTGCTCAAGCAGGTGATCGAGCAAACGGACGGCAAGTTGCCAAAGAGCGAGACGTGGCACCAAGATCTCATCCGTCTTGCAAGCATGCCTACGGAAGACCGGGGCGCACTGATCGATGCCGCAGGCGCGAAGAGCCTCAAGTCTGTCTTGGGCTTCAGACATGTGGCCCGATCAAACTATGTGGGAGAGCTAGATCCCGCGCGTGTTTTTGAACACATTCCCAACACCGCCGCCGCTGTCACTGCCGTGGTCGCTGGCGTTGGGCAGTTGTTTGAACTGCCTGAGGCCCCTACGGATCGTGCAGTCGAACGCGACGCGTGAAAGACTTCTGGGGCGGTTTGGGGGTCCCCTGTAGGGGCGGACGTGCTCCCCCGCCCCGCCCTACCCTGACCGGTCTTTGCCCGAGTGCCAAGAAGGACGGCGAGGGCGTTTGGGTTCCGCGGCGCCCGACTCCTCATCGAATCAACGACTTGCGCGCGCGGTCGTCAAAGTTAGGCCCTAAATTTGATGGAATTCCGGCCTAACTTTGAACGAACTCTGAGTTTCTTCAAACTTGTCTCTTCTGGTTACCCAGGAAAATCAACAACTTAGCGCCTCGCCTTCCAAATTTCCGACCCCCGCTTTTTCAAAATTAAGCCGGCGCCTTCAAGGAGTTGAGCGGCGCTCGCCCGACCACTGGGACGCATGTCGACGGCTGCATTGCGAGGGTCTGATTTCTGCCGTGAGGCCGGTATGCCCCCCAGCGGTCGTCCCTCTAGGGCGACTGGGAGGGCCGCTGTCCGCCTGTTTGCGGGCGTTCGAGCAGCGATGCGACTTTGTCCGGACACGCTGCACTACCGACTTGGTTCAGACGTTCTCTTTCGGCGGCACCGCCGCCCCATAGCGGACATGCGCCCTGCCATAGACCGGTCGTTCGACGGCGCATCATGTTTACGCAATTCTCGATCTGGACCGACGTCCCTGCCGAGCCCGCGTTCTATCGAGTGCGAAGCATCGATTCGTGGTGCGCGCTGTGGCGGCATCGTCGCCCGCGCATCCGCTCAGGGCTCAATCGCCAGGAACAGGAAGGCCGCAAAGATCACAAGATGAACCGCTCCCTGCATCATATGTGTCCGACCGCTGCCAAGCGTGATGGCGCTGACGATGAAAGTCACCATGAGCAGCGCCATTTCGATCGGATCGAGTCCCAGCACCAAAGGCAAGTCGAACGCGACGGCGGCGACGACAACGACCGGAACAGTCAGACCGATGCAAGCCAAGGCCGAACCGATAGCCAGGTTGAGACTGGTCTGCAAGCGGTTCGCTCGGGCAGCGCGCGTCGCCGCCAGCGCTTCCGGCATCAACACCAGCAACGCGATCGCTATCCCGACGACTGCCCTGGGCGCATTGGCTGCCTCAACCGCCCGCTCGATGCTTGGCGAGAGCACCTTGGCGAGCCCAACGACCGCGACGAGCGACACCAGTAGCAGCGCAAAGCTTGTCCAGGCCTCGCGCGCGGACGGCGGCGCTTCATGTGCTTGCTCATCGGCCGCCGTATTGGTCGGAAGGAAGTAGTCGCGATGACTCACCGTCTGAATGAAGATGAAGATCGCCCACAGCGCGGCAGAAGCGCAGGCAACGAACCACAGTTGAGGGAGGGTGTACGACCCTCCATTGCCGGACTTGAATGCTGGCAGCACGAGGATCAGGGCTGACATCGCAATCAAAGCGGCCATTCCGGCCGCATTGCCTTCGATCCGGAAACTCTGTTCGCGATGCGCCAACCCGCCAACGAGCAGGCAAATGCCGACCACGCCGTTGCAGATGATCATCACCGCGGCATAGATCGTGTCGCGCGGCAGCACGGCCATTTCCTCGCCGCCGGCAAGCATCATCGAGAGAAGCAGTGACGCTTCGATCACGGTGACCGCCAGTGCCAACACCAGCGTGCCGAAAGGCTCGCCCACTCGATGCGCAATGACCTCGGCGTGATGCACCGCGGCCACCACCGCAGCGCCGAGACCGAGGGCACAAAGCGTGCCGAGCACTGCACCCATTGCACTCGCGACGCCGGCAAGCGCCAGCACGACCATCGTCGCTACAGGTATCGCCCAAGTCCATGCGGCCATGATGCCCCTCAGTAAACAGAATGTTTTGAACAGAAGCGAATCGCGGCGAAGCATAGCCGTTCGTCCGCGCGGCGGACAGGGCTCGCACGGTGCAGTGCGCTGAATCCGGCGCGAACGTCTCCTAGCTCCGCCCTGCCAGCCACCCTGCTCGGGTGGTGAACCGGCTGCGTGCTGTCGTTCCGAACAGTTGTTTGTGCCAGCGTGAGAAAGCGCTCGGTTCGGAGAATCCCAACAAAGCGGCGACCTCTCCAAGGGGGCGCGCGCCGTCCTCCAGATATTGGTTCAACAGGTCCTTGCGCACGTCATTGAGCAGCGCGCTGAAGGTCGTGCCTTCGCGCGATAAGTGGCGCGACACGGTCTTGCGGTCGATGCCCAGATGCTGCGCGATCACTTCCACGCGGCAATGTCCGCGCGGCAACAAGAGCACGATGTGCTCGCGCACTCGATCGGAGACCTTCGGCTTCCTTCTTGGAGATGTCCCGAGCAGGCGGTTTGTATAGCGGGCCATGACGGGGTCTGCGCCCGGATTTGGCGCATCGAGGTCGGCCGTATTGCAGATGATCCCGTTGAAGGCGTGGCCAAATTCGACGGCCGGGCCGAAGACGCTCTGATAGAGCGAAAGCCGTTGCGGCGCCCGATGAGAGAAGCACACGAGACGCGGGCGCCACTGTGCCCCCATGAAGACCTCGAGGGTTCGAAACATCACCCCGATGGCCAGCTCGGTGGCCTGCCGGTAGGGCTTGCCATCCTCCGTCGCGAGTTCAACGCGAATCGCGACCAGGTTGCCCACTTCCTCGACTTGCAGCGATAGCGCCTCGTTGTGCAGATGCGTGTTCGCGACGATGGCTTCAAGGGCATGCCGAAGCGTGGGCTCATCACGAAGCATCAAGCCGAGAGGGCCCAGATTGGACAGGCGCCGCGATTGAGCCATTCGAAGCCCGAAGGCCGGCTCGTGTCCCCGCCGGGCCGCCAGTTCCAGGAGCCTGCCGACCGGCTGTGCCGGGATCAGTAGATCCGGTTCTCCCAGGCAGCGGCTGGGCAGTCCTACCTCAGACAGCAAGGCGTGTGCATCGAGAGCACAGGCGCCCGCCATCTCCGCAAAGGAAGTGAGGCTTGCGCTGCGAACAAGGTTCGTCATGGGGTAAACGGCAGGTGTCCCGAAATGGTAAGTCAATGTCCCGATCGGTCAAGACGAGAAAGCGCTGATTGAGAAGAATTCGGGCTCAAGGAGACACGACATGAAGCCATCAAGTCAATCAACCACGCCCCTGTGCGACCGCTTGCGCGACGCAGGCGAATGGAACCCCAACTGGGACCCCATCTACGAACTCGATCCGGCATGGACCGAGAAATTCATGGTGATGGGCGCCACGCCCGTGTTGGGCGGCGCACTGGATCCCAAGACCGTCGAATTCCTCGCCATCGCAGTCGACGCGTCCTGCACTCACATGTACGGGCCGGGCGTGCGCCGCCATATCCGCAAGGCGCTGGACCTTGGCGCGAGCAAGGAAGAAATCGCCGCAGTCCTCCAATGCGTCGCGGTACTCGGCATTCACAGCATGAGTCTGGGCGCTCCCATCCTGCTCGAGGAAATCGAGCGCAGCAACGACACAGCCTCCACCAACACCGAAAGGAACCACCATGCAATTTCTCGATGACTCCCTCCTGCCGGAGAACCAGCAACCCCTGGTGATCCAGGTCGCGCCTTACGGGCCCGAATTCCTGCCTGGCGACTCCGACGACATTCCGGTCACGATGGCCGAACAGGTCCAGAAGGCTGTGGACTGCTGGAACGCGGGCGCCACCGTGCTGCATGTCCACGTGCGGGAAGCCGACGGCAAGGGCAGCAAGCGTCTGTCCATGTTCAACGAGCTGCTCGCGCGCCTTCGCGAAGCGGTGCCAAAGATGGTGCTGCAGGTCGGTGGCTCGATCTCGTTCGCGCCGGAAGGCGACGGCGAGCAGGCGAAGTGGCTCACGGACGACACACGCCACATGCTGGCTGAGCTCGATCCCAAGCCCGACCAGGTGACCGTCGCCGTCAACACCAGCCAGATGAACATCATGGAGCTGATGAGCGCGGACGACATCGCCGGAACGTCGCTCTCGACGCCGGCCTACTACAAGGCCTATCGCGAGATGTGGTACGAGTCGGGTCCGGCCTTCGTCGACGAGCATCTGAAGCGCCTGCAGGCTGCCGGCATCCAGCCGCACTTCATGCTCGGCCACGTCGCCAACCTGGAGTCCGTCGAGCGCCTGATCCGGCGCGGCGCCTACACCGGCCCGTTGATCTTGAACTGGGTCGCCATCGGTGGCGGCGCCGACGGTCCCAATCCGCGCAACATGATGGAGTTCATCAACCGGTGCCCGGAGAACGCAGTGCTGACGATCGAAAGCGTCATGCGCAACGTGCTTCCGCTCAATACGATGGCCATCGCGATGGGCTTGCACGTCCGGGTCGGCATCGAGGACAACCTGTGGGCATGCAAGGGCGAGCGCTTCACGAGCGTGCAGCAGATTGAGCAGATGGTTCGCATCGCGCGCGAGTTGCACCGCGAGGTGGCAACCGGCGAAGACGCGCGCCGCATCTACCAGATCGGCACCCACTACGCCAACACTGACGAGACGTTGGCCGCGCTCGGTTACGCACCCAATCGCTTCGCCGGAGAGCGCGAAACGCCGCTGCGTCGCGTCGCCTGAGGCTTCACGGACGTCAAATAAGGAGACACCCATGCGCTGGAAGAACAGCCCTCGCGCCGTGCTCGTCGCACTGCTCGCGATCCATGTGCTGGCCCACATCGACCGCAACATGCTGCTCGGCTTTTCGCCGCAGATCACGCAGGAACTCGCGCTGAGCAATGCGCAATACGGGTTCCTCACCGGCGCGGTGTGGGTGTTGAGCTTCGGTGTCATGGCTGTCTTCATGGGCACGCTTGCCGACCGCTTCAGCCGTACGAAGGTGATGGCGGCGGGCATTCTGGTGTGGAGCGTGTGCACCGCGGCCTCGGGCGCGGCGCACAGCTTCGAGCAGATGGCCGCGGCCCGGTTCCTTGTCGCAAGCGGGGAAGCCGCCCTCGTGCCCGCTGCGGTGTCATTACTGGCTGAGCTGTTCGGCGATGAGCGACGCGGCGGGGCCATGGGCATCTTTTTCATGGGCATCCCCCTGGGCATGGGATTGAGCTTCCTGTTGGCAGGCTCATTCGGTGCGAGCGAGGGATGGCGATCGACTTTCACGATGCTCGGCATCGTGGGAGTAGTAGTCGCGCTGCCGTTGCTGATGCTGCGCGATCGACGCGGTGCCCCGGGCGAGGCCGAACGCGGTGCGCCGTTCCGGCAGCAAGTGCGTGGAGTGCTCGCGGTCCTGCGCGCGAACCGTACCGTGCAGGCGACGATCGCCGGCTTCGTGCTCGTGCACCTCGTGTTCGTGGGCTTGGTTTTCACGCAACTGTGGCTGGTGCGTGAGCGTGGTTTCGATCCGAGCCAGATCGCGCGGCAGCTCGGCGGCCTGGAGATTCTGTTCGGCGTGCTGGGCGCGCTGGTCGGCGGCATGCTGAGCGACCGCTTCGCGCGCCGCATGAAAGGCGGCCACGCCGGCTTCATGCTGGCATTGATCGCACTGTGCACGCCGCTGATGATTGCCGCGCGCTTTGCGCCGGCGGGCTCAGACCTGTTCTATGTCGGGCTTTGCGCCGGCTTCTTTCTGCCGCTCGCCCTCTACGGCCCGGCGCTCGCGCTGATCCAAGGACTGACCCCGGTGCAGATGCGCTCGACGGTGACCGGCGTGACGATGCTCCTCATCAATGTCCTGGCCGTTGCGATCGGCAACCTGGCTGCGGGCGCTGCGAGTGATCGCCTGACTGCCGCGGGCTTCGCATCACCCTTGACGGTTGTGCTACTGGCAACCGACCTGTTCGCCGTTCTCGCCGGTGTGTTCTTCGCGATGGCTGCGCGCGGTCCGAAGGTGCAATGCGCGCCAACGCCGGCCATCGCTCACTGAAGGAATTTCTCATGAGCAAATCAAGCAATGCAGCACAGGGGCGCCTGGCCGGGCGAGTCGCGCTGGTCACCGGCGCAGGACCGGGCCTCGGCGGTGCTATTGCCCTGGCGATGGCGCAGGAAGGGGCGAATCTCGTCGTCTGTGACATCGATTCCGAAGCGTTGTCTCATACCGAGAAGGCACTTGCTGCGACCGGAGTCGAATGCTTGGCGCTGCGCTGCGACGTGTCCGACAGTGCGGCCGTCGATGCGATGTTCTCCCAGGCGGCGGAGCGGTTCGGCACAGTCGACATCCTGGTCAACAACGCGGCCCGCGTCCCGACCTCACCCGCGGAGGAATCACGACGTAACCGCCACTACGCCTACCTGACCACGCCGATGGAGAGGCAGTCACTGGGCATCGTTGCTTCGTTGAGCGATGAAGACTGGCTCAAATGGTGGGACGTCAACATGCATGGCGTGTTCTTCTGCACGCGCGCGGCTCTGCGCATCATGGAGCCACGACGCTCGGGCAAGATCATCAACATCGCTTCGATCGCCGGCCTAGGAACGCAAAGCATGCATAGCCCCGGCTATTCCGCGACCAAGGCGGGGGTGATCAGCCTGACCAAGACCACGGCGCTCGATGTCGCCGGCGCCAACATACATGTCAACGCGATCGCGTGCGGAGCCGTGCTGACGCCGCCCTTTCAGGCTTACCTCGACACCGCGACTGCGGCACAACGCAACAGCCTCTTCCAGTTGATCCCGACAGGCCGCATCGGTCAGCCGGCGGAATATGCATCGTTGGCGGTGTATCTCGCATCAGACGATCACTACTTGGTTGGCCAAGTGATCAGTCCAAATGGCGGCGCTGTGATCTGACGAAGACTGCCATTCAAAAAGGAAGTATCAAATGAACGGACAGATGATGCAGCAACCGCTGCTGATCTCATCGCTGCTGACGCACGCCGAGCGCCATCACGGCGCCCAGCAGATCGTCTCGCGTCGCGTCGAAGGCGACATTCATCGCCAGAGCTTCAGGGAATTCGCATCGCGCGCACGCCGCATGGCCAACGCGCTCATCGCGCTGGGCGTGAAGTCCGGCGACCGCATCGGTACACTGGCCTGGAACGGTCACCGCCACATGGAACTGTACTTCGCCGTGTCGGGCTCGGGGGCCGTGCTGCACACGCTCAATCCGCGGCTGCACACGGACCAGCTCGCATGGATCGCCGACCACGCCGAAGACCAGGTGCTCTTCTTCGACCTCAGCTTCATGCCGTTGGTGGAAGCCGTCGCGCCGCGCATGACGACGATCAAGGCGTTCGTCGCGATGACGGACCGCGCCCACATGCCCGCCTCGAGCCGCATTGACGGCCTGTTGTGCTACGAGGACTTGCTCGCCGCGCACGATGACCGCTACGTCTGGCCGACGTTCGACGAGAACACCGCGGCGACGCTCTGCTACACGAGCGGCACCACGGGCAATCCCAAAGGGGTTCTGTACAGCCATCGCTCGACGGTGCTGCACGCGTATGCGGTGGCACTGCCCGACTCGCTCAATTGCAGCGCGCGCGACGTGATCCTGCCGGTCGTGCCAATGTTTCACGTCAATGCGTGGGGGCTGCCCTATGTCGCCTGCATGGTCGGCGCAAAGCTGGTGCTTCCCGGCCCGGGCCTGGACGGACGGTCATTGCACGAGCTGTTGGAGTCGGAGGGCGTCACCTTGTCTGCAGGCGTGCCCACCGTCTGGCAGGGCTTGCTGGCACACGTCGAGGCTCATGACCTGACGTTCTCTACCATGCGCCGCACCGTGATCGGCGGCGCGGCGTGCCCGCCTGCGATGATGCGCTGTTTCCAGGAGAAGCACGGCGTGCAGGTGATCCACGCCTGGGGCATGACCGAGCTGAGCCCGCTGGGAACGGCTTGCGTGCTCAAGGGTGACCTGGCGTCGCTATCGAGCGAGCAACGCTACGCGATCCAAGCCAAGCAGGGCCGCGCCGTGCCCGGCATGGACATGAAGATCGTCGACGAGCACGGTGCCGAGCTCGCATGGGATGGCAAGCAAAGTGGCGAGTTGATGGTGCGCGGTCCCTGGGTCGTGTCACGCTATCTGAAGAACGAGGGCGGCGACCCGCTCGTCGACGGCTGGTTCCCCACCGGCGACGTCGCCACGATCGATGCCGACGGCTTCATGCAAATCACCGACCGCGCGAAGGACGTGATCAAGTCCGGCGGCGAATGGATCGGCTCGATCGACATCGAGAACATCGCGATGGCACACCCCCAGGTGTCGATGGCTGCGTGCATCGGCGTGCCCCATCCCAAATGGGATGAGCGGCCGCTGCTGGTGGTCGTGAAGAAGCCCGGCGCCGAGCTCACGCGCGATGACTTGCTTTCCTTCTTCGAGGGCAAGGTCGCCAAGTGGTGGACGCCCGACGACGTCGCGTTCGTTGAAGCCATTCCACTGGGCGCGACCGGAAAGATGCTCAAGAACAAGTTGCGAGAGCAGTTCAAGAGCCATCCGCTGGCGACGGCCTGGGCGTAGGGCATGAGCGACTTCGCGCTGCACAAGCGACCGGAATCTCGTCTCTGAGAGCGGAGCGCCGAGACGATGCGAGGAGGGGCCATCAATGTAGACGACCAGCAGTGCTCGAAGCGAATTTCATAATCATTTCATCATCTCAAAAGGAGACACCTTGAAGACCTTGATTTCAATCGCGATCGTCGCCATCGTCGCGAGCAATCTGAGCGCCTGTGCATCCGGGACAGAGGCAAAGCTGACCACTGCGCTCACGAAAGAGGATTGTGTGACGCACCTCACTCAGAATGTGCCAGTAGGCAACAAGCAAGACCAGGCCATTCGAAAAGATATGGCGTGCGCCGACCTCGTCAAGAGGTAGGAAAGATGTCGCCTGTCTCTTCAAAGGAGGTCGCTTCGGCCATCGTCTTGCGTAGCGGGGGCGGCTTCCGAAGAGGCCGGCGCTTCGTAAATTGCCGGGCATTTGTTCATCCGAACGGCAAGATGCTCAAGAACGAACTGCGCGAACGATTCAAGCGGCACCCGCTGCCGACGGCCTGAGCGAATCCCATGGCCACCACTTCACTGGGCGCATGGCCCGAGCGCAGCCGACGCCTGCTCCCAGGCGCACTGGCATGCGGCGTCGTTGCCGCAGCCGCAACCTGGGTCGCAGAACACCACGGCGCGCCCGTCATGCTGATTGCACTCCTGCTCGGCATCGCCATGAATTTCATGTCGACCGAGGTGCGCTGCACGCCGGGGATCGAGTTCTGCTCAAAGACGATGCTGCGTGCCGGCATCGCGCTGCTCGGGATGCGGATTACCTTGCCGCAGATCCTTTCGCTCGGCTGGCCGCTCGTGGCGTTCATCTCGCTCTCGGTCATCCTGATCATCGCCCTATCAATGCACGCTGCGAGGGCATTGCGCTTTGATCCGCTCTTCGGACTGCTTACAGGTGGAGCGACCGCAATCTGCGGCGCATCTGCTGCATTGGCGCTGTCAAGTGCAATGCCTCCGCACCCTCAAAAGGAGCGCGCCACCATGCTCACGGTGATCGCTGTGAGCACGCTCTCCACCCTCGCCATGGTCGCCTACCCGACGATTGCCCGCTGGATGGCATTGGATCCGCACAAGGCTGGCATCTTTCTGGGTGGAACCATTCACGACGTCGCCCAGGTCGTCGGGGCGGGCTATTCGATGTCGCAAGAGACTGGCGACACGGCCACGTTGGTCAAGCTGCTGAGGGTCGCCATGCTGCTGCCGATCGTCACCTTGACTGCGGCGATGACACGTGCCACCGCCGCTGCAGGATCGCGTCGTCCCCCACTGGTCCCATGGTTCGTCGCCGGTTTCGCGGTGCTTGTGTGCATCAATAGCGTCGGTTGCTTCTCTGCAAGCACGCAGCAACTGGGCAGTGACGTGTCGCGATGGCTGCTCGTCGTGGCGGTGGCCAGCATCGGCATGAAGACGCGACCGAAGGAACTGTTGAACGTCGGCATTCGGCCCATAGCCCTGATCCTGTGCGAGACCATCCTTCTGGCCGCGCTGGTTCTCACTTTTCTGCATGCAGCGGGCTAAGCACTACGGGAGACCTGCCGGTGTCGATGGCAACGACGGCCTTCGCAGTCTCAAGCTCCGTCTGCTGACTTCTGAACTGCTAGGTGCCTCACGATTGGTGGGCGTTGATGGCATGCATGCCCGCATCCAGCGATGCCTTGATGCGATCGCTCACGTGGCCGCTGGCATGGCGGGCGTCCGCCGAGTAAATTCCTCATTCTTCAACAGTGGGCCCCGGGTGGGCAAGCACTCCCATGGAGCACTTCAACGAAGCCCAGGCCTTCGAGATCATCAAAGCAGCACTCGAGGCAGACGCAATTAGATTGGTCGGCAACAACTCCGCCGATGCGGATGCCGCGGAGAGAAGAGCCAGAGGCGACGCAAGATACCTGGTGACGCTGTACTCTGATCTGATTGGTCAGAAGCAAAAGAGCTCGGAGTAACGTCGTCTACGAAGGCACCGAGTGATGGGACGGCTCTGTACCGGCTACCGAGCAACGCAAAAGTAGACGAATTGAATTCGAAATTACAGTAAGGCGTCGCTGTTTTGAATCGCAGTCCCGAGCACGTCAACCAAGCACCCTGCCATCCTTCTGGGCGGGCGTAGAGGATGAAGTAGACCCGACAGCGGTCCTTCCCAAGCGCAGGCCAAGGAACGCAACGGGCACGTACCCACCCATCCACCCTGCCCTTCCGAAGGACGCTTCACGCTGCAGACCTGCAGCTCAGATTGCTCTGCTGAGGGACCGCAATAGGAACCACATGGTGTCCTATCGGACAGGGCTAGATCTCACGCAGATGTCTGCGCAGCAAATGCACGGATACGCGCCTCCATCGCGCCTTCGCCCGCGGACTCGTTGCCCAGATATGCCTCCTGAACTGACGAGTCAGACAGCAGGTCGGCCGCAGTGCCTTCGGTAACGATGCGACCTGCGGCAAGCACATAGCCTCGATCCGAAACTGCGAGCGCCGCACGGGCGTTCTGCTCCACGAGCAGGAAGGTACAGCCCTGATCCCTCAGCTTTCGCGTCAGCTCCAACACCGCATTGACGAAGATGGGCGCCAAGCCCAGAGAGGGCTCATCGAGCAAGAGCAAGCGAGGTCGAGCCATCATCGCTCGCGCAATGGCCAGCATCTGTTGCTCGCCTCCACTCATGGATCGTGCCAGTTGCGACTTGCGCTCCGCGAGCTTTGGGAACGCTTCATAGCATTTTTCGAGATCGCTCTGGATCACGCCTCTGTCGTGCTGATGAAAGGCGCCCAGCAGCAAGTTGTCCTCGACCGTCATCCCAGAGAACAACTGCCGCCGCTCGGGCACCTGAATCAAGCGCTTCAGCACGATAGAGGCGGCCGGCCAATTGGTTATCTCCTTCCCATCGAAGAGGATCGATCCAGCCGTTGCCGGAAGGAGGCCCGAGATCGCTGAGAGCATGGTGGTCTTGCCGGCGCCGTTCGCGCCGAGAAGACTCACGATTTCACCCTCACGCACTACGAGATCTACGCCATGCAAGACCGTCGACTGGCCATAACCGCAAACGAGGCTGCTGATTTCAAGAAGTGCTCGGTCGGTCATGCGTTGCTCCCTACGAGATAGGCGTCGATGACGCTCTTGGCGTTGCGTACTTCATTGGGAGGTCCCTCCTCGAGCTTGCGTCCGCGGTCCAGCACCACGACGTGATCCGAGAGGCCCATGACAAGACGTAGATCGTGCTCGACGAGCAACACGGTAGTGCCAGCTGCGCGGATGCGCACGATGAGTCGGGCAAGTTCCTCGGTTTCGCTGTCGTTCAACCCTGAAGCCGGCTCGTCCATGATGATGAGTCGTGGCTCGCAAGCCAGCGCGCGGGCCAACTCCACCTGCCGTTGCTGGCCGAAAGGAAGACTCTGAGGCGATGCGCCCGCGAGCTCGCTCAGTCCGACGAACTCGAGATACTTCATGGCTTGCAGTCGTGCGTCTGCAGCTTCGCGGCGGGCATGCGGCGTTGCCGCGCATATCGCTCCGATCGAAGCATGCGCGAATCGAGTGCGTCCGGCCATGACATTTTCGAGAACGGTCATTCCACCGAACAGCTGGATCAGTTGGAAAGTTCGGGCAACGCCCAGGCGCGCGATCTCGTCAACGCGAAGATCTTGGATCTCGCGACCGTCCAGCATCACTTTCCCCGAGCTGCACGGCAGGTAACCGCACAACAGGTTGAAGGTGGTCGTCTTGCCGGCACCGTTGGGCCCGATCAAGGCCGTAATCTGTCCTTCGGGCACAGCAAAACTCACACTGTCCACCGCCTTGAGGCTGCCGAACGCGATCGAGACGTCCGAAGCCTTGAGTAGGTCGCCGGAGGGTTGCCGGTCGGTTCGAGTCGACATTGGAAGCTTTGCGACTTCCTTCGGGGTTGCCCCTGCCGCCAATGGCGCAGCACCACGTGCAGCGTCCGAGCGATCGCGCGACAGCCAGGAGCGCAGCGTTCCGACGATCCCACCCGGCATCGCGATAAGCGCGAGCACGGTGGCGATGCCCATGATCAGCATTTCCAGCAGCGGCATGGAGAAGCCTTTCATGCCCTCGCGCAAGGCCGTCACCAATGCGGCGCCAATGACGCCTCCCCATGGAGATGTCAATCCGCCGATGATGACGGAGGTCAGGATTGCAAAGCCGTACTGCAGATTGAAGACCTGCGGCTCAATCAGCCGCAAGTAGTGTGCGGTCAGGCTGCCAGCGATAGAAGCCATCGCCGCCGAAAGCACGAACATCCGAACCTTCTGCTTTGCGATGTCGATTCCAACGGAAGCGGCTCCGGCCTCTGTCGTCGCGATTGCTCGCAGGCCCAGGCCTATGCGCGACACAGCGATGTTGCGGCAGATGAAAACCGCGAGCAGCGCGAACGCCCATACGAGGTAGAAGAACGAAGCGGCCGATTCGAAGCGCCAGCCGAGCACGGAGAAGGCAGGCACGCCCGTGAGGCCCATTGCGCCACCAGTGAGTTCCATCGATTCCGATGCGACGTGAATCAGGATCAGTTGGACCGCGAGCGAGGCCATGGCCAGGACGAATCCTCGAAGCCGCAAAATCGGCTTGCCAAGCAGATAGGCGGAGATCATCGAGATGGCAGCCGATGCCAATAGCGCTGGCAATGGGCTCCATCCGGCTTTCAACGTGAGCAACCCCGACCCATATGCGCCAATGAGACAGAACGCTGCCTGGCCGAGTACAAGTTGATGCGCCAGGCCGAACATGAGCACCATGCCGGTCGCGCTGATGGCCAGCATTCCAACGACGATCAGTACTCCCAGGACGTATTCCGATTGGACGAAGAGTGGCGTTACGGCAATCAGCGCTATGAACGCCACCAGGGCGAGGCGTTCGCCAGAGAGAGAACGAGCCAGCATGACTTAGTGACCAATCATGGTGAGTTGCTGGCGCTTGCTGGAGACGCCTGCGGAAATGAGTAGATAGGCCAGGAGCAATCCGTAGACGATGATGTCGCGTGCCCCGGAAGAGACGAGTCCCGCGGCGGCCGTCTCGATCACACCAACACTGAGCGCAACCGCGACCGCTTTTTGCGGTGATCGAAATCCGGCGAGCAGGGCTGCGATGAATCCCTTCAGCCCGAAGTCGATCCCGAGCGTCCAGGACGCCAACGTGATGGGCGCGACGACTGCGCCCCCGAGGGCGGCAAGCGCACCGCCGACTGATAGAACAAGCAGCGCCACGCGCTCGGGTGCGATGCCCATGAGTCGCGCCGCCATCAGGTTCTCGGAGCAACCACGAACAGCGCGACCCCAACGAGTACGCATCAGGAAGTAGAAGACGATCGCAAGTACCAATATGGTGAGCAGCCACACCCACGCGATCTGCCATGCGAGAAACGCGCCCAGGAGTTCGAAGACGTCATCGCCACTGAAGCCTGGAAGCGGCAATGGGTCTGCGCCCGCAACGACCATCGCGAGTCCGCGCAGTACTACCGCGAAGCCAAAGGTGACGGTGACCCTGATGAAATCCGGACTGCTGCGAATTGGAGCCAGAGTCAGTCGCTCCTGTGCGAAGCCGACGAGCCCGCCAGCGGCAACCGCCGCAGCGATCGCGATCGTGAGTGGCAGTCCATGCGCGTGTGCGAACGCGGCTACCAGCGCGCCGACCATCACATACTCGCCTTGAGCGAAGTTGATGACGCCGGTCGCGTTGAAGCACAGCACGTAGCCCACGGCAACCAGCGCATAGATGCACCCGGTCGACAGGCCAGAGAAGAAGAACTGGGAAAGGGATTGCAGATCCATGGGCGGCCTGTCGCGACGCTTGTCGCCTATTGCGCAATGACGAAGCGCTCGCCGTCGTGCTCAGCCACGGTCAGGCCTCGGTAGTCCTGCCCGATGTGGTTCTCGGGTGTGTAGGTAAACGGCCCGTTGATCGCCGGCACGTCCTTGGCCTGTTCGATCTTGTCCCGAAGAGCTTTTCGATCAGGTCCCGCCGCGGCCGTCGCCCATTCCGTCAGGATGCCGTGATCCCAGCCGAACGTCGTGAAGAGGGTCCCCTTTTTCTCGAGCGCCTTTTCCATCTCAGCGTACAGCTTGCCGGATGGACCAGGGACGCCCGCGCCAAGACTTCCGATGTTCGTCGCCATGTACAGGCCCTTGGCGTTGGCTGCTCCTCCAATGCTCTCGAAGAAGGTTCGCGAGATGGTCGCCTGGGTCATCGCCAGGGGGAACGGCAGGCGCAGCTGCCGGTACTGCTTGTAGATCAGGATCGCAGGCGCCGCTGCAGCAGCGATGTAGACCACATCCGGGCGGCTAGCGCGCAGCTTGGTGAGTTGCGTCGCGAAGTTGGTGTCCTGGTTCTGGAACGTTTCGGCCGCCACGATCTCGGCGCCGTTGTCGGCTGCGAGCTTCTTGATGGTGAGGATCTCCGCCTGGCCGTAGCCGTCATTCGGGTACATGACGCCGATTCGTTTGAAGTTCTTCTTGGCCATCCAAACGATCAGCGCCTTTTGGAAGTCGGCTGTACCCGGCGCCACCTTGAAAAGATAGGGCGCCGGAGGCACACCGATCTGATCCACGATCCCCCCGCAGATCACGGGCACCTTGTATTCGTCGGTGACCGCCTTAACCGCGAGGATTGCGCTTGAGGCACTCGCCAGCCAGATGAGGGAGGTGTCCGGTGCGCTCGCCAACCGCTTGAACGCGCTCAGCGAGCCAACCGAGGTGCTTTCGTCGTCGATCAGCTCGAAGCCGACCGGCCGGCCCTTGAAGCCACCTCGCTGATTCCAGGCTTTGACATAGGCCTTGGCGCCCTCGGCGTACTCGGTACCGAATGCTGCTGCAACGCCCGTCAGAGGCGCGATCATCCCGATCTTCAGGGGGCCCTGCTGGGCGAACGCGCGCGCCGACCAGGTCGTGGACACTGCTGCAAGGGCTGCGGCCTGAATCAAGCCGCGGCGGGTTCGGTCGGGTGCAACGGACATAAGGGTCTCCTGAGGGTTAAAGTTGCGAAGCTCGATTTCGTTAGGTCAATCGTATAGGCCACAAGTTGGCGTCGTGATAGGTGTTTGTCCTATATGTCACTGGAGGGTATTCGTATGAAAGTAGGTCACATGAATAGTTTTTGGAAGACGACGGAGCTGGCCCGATGAGCCGCAGCGATCCCTTTGTCAAGGCGCTGGACTCGGCAGAGGCTCAGTTCGCGGAACGCGGTTATCACGGCGTCTCGATGCGCCAAGTCGCCGAAGGCGCCGGCATCTCCGTTTCGCTGGTCCAGTACCACTTCAAGACCAAAGAAGCTCTTTTTTCCGCCGTCATGGAAAGGCGGATCGTCGCGATCAACCATCGCCGACTCGCACTGCTGGACGCGGTGGAGGTCAATTGCAAGCCGTCTGGCAAGCCCGCTGTCGAGGACGTCTTGCAGGCGTTCTTGGAGCCCACTGTTCTGCTCTCCCGAGACAAGGCGTCCGGGGGCAACTACTACGCTCAGTTGATCGCGCAAGTGACCAACGATCCCCAGCCACATGCGCGGAACATATCGCGCTCCTTCACCGATCCGATCGCCAGGCAAACGCTCCGGGTCTTGCACCTGGCATTGCCCGAGCTGGATCGCGCCACATTGGCGTGGTGTTACGTGTTTGCCGTGGGATCGATGATTGCCGCGATTTCGCCGACCGGTCGCGTTCGCTTGCTGTCCAACAACGAAGCGGACCCAGACGATGTGAAAACGGTGATGTCGCTGCTCGTGCCTTTCCTCACTGGTGCGTTCGAGCGGATCGCAGCCATGAGCAAAGCAGGAACGCTCGCGTTGACACCCAGGTCGCTGGCAACTGTTCTACCGCTGCCTGATGCGAACTACCCGCAGCAGGCCGAGTCGCCGACCGACTCGCCGCCAACGTCCCCATCACGTCGCAAGGCCAAACCGGCCACTGCGAAATCAATCGCAACCCGTAAAACCTGAAGGAAACCCAAGATGTCTTCACGTCGCACCCTCATCCGCGGGGGGCATGTCCTCACGATCGATCCCTCCATCCCTGATCTGCCGGTGGGCGATGTTCTGATCGAAGGAAATGTCATTCAAGCGGTCGGCCCCAATCTGCAGGTTGCAGATGCCGAAGTGGTCGACGCGAAGGGCATGGTCGTCTGCCCCGGGTTTGTGGACACCCACAGACACACGTGGCAGACCCAGTTACGCACGGTCGCCTCCGACTACACCTTGTCGGACTATGGCCTGAACATTCGCCTTGGCTATAGCTCGTTCTACGAGCCGCAAGACGCCTTCCTTGGCAACTACGCGGGCGCCCTTGAGGCCTTGAACGCGGGCGTGACGACGATCGTGGACCACTGCCACATCCTCAACTCCCCTGAACACGCCGACGAGGCCCTGCGCGGCCTGCGGGAAGCCGGCGGGCGAGCGGTCTGGTGCTACGGGCTCTTTCCCAATCCGAAACATCATCCGTTCCGTTTCGACGATTTCGATCCGAGCTGGCGCCTCGATGACGCCAGGCGAATTCGCAAAGGGGCGCTCGCGAGCGATGACGGTCCGGTCTACATGGGACTTGCCCCAGCCGAGGTGGAAAAGCCGGCGTTCGAAGCGGTCGCCGAGGAAGTGCGGTTTGGTCGCGAGATCGGCGCAAAGGTCATCTCTTGCCACGTGGCTATGGGGGGCCACAGCGTCCATGTTCGCCCGTCCGTCACCACCAACCTCGGCAGGGCCCTGTTGCTGGGGCCGGACATCTTGCTCGTACATGGGAACTCCCTGAGCAGGCACGAACTGGGCATGGTGCGCGACCACGGTGCAGCGATTTCGGCTACGCCGGAGATCGAGGTGCAGATGGGAATGGGCAGGCCCATCCTCGGGGCCGCGCTGCGAGCCGGCGCAAAGATCGGACTGGGTGTCGACATCGTCTCGAACATCGGCGGCGACATGTTCCACCCCATGCGCTCTGCCTTGGTCGAAGAGCGCGGGGCGGACAACGACGTGCTTTTCAAGAACGATCAGATTCCGCGACGGCTGGAGTTCCGCTGCCGCGATGTGCTCCGCGTCGCGACGATGGGCGGAGCCGAGGCGATCGGGCTCGATTCAAAGATCGGCAGCCTCACGCCAGGCAAGAAGGCGGACGTCATCTGCGTGCGACGCACCAGCTTCAACACCATGGGCGCATGGGACCCGGAAGCCACGCTCGTGCACTACGCCACGCCGAATGATGTGGACAGCGTCTGGGTCGACGGACGCGCAATCAAGCGCAATGGGGCACTGCTGGGCGTGCAACAACCGTCGATCGTCGAACAGGTCTGGGCTTCGAGAGAGCGACTGGAAAGGCAGTACCGGGAGATCAACATCGACCAGTTGCGCTCCACCAAGGGATACCAGCGGGAGAACTACGGGAACTGATCGAGGCAAGGGCCTGAAGCCCTTGGGTAAGGCCAGTCGCTGACGCGGCTGGCCTTTCCGCTTTCTTCAGTTGTCCAGGATCGCGACGGCGCGCGTCCATCCGGCAGACGCACGGTGGATCTTCACCGGAAAGCAAATGACGGTGAACCCGAACGCAGGGAGCTGTTCGAGGTTGCACAGCTTTTCCATTTGCCAGTACGCCATCTCTCTGCCCGCCTTGTGCCCTTCCCACAGAAGGGACCGGTCGCCGGTCTCCTTGAAGCGCTGGGCCGTCGCCTTGAACGCCGGATCCCAGGTATAGGAATCGGTACCGACTACCTTCACCCCCATCTCCAGCAGATGTAGCGTAGCTGCTCGGCCAAATCCGCAGGCGCAGTCGGCGAAGTCCGGATCTCTGTGACGCTGGCCGCTCACGGTGTTGGCCAGCACGATGTCCAACGGCTGGATCTGGTAACCGATGCGCTGCAGCTCCCGATCGATGTCCTCGGGTTGCACGATGTAGCCCGCATCCAGATGTCGGAAATCGAGCTTGACGCCCGGCCGGAAGCACACCTCCAACGGGACTTGGTCGATCGTTGGGGACGGCTCTCCGCCTGGAATGAGTCGATGGTTGGTCGTGGAGTGGTAGTGCCACGGCGCATCCATATGGGTGCCCGCGTGGGTGCTGAGGGAAACCCTCTCCACCGCCCAGCCCTCGCCGTCCAGCAGATCCCCTTCTTCAAGGCCGCCGAAGGCACGGCTGAAGACCTCGAATGAGCCGCGGTGATCCACGTAGTCGATCTTGGGTTGATGGCCCGGGGGGCTCGTGGGGCGATCTTCGAAAACGACCGACAGATCGACGAAACGGCGACTTGGGGAAATGTTCATGGCAACTCCTATTGACTATATGAATGACCAATTGTGTTCGCACCACGTGCCGCATCAATAGAGTCAAACCTCCATTGCTACACCGACTCATCTACTATACGATTGACCTATTCTTCAAGGAGATATATGGCGCCCGACATCAACGAAACCCATGACGCCCAGCTGAGAACTTGGGTTCCTTCCACCTTGCCGGACGCGGCGAGCTTCCCCATTCAGAACCTGCCCTACGGGCGATTCATTTCCCCGCGCTCCGGACGCCCAGTACCATGCGTCGCGATCGGAGACTCCGTGCTCGACTTGGAAGCGGCGGTCTTGGCGGGCGCTCTCGATGGCAAGGCCGCGGAGGCTGTGGCGGCATGCCGGCTCGGTTGGCTCAACGATCTCATGGCGCTGCCGCGGGAGTCCGCATCGGCCCTGCGTCTGAGCCTTTCGCGCATCCTGCGGAAGGACTCGCGCGTGAGTGAAGCGCTGAAGGCTTGCCTGTCGCCTCGCCATGAAGCACACATGCTCAAGCCCGTTGATGTTCGCAACTTCTCCGACTTCTTCACCTCCGTCAATCACGCACGCAACTCCGGCAAGCTCAAGCGTCCGGACAACCCGCTGTTCGCGAACTTCCACTCTCTCCCCGTGGCCTACCATGGCCGCGCATCGACGCTGGTTGTGAGCGGCACTGAGTTCGCGCGGCCTATGGGTCAGTTCCTTCCGGAGGGCTCCTCCCAACCAGTCTTCAAGCCGAGCGAGGCCGTTGACTTTGAATGCGAATTGGGTGTGTATGTTGGCAAGGGAAATGCGTTGGGTGAACGCATCAGCCTTCAAGACGCACCAGATCACATCTTTGGTTTTTCAATCCTGAACGACTGGTCGGCCCGCGACATTCAATCGTGGGAATCCGCTCCTCTCGGCCCCTTCCTTGCCAAGAGCTTCATCTCAACGCTAAGCCCATGGGTGGTCACGCTGGAGGCGCTCGCTCCATTTCGCATTCCTGCAGCACCTCGAGAGGCGGGTGCGCCCGAGCTCCTGAGCCACCTCAACGATCCGAAGGATCGGGCAAAAGGTGGGCTGTCTCTGGAATTCGAGGTTCGGTTGTTGACCCCAACGATGCGGGCCGCCGGCGAAGCAGCCACGTTGATCTCACAGCCTCAATTCAAGGACCAGTACTGGACCGCCTTCCAGATGCTGACTCACCAGACCAGCAATGGGTGCGCGGTTGAGACTGGCGATCTTCTCGGAACCGGCACGATCTCAGGCCCGAATTCGGCCGAACTAGGCTGTCTGATGGAACTGACACTCGGTGGCAAGAGGAAGATTCTTCTGCCGAACGGAGAGAGCCGGGGGTACCTCGAAGACGGAGATGAGCTGATCATTTCTGCGCAAGCGACCGCACCAGGTTGCGTTTCGATCGGCTTCGGCCGTTCAACCGGCAGGGTGCTCGTAGCGCAGGCCTGATCGCGATCGCGCACCTCCCGGGAGACCGCCACTGATTGGTGGCGCGTCTCACCGCATCCGCTTCTCCTTTTCTCCCCACCACTAAAGTCATTCAGGCTGCGGCTCGATGTCGCTAGCCGGTTGCCGTCCTCTCTGCCTCCCCCGCAGAAGCGTCCGTGCCAAGAAAAAGCGGCCCGTAGGCCGCAACTGGTTGGATGACGAAGCCAACGGTTTACGAACTCGTCAGCTTCCGCGCCCTGAGCGCGCTCCTTCGACTACACCCGGATGACCCGGCCCTCCTTCGAATCACTGGAACCCGCATATCTGTCGATAGGCTTGTCCATCGCCGCGGCGAGGCCACCTTGCTCCTCGAATCGGGCGAGCAGGTGATCGTGCGTTGAGGACAACAACGAAACAGCCCTTCCTTCGTCGCAGGTGAGTCGATGATCTCGTTTGACGAAGCGACCTCCGACCATGACCGTGGAGAGAGTGTCTGCGCCGCCGTGCAGCAGGATTGCGGCCTCAGGATTGCTTCTGGGCCAGCCCAGCATCGAGAGACCACGGGCGTCGTGCAAGAGAATGTCGGCCGCCTTGCCCGGCGTGAGCGAGCCGATCTGGTCGCCAAGGCCCAGCGCCTGCGCTCCGCCCAACGTTCCCCAATGCAGAGCCTCGGCGCAGCTGATCGGAACACCCTTATCAAGCTTGCCCGATTCGGCTTGGGTGAGCATGCGCCTACCTGTTTGCAGGAGCAATCGCAGCTGGAAGCGAAGGTCGGCGCTGTTGTTCGAAAGAATGTCGATACCCAGGCCCACATTGATGCCGTGGCGTCGCGTCTCCTCAATGACGGGCCACCCCATGTTCATCTGAAGCTCTGTCTCCGGCGTGATCGAGACATGCGCGCCCGCGTCGGCCACTGCGTGCCACTCGTCCGGTTGAGAGTGATTCATGTGCACAAGCGTGAGGTCGGAACCCAGCAACCCTTCCTCCACGAGCTGGCCCACATCACGTCGAGGCGTGCCGTCGAAGATGTTTCGCGTGGAATTGGCATGCCAGAAGATGTGAGCATCGAGCTCGCGCGCCACACGGAACTGTCGAGCGCCGTACGCGCGATCGGCCCAGAACCATGACTCTTCGGGCGAAACGGCGAGAGTGAGCAAGCTGTCCTTTGACGCGAAGTATTTGCTTGCTGTGCGACGCAGGTAGTCTTCCCGATCCTGCAGGCTGGTGAAGGCGGGATTGGGCAACGGCGGCCGATTGAAACCATAGCTCCAGACCACCCGTGCCCCCGACTCCTGGTTGCCTCGAATGCTTTCCTCGACGTGGTCGGGAGAGTTCAGGTTGTGGCAGTAGTCAGCGGTTGTGGTCACTCCTTCGCGCAGGCCTTGGAGCAAGCCGCCCAACTGTGCCGCGTACATGTCTTCCGGGCGGTAGCACGATGCAACGAACAATCTGATGCCAGAGACGTAGTCGCGGATCGACCAGTCCGCGGTGATGCCGCGCACCGCGCTTTGCCATACGTGGTGATGGGTATCCACGAAGCCCGGCGAAGCAATGTGGCCGGTTGCATCGACGACTTCGCATGCGGCGAGGTCGACCTCTTGCGCGAGGTCGGGCCGCACTGCAGTAATGCGCCCGTTCTCGACCAGGATGTCTGCTCCGTCTACGTTGCCGATCGTCGGGTCGACCGAGACGACGAATGCGTTTCGAATGAGTGTTTTCATGGGACTTCCCTTGTTTGCGCGTCTAGATCTTCTGCCAGCGGCTGCGACCTACGCGGAGTGCATATAGAAGAATGCAAGCGACCGCCATAAAGCCGATTGCGCAGATCAGCGGCACCTTGTACGAGCCCGTGATGTCATACAGCTTCCCAGTCATGCCTGGGCCGATGGCGCCACCGATCAGGAACAGGCCAAAGATGCCGCCGTATGCGGTCCCGTAGGAACGCACAGTGAAGTAGCGTGCCGTCAGGAAAGCCAGGAGGTCGATCTCGGCGCCGACGGCCAGGCCGGAGATCACTGCTCCCGGGAGCGCCATTGCACTTCCGCCAAGTGCCAGCAGCGCTAGACCGACGACGACCAGGCCGAACATGCCGAGCGCAATCAGTTCGGCATCGATCTTGTCGAGCAGGTACCCCGTGAGGAGTCGGCCAAAGATGACGGCAAAGCCAATCGACGAAGCAAGCTTTGCAGCGCTCGCCGCAGTGATTCCTGCATCGACCAGCATCGGGACAAAGTGCACGACGACACTGATGACGCCTAGCGCCGCGAGCAGGAAGATACCTCCGAGAAGCAAGAACGGTGCACTGAGCCAGATGGTCCGCACCGAAGCATTCGGAACTTCACTCGACGCGGCATCCTTGCTGCCTGCTGCAATGAGGGCGCGCTGCGTATACAGGATGCAGCCCACGACGGCGCAGGCCACCAGCACGACGATGCCCAAGGCCTGATAGGCGCTTCGCCAGCCCGCCTCGGCAAGGTACGGCAACAGAAGCGCGGGAATCAGGATGGCGCCAACGCCCGGTCCCGTCAGCATGATGCCAAAGGCGACGCCACGGCGCTTGCGGAAGGTGGCCACGATCATTCGACTGAACGAGACCGCCGTGGTGCCGGCGCCGAGTATGGCGATCAGCATCGACAAGGCGATGAATGTCGATAGGCTTTGCGTGAAGTTGGCCAAGAGGAAGAAGCCGAGCGACAGGCCCAACCCCGAGACCAGCGAGATCATGATGGGCCCGAAGCGATCGACGGCACGACCGATAACGGGTGCCACCACGGCGGCCGTCAGATAGCAAAAGAGCGGGCTCATCGACACCTGCCCACGGGTCAGGCCCAGTTCCTTCGCCACGGGCACCAGGAAGAGGCCGGAAGAATAGAAGTAGGTCGAACTGAATCCTGCAGTGACGCCGATCAGACACGCAAGCAGGACCAGCCAGCCGCGCGAAAATTCGCCCACGCTATCGTCGTAGTTGGGTGCCACTGCGTTCAATCCGTTGGCGGTGTTGTTCATGTCATAAACCTCGCATGTGTGGGCAGGTTTCACTATTCGCGATGACCGTCGATGAGCACGAAGGCAATTCGCGCCATTTCCTTGGATCGGTTGCGCCAGCCGTGGCGGGTGCCGCGTTGAATCAGCACGTCGCCCGGTCGCATCACGTGTTCGCCGTCGTCCATGAGCGCAACAAGTTCACCGGCCAACAGGATTGCGTAGTCAATCGAATCGGTCGTGTGCATGGCGGGGTCTCCCTTGCCGTCGCGATGAGCGTCGTTTCCAAAGGTGCGGGCGAAGGTCGCCTGCACGCCGCGCGCGAACTCTTCCGGATCAGTCGGATCGGGCGGAAAGTCGATGATGCGTAGGACCGACCCTCCGCTGGGGGGTCGAATGCCGACATGTTCGGCGATCGTGTCGGGAGCCTCGATGCGGGCCGGCGTTTCAGTTGTTCGCCAGATTTCCGTCACGAGGTAGCCGGGCCGCGCGTCCGAGGTGCGCGTCGTCGGCGATGGGCCAACAGATTGGAACGTGGAGCGCCCCTCGGCGTCGATCGCGGTCACCAAGCGTCGGATAGGAGGCAGACCGGGTTTGAAGATGTCTGACATAGGTCTTGAAACAGTGGTATCGTTAACCAACAGCAGTTTCCAACAGGTGTTTGAAATATGTGCTTAGGGAAATCCCTTGCTTCTGGCGCGGAACTGTCTGCCGAGCGCGAACTGCCGCCCCGGCTGCCTCGCGAAGGGGAATGACGATGGCGAACGGTCGAACTCCCAAGGACTCCTTGGCCACTGAGAAGCTTCTTCGGGCGGCGGAGACGCTGTTCGCTCAGCACGGCATTGAAAAGGCTTCGCTGCGCGACATCACTGCCCTCGCGGGCGTCAACGTGGCCTCGGTGAACTACCACTTCGGCTCGAAGGACGTGCTGGTAGAAGCGGTCTTCGCAAGCTTGGCTGAGCGGGTCAACGACGCACGGTCGCGCGCGCTGGATGAGTTGTGTGCGAGCGCACGTGAGAGAGGTGATGTGGCGAGCGTCGAGGAAATCGTTCAGGTATTCCTGCACCCATACCTTGCGCCGAACGAGCAGACTCACGGCGAACTTCTTGCTCAGTTTCTGCTGCTCAATCGCATGAGTCCGTCACCGATCACCACGAAGATCATGGAGCAACATTTCGATCCCATGGCGCGCAAGTTCATCAGCGCCTTGGGCGATGCGCTTCCAGGCACGACACTCAAGACGCTGTATTGGCGCTACAACTTCATGGCCACGACCGTGTTCATGTCGGTCACGGACAAGGCGCGCGACAGCCGCGTGGCACGCCTTTCTGGAGGGATTGCGGATCCCGCGAACCGCAAGGAACTGGAGGCTGAGTTGATCGCCTATGTCGCAGCAGCGATGCGGGGTCCCGCGCCAGTAGCCAAGCAGCGCCCGCAGCGGCAACGGCAAACATGAACCTCAGTTTTTAGCTTGCGTTGGTCAGGCTTCTCACGCTGAAGCCGGTGCGCACGCTGGCCGGTTGGCTCGACGAGGGCGTCCAAGAAGGCTAGAGGGCAGAGAGCGACCCCAAGCGAAATGGAGCGACCGCTCGACTCGAAAGCGGTCTTTTCGATGACTCGGACCAAGGTCCGCAAAGGGCAGTACCCGCCCTTCCACCCTGCACTCCTGAAGGACGCTTCACGCTGCGAAGTCGCAGTCCGGAGCACGACGAGAGCGGATCGGGTCCTCCCCTGTTGTTCACGCGCCCCGTCCAATAGGCAGCATCTGCGAAATTCAAGCGGCTGATCACATCGCCGGCAAGCCCGGACTTCGCCATGCGGGCGATCTGCATCACGATCACACAATCTCCATCTGGATGACGATCGCACCGCTCGCGCGGTTGTCGGCCGACTTCAGATATGGCAACCGATCGGGCGCGCCTATCATCACCATCCATGGCGACGAGGAAATCTAGCTTAGCTTCGCCCCTGAGGGCACCGGCCATTGATTCGGATCAATCGCAATAGAGGGGACCGTTCATCTTGGCCGCTCTTCCTCGAACGCCAGACTGGCGGCGGCACTTCGCCAAGAGGCACTCTTCTATTCCGGCTTGAACCCTATCGACTGCAGCATGGAGCCGACGCGGTCTGAGTCGGCCTTCAGGCTGGCCACGATCTCGGAGACGCTGCGCGGCGCTAGAACCTCGAAGCCAAGTTCGAAGAAGCGATCTCGCACCGATTGCTGCGTCAAGATCATCAGAGCAGCCTCGCGTACCCGCGCCTGCGCAACGCTCGGCACGTCGGGCGTGCACCACAGGCCCATCCAGCTCATCCCCTCGAGATTCGGAAACCCGAGCTCAGTGAAAGTGGGCACGTCGGGCAGCAGGGGCGAGCGCTTGGGCGTGCTCACGGCGATCGCCTTGATCTTGCCGCTCTTGAGCAACGGCAGCGACGTGCCGATGCCGTCGAACATCAGCGGCACGTTGTTGCCCATCACATCGATCAGCGCCGGCGAGGAGCCCTTGTAGCCCACATGTATGAGGTCGAGCCCGGCCTCCTTGTTGAGCAGCAGGCCGAGTACGTGGCTCAGCGTGCCGGGACTGTACGAGGCATAACTGAATTTGCCCGGATTGGCCTTCACGTAGGCGATCAAATCCTTGAGGTTGCTGGCCGGGAAACCTGCGTTGGCCACGAGCACGAGGCCGCTGCGTGCCAGCTCGACGATCGGCTGCAGCGAGCGCCCCATGTCGATCTTTAGCTTCACGGCATGCGGAATTTCGCTGACGAGCGAGTTGACGCCTACCAGCAACGTGTGACCGTCGTGCGGCGACTGCAGCAGGTCGTTGACAGCAATCGCTCCAGCCGCTCCAGACTTGGGCTCGACAAATGCGGTCTGGCCAAGGCCCCTTGACAGCGGATCGGCAATCAGGCGCGCGACGATGTCGGCGGTGCCCCCGGCCGTGCCAGCGGCAATCACCCGCAGCGGCTTGCTGGGAAAGCTCTGCGCTCGAGCCGCAATGCCGAAGGCGCTCAGGGCTGCTGCGGCCAGCATGGCGCGCCGTGTAGGGTGGGGAAGCAGTGAACTGTTCATGATGTGCCCGTCTTGTCGGCTTGAATCTGGAACGGCGAGTGCTAGGCCACTTTTCGCAAATATCCCTGCTGACGACCCGAGGGGTTGGGCGCGAATCCGTTGGCGGCGAGCGTTTCCTCCACGGTGTCGTGGAAGACGCCGATCTTCAGGATCTCGCGGGCTTCCTTGCCCGTGGCGATCTCGCGCCCGAACTCGCGCGAGATTCGCACCAGCTGCTCGATCTGCCTGACAGTCGACATCTTCCCGGTGCGCGTCTGGTTCCAGAGGTTGTCCTCGATGCCGCAGCGCACATGCAGGCCGAGCGCGATGCCCATCATGTTGATGGGCAGCACATTGAGCATGGTGCTTTCCACCGTCAGCATTGCGCCGTCCGGGATGGCGCGCAGGAAATTGGCCAGGTTGTAGATGTTGGGTGCATCCATGCCACCGCCAATCGCCACCCAGTTCATCACGAGCGGGCCCTTGTAGACGCCGCGCCGAATCAGGCGCTCCACGGACTCGTAGCTGTTGATGTTGTAGAACTGGAAGGCACTCTGGATGCCGGCGGCGCTCAGCCGCCGAATGTGCTCCTCTATGAAGCCGGGGCCCGAGGGCACGATCATCTCGCGGTAGGCCTGATAGGTCTCGCCGCCCATGGAGGTGCCGGCGATGTCCCGGATGTCCATCTGCTCCACGACGTTCATCTGCGTCGTATTGACGGTGACCGTCACCTGATCCGGCTTGGGATCGAGTTCGGCCAGCATGTGGCGCGTGTCGTCCTTCAACCACTTCGCGGCCGCTCCATCGGCTTCAGGGGCGAAGGAGATCGAGCCGCCCACTTGAATGACCATGTCCGGCACTGCGCGGCGAACGCCTGCGATCAACTCGTTGAACATCGACAGGCGCTTGGAGCCCTTGCCGTCCAGTTCACGCACGTGAAGATGCAGCACCGTCGCGCCGGCGTTGTAGCAGTCGACCGCCTTCTGCACCTGCTCTTCCATCGTGACCGGGATGTCTTCGGGGAAGTCGGAGGGAAACCACTCCGGACCGTAGGGTGCAGCGGTGATGACCAGCTTGTCCTGGTTCTCGGGAAATAGAGAGCCGTCGAGGAAGTTCATGTCTGTTCCTGAAAAGGGTTGCTTCGGTGAGTGAAGTTTGTCGACGACGGCACCATCGGAATGTATATTCCGGGACATTGAATGTCGAAACGGGGACACACATTGCAGCGCTCCGTACCCATGCTTCGAAGCGCCAGCCTCACGGGCTATGCCGAGCTGGCGCGAGGGGTCGGGCTCGACCCTGACGCGATGCTGCGACGGGCTGGCCTGAATCCCCGGCACCTCGCCGATCCAGACACGCCAATCAGCGCACGGGCCGTACGCCAGTTGCTGGAAGCCTCCGCTGCTGCGTCAGGGGCCGAGGACTTCGGGCTCCAATTGGCGAGGACGCGGAAACTGTCGAATCTGGGGCCGATCAGCGCCGTGATGCGAGAAGCTCGAACCGCTCGTGAGGCCATCGACAACCTCTGTCGCTACATGCGCTTGCTTAATGCGGAACTGCTCACCGGTATCGAGGAGCATCAAGACGTGTCGATCATCCGTGAGGAAATACTGACCGACAACCGCGACCCCGTGCGCCAGTCCATCGAGCTGGCCATCGGGGTTCTCTACCGAATCGTCGCCGAGCTGCTGGGGCCTGGCTGGAAACCGAGAGCTGTCTGTTTCGAACACCGCCCACCGCATGGTCCAACCATCCACAGATCGATGTTCAGGGTTGGCGTGGAGTTCAATGCAAGCTTCAACGGCATTGCATGCGCCACGCAGGACCTGAACGCCAGTCTGACCGATGCCGACTCTCGCCTGGCGCCCTACGCTCGACGTCTTCTGGACCAGGCCCTTTCCTGCGCCGGTGAGAGTTCAGCCTACAACGCTCGGCAGGTCATCATCGCCTTGCTGCCGCTTGGCCGCTGCACGGTCGAACAGGTCGCCAAAACGCTGGGGATGGATCGGCGCACCCTCCATCGGCATCTGCTCGCTGAAGGCACGAATTTCTCGTTGCTGCTGCGTGCGGTCCGTTCCGAGTTTGCCTGCCGACATATTCTCGACAGTGACCACTCCTTGGCAGAGCTTGCCGATCTCCTCGGGTTCTCGAGTCCGAGCTCCTTCGCCTTCTGGTTCAGACAGAACTTTGGAATGACGGCTTCGAGTTGGAAGCAAAGACAAGGCTGAGATCCGAACGGACTAGATTCGGGAGTGAGACGACGGCGGATGGCAAGGATGGATGCCCTGCCGGCAGGTCAGGCAGCTGGGGCCCAGAAGAACTCACATGAACAGACTGTCCCACTTGTACGTCAGCAAAGGGCGCGGAGCCGCAATGCGCAGTTGCTTCGGGGAAGGTCGGAAGCGGGCCCCGAAGCTGACGGCTCGCGAGGTAACGCGGGCTACCGCTCGCGCTGCGAAGCCGACCTCGCGCCGAGCACAGATTCCAAGTTGCAGAACGAACCATCGATACCGACAAGTGGCTATCGACTCTTCAGGTTGCCCATGAAGTGCCGCTCTCGAGACCAAGATCGAGGCGGATCGACCGCCCTCAGTTGATTACCCGAGAGCAAGTTCGGTGAACTGCTGCCAAACCGCAGACGACCGTCACCCGCGGCAGGCAGAGCAGCCCTGCTGCATCTGCATGGGTGGGCACTTCACGGATCCGTATGAGCAGAACACGCAGCAGTCGCCGGCCCGGGGACGCAGCACGGCCTTGCAATGCTCGCATTCATAGAAGAACTGGCAGGCGTCGGTCGGCATGAGTTCCGTCCTGGCGTGGCCGCACTTGGGGCAGGTCAGTACCGACTCGAGCACCGGGGCAGTGCTCGTCACTTGTGCACCGTCGAGGGGTAGCCTGCGTCGGTCGTCGCCTTGACCAAAGCCGCCGTATTCGTCTTGTCGGCATCGAACATGACGGTGGCCGTCTTTCTGGTGAAGTCGATCCGCGCCTGGCTCACGCCGGGCACCTTCTCCAGCGACTTCCTGACGGTAACGGGGCAGAGCTCGCAGGTCATGTTCTTCACGTCGAGCACGGCAGTTTGAGGTGTTGCCGCCAGCGCGGCCAGCGGCATCGCGGCAACCAGCAGAGAGGCGATCGAATTGCGCATGAGGCGCTCCTTCAGAGGAAGAACGGTGCCAGCCAAGGCACCGACAACAACGAGAGCAGCGCCAAGGTGACGATCCAGAAGATCAGCCGTTGGCGTTTGAGAACCGCCGATTCGACACATGCGGCCCCCGGCTCGCAGACCTGCGGCTGCAGATACAGCTGCCGGAAAGCCAGGCCCAGGAAGACCAGCGTCGCCGCCATGAACCACGGCCGCAACGGCTCGAGCGCCGTGAGGCTGGCAACCCAGGCGCCGCCGACGCCTATCGTTAACAGCACCAACGGCCCGACGCAGCACACCGATGCACCGATGGCAGCCAGCACTCCGGCGGCAAGAGAACCCTTGTACTTGATCGTTGGCATTGACCCGTCGTGCAACTGTTCGATGCCAGACAGTCTAGAGTCCGTACCATGGTACGGAGTCAAGGGGTGCAGAGATGACTGAGCTGACGATAGGGCGTCTGGCGGACGAGGCCGGAGTGAACGTCGAGACGATTCGCTACTACCAGCGCCGAGGGTTGATGCCGGAGCCGGCCAGGCCGACGCATGGGCATCGTCGATACGCCGACGACGCGGTCAGGCGCGTTCGCTTCATCAAGCGTGCACAGGGGCTGGGCTTTACCCTGGGGGAGATCATCAGCCTGCTTAAGCTTGACGAGGCTCACGCCTGCGCCGAAACGCGTGACCTGGCCGCGCACAAACTGCAGGTCATAGAAGACAAGCTGGACGGTCTCAACGTGATGCGCAAAGCGCTGGCTGCGCTGCTGCGCCAGTGCGATAACGGATCGGAGCGCGGCACCTGTCCGATCATCCATGCCTTGGCTGCGGATTGAGAGCGGCTATAGGGGTCGGTTGCCGGATTCAATCGAAGATGGGTCTCTTCGCCGAGCCACCAAAGCAGCGCGCCGGAGGCGAACATCGAGAGAGCGACGAACCAGAAAGCCGACTCCATCTGCCCGGTGAAATGAGCGACAAGGCCCAAGCCCAGAGCGCCAATGCTATAGCCCAGGTCGCGGCCAGAAGCGGTAGAGCCGATGGCGGAGCCACGCCATGAGGGATGCGAGATGTCCGCCACGGCCGCTGACAGGTTTGGGTAGAGCAGCGCCATCCCGAACCCGGACAACGCCGCGGAGACTGCCCAGTCCGCGCTACTTCACAGCCCGCCGCTGGAAGCCACCCGGCGCCCGAAAAGGCTGCCAATTACGACGATGAGCGCTGCGGTGCCCAAGTTCGTGATCAGGATCATCACGCTTGCGTCGATGCTGTGAAAGAACGAGATCGCGGTCGCGCTCATTGCGGCCACGGCCAGGCTTGCGGTGAGCGTTACCGAATTCGCCCGCAGAAGAGACCCATGGCGCAGCATGGCGAAGAGGGTCAGCGACAGCGGAAGACTGGTCACCAGCACGGTGGTCAGGCATCGCGCCGATTCGCCTAGTTGCACGCCACCAGGACCGATGTCGACCCAGTGCATCAGGCAGCCCTGACCGACGGCCGCGATCCATAGAACCAGTGTGGGCACCGGCAGCCACCCCCAGTGGCGCGACCGATCCGGGAGGTTCAGCATGAAGGACGCGACCGCTGCCAGCACGCCCGTGGCCAGCGACGCGGCCGTCCCAAGCACGAACGCCGGTTCGCGCAACTGTTGCGCGAGATCGGGTCGCACGCCCTGGCCCAGTGCCAGCAGCGCGAAGACCGACACAGGCGCCATCAACCAAAGCGCTGCACGCAGCAGTGGCGGCAGCAAGCGACGCACCGGCCGCGCGTCGCTCACCAGGACTTCGATCAGTTCGGACGTATTGATCATGATCTGTCGCGCGGCCCGGTCAGAATTCTGCGAAGGCTTTTCAAGCCGCGGTGGGTTGCCACTTTCAAGGCAGCGATGGACATCCCGCTGGCCGTGGCGGCCTCGTGCAGCGACATTTCCTGCAACTTCATCAGATGGATCGCCTCACGCTGGCCGGCCGGAAGCCGCTCTACCGCCTCGCGCACAGCCGCAGCATCAACGCTCTCCTCAGCGCAGTTCGCTTCCGTAGCCTGAAGGGTTTCATGCTCGGGCAGCAGAGGGGTCTCGTGCCCGCTGGTGCGGCCCTGCACACGCAGCCGATCAACGATGCGTCGACGCGCGATGGCGACCAGCCAGGGGCCGAACGGACGCGTCGGATCGTAGGTCTGGCGAATCGAATGCACTGTCATCAGCACATCTTGCACCGTGTCCTCGATGTCGCGTGGATCGCGATGCGAAGCGGCAGCCAGCGACCGCAGGTAGGGCGCGATTTCCTCGAGCAGGCGACGATAGGCATCACGATCGCCAGACTGCGCGTGCGCCATCAAGATGGCCCAGTCGACATCGCGGGGCAGCGCCGCGACCGCTTCGGTGGCCGTCGCCGATGCCGCGGCGCCAGGCACGAGCCTCAGCGTCGGGGCGTGGTCGCGGGCGTCGTTGTTCATGCCTTGAAGATAGCGTGCAATGGAAGGAACGAGCGAAGATATATTTTTCGCTATGCAGGTAACCTTTCTTCATCTCGCGGCGAACTGCCAAGTAGCGGTCTCGATGGGCGAGACCTCAACGCGAGAGGTGAAACCATGAATCGTCAGGTGTTTACAAGCTCCACCCTGGCCACTGCGCTCGGCCTGGTGATGGCCGCCGCAGCGCTGCCGGCCCAGTCGCAGGGGATGGACATGAGCAAGGCGCCGCAGGTGGTCAAGGACAACATGATGCGCATGCAGGCCAACAAACTGGAGAAGTGCTACGGCATCAACGCGGCTGCCAAGAATGACTGCGCCGAGGGCGCTCACTCCTGCGCCGGCCAGTCCACGCAAGCGCGCGATCCGAAGTCCTTCGTGCTTCTGCCGGCGGGCGACTGCAGCAAGATCCAGGGCGGCAGCCTGAAGGCGGCCTGAGCGGAAACGACGTCATGCGAGACGCACGGGACACCGTGCCGGCCGCTGCAGGGATCGGGTTGCGCTTCCAACACCATCAGGCCGTGCTTGAAACACGACCCGATGTCGCGTGGCTGGAGGCGCATACCGAGAACTACATGGGCGGCGGCCCCTCCATCGGGACGCTCGAGGCGATCCGGCGCGACTATCCGGTTTCGCTGCATGGCGTCGGGCTGTCCCTCGGCAGCGCCGAAGGCCTGGACCTTGCCCACCTCGAACGCATCCGGGAGGTCGTTCGCCGCATCGAGCCCGGGCTCGTCTCGGAGCACCTCTCCTGGAGCGTGGCGGGCGGCACCTACTTGCCCGACTTGCTGCCGCTGCCCATGACCGACGAGGCGCTCGACCTCATCTGCCGCCATGTGGATCAAACACAGGATTGGCTGCAACGCCGAATCCTGGTCGAGAACCCGTCGAGCTACCTTTGCTACACGCACTCGACCATTCCCGAATGGGAATTCGTCGCCGAGGTGGCGCAACGCACGGGGTGCGGCATCCTCTGCGATGTCAACAACATCTACGTCAGCGCGTGCAACCACGGCTGGGACGCCGTGGCCTACCTGGACGCCCTGCCTGCGCAGGCGATCGGAGAGATCCACCTCGCCGGCCATGCCATGAAGCAGATCGAGGGCGGCCAGACCTTGCTTATCGACGATCACGGTTCGCGCGTTGCGCCGGAGGTCTGGGCGCTCTATGTGCAGGCCCTGACGCGCTTCGGTCGGGTGCCGACATTGATCGAGTGGGACAACAACCTCCCATCGCTGGACGTGCTGCTGGCCGAGGCGGATCAAGCCACCGCGCTGCTCGATCACGCTGCCCAAGGAGAGAGCATATGTCGACCTTGCTTGAGCTGCAGAAATCGATCCGACGCAGCGTTCTACAGGATCCAGACCGCGAGCCCGACGCCTCCATCGTTGGCGGGGAACTTGAACCCGGGCAGCGGCTCAGCGTCTATCGCAACACGATTCTCGGCACCCTCGCCAAGGCATTGCGGCTGTCATTCCCTGCCGTGCTTCGCCTGGTCGGAGCCGACTTCTTCGAGGGCGCGGCGCAGATCTTTGCGCGCGAACGGCCTCCGCGCTGCGCCGATCTCAATGCCTTCGGCGCCGAGTTCCCTGATTTCCTCGAGCGCTTCGAGCCGGCGGCGATGCTGTCCTACCTGCCCGACGTCGCCCGACTCGAATGGGCAGTGAGTCGCGCGCTGCACGCGGCGGATGCACAGGCGCTCGATCCATCCGAGCTGGCAGCGGTTGCACCCGCCGATCAGGACCACGTGAGCTTCGTGGCGCACCCGTCGATCTCAATGCTGCGGTCGGACTTCCCGATCGACGCGATCTGGCGCGCCGTACTGCAGCAGGACGAGGCGGCGCTGGCGGTGCTCGATACCGGCTCAGGCCCGGTGCATTTGATAGTGCAGCGCCTTGGCAGCGCTGTCGAGGTTGCGCGGCTCGACGAGCCCGCATGGACCTTTGCGAGCGCGCTGTTCAGCGGCTCGCCGCTGGTTGCCGCGCTCGCTGCTTCGCCGGGCAGCGATGGTGCGGCGTTGCTCGCCGAGCATCTGCTCCAGCGGCGCTGCATCGCATTCAAGCTTCTCCGGCCGGAGCACGCGCCATGACCGATCTCCTGGACCGCATTCGCCGCTGGCTCGAAGCCGTTCCCTATGCGCTGTTGGCGCTGCCGCTGAGGCTTGCGGTGGCGACCGTGTTCTGGAACTCCGGCATGACCAAGCTGGCCAACTGGGACACGGCCGTCGCGTTGTTCACCGAAGAGTACCGTGTGCCGCTGCTGGCGCCGGAACTGGCCGCCTACATGGCCGCGAGCATCGAGTTGAGCACGCCGGTCCTGCTCGTGCTGGGCCTGCTCACCCGGCCCGCCGCCTTCGTGCTCCTTGGCATGACGACCGTGATCGAAGTCTTCGTCTACCCGCAGGCGTGGCCGACGCACATCCAGTGGGCGGCGATGCTACTGGTGCTCCTTTGCCGCGGGGCCGGAGCCTGGTCGCTCGATCATCTCCTGTGGCGGAGATGGATGAGATGACCGCACCTTTAAAGTCTGCCAGCAAGTGGACGGTCCGGTTCCCTGGCATTGGGGGCGTCTGGTCACCTGGATTGAGAAGGCCCAGTGAGCGAAATGGGCACGCACCTGCCGATAGCCGCCCCCTCGAAGGGCCAATGACGCCGTCTGGATACCGCTCGTGAGCGGTCCGCTGTGCCCGGTCTCAGCGTGCGTACCGCGTCGCGTTGCCTAGCTCAGCCGAAGTGAGCACGTGGCGGCGACGCCCCTTGTCCGGGGCCTCTCTGTAGCATTCAAGACGGTGGACGGCTCCAGTGAGCAGCCGCAGGTGGCTGCGGCCTCGGTGGAGGATGGCATTGCCATCCCTTTGAGAAGGAGTGCATCATGGAATTGCACGACACCTCCGCCCATGGACCTTGGAACAAGGGAAAGCTGATCGGCCAGAAGGCACCGCTCAAGGCAAAAGAAGTCTGGGCCATTCGAACACACTTGGAGATGCGCAAACGTGTCACCGATGGTGCTTCGCGCGGCCGCCACTGCCACATCCAGCGGGCCGTTGGTGTAGCCGAAGCGGCCGCCGACGTAGCGGCCGGCGCGCTGGCTGTTCGCGACGCTCGGGGTCAGGGGGCCCGGGTCGTACTTGGTCGCCTCGTTGAAGGCATACATCACCTGGCCATAGAAGCCACCCAGGTTCGGCGGCAGGAAGTAGCCCACCGAGTTGGAGGCGCGAACGTAGTTGGGGTTGCCCTGGAAGCCGTTGGCGGCCTGGCCCGGGGTGTTGAAACCGCTCGCCGTGGCGATCAGATTCAGACCCACGCCGTTGGAGGTGAACGGATCCATCACCGCGTCGTTCCAGAAGGTCGGCGTGTAGTCACGGCCGAGGCGGACTTCGCCCAGGACACCCGAGAGGCTGACGGTCGAGCGGCGGTTGAACGCAAGACCGCCGCCGGGCGAGATGCCTGCGCCGGTGTCGTTGAGCAGGCCGGCTTCGAGCCAGAAGTTGGCAGCTGCGCCGCCGCCGAGATCCTCGGTGCCACGGAATCCGAGGCGGCTGCCGGCATAGCCTGAGCTGTTCTGCCCCGTGCTGCTCGTCTTCACGCTGACACCCAGCGGGGTCTCGGCGGTATTCGCATAGCCACTGACCGTGGCGTCGACCACGCCGAACACGGTCATGGAGGATTGTGCCGAGGCAGCACCGCAGAGGGTGAGCACGGTCAGGGCGATCAGACCTTTTTTCATGAGTAGTCGAGTTGCTTTGGTCATTGATGATTGGGGTACGGAGCTTGTGTGCCTGACCGTCATTGCAGATTCGCGATGCCGGGTCATGTCAGAACCCAACCGCTTGCTTGCCTGCTCGCAAGCGCCTCCATTGGAGACGAACTTTAGGAGCCAGGGGGCGGCCGCACCCCACCCTCGGTGGAGGGGGTGCGGGTCAGGCGGAGGCCTCGAGCAGCTGTCGGCGCCAACAGCCAGGGCAACTAGAGATCTTTTTATTGCAAGTCTCTCCAAGGTCTAAAGTTGAAGTTGACCCGATTTGCGGACACCCGATCCTCGCGGAAGAAGGTTGAATTGACGTCTCCCCCGAATCCGGTCATTTCTAAACTGGAGTCGGGCGGCCGTAGTCGGCCACCGAGAAGATCGGGGCTTCCTCGTCCTTGTTGATCGCCACGATCACCTTGGAGTCCTTCATCCCCGCCAGGTGCTGGATCGCGCCGGAGATGCCGCAGGCCACGTACAGCTGCGGGGCGACGATCTTGCCGGTCTGGCCCACCTGCCAGTCGTTCGGGGCGTAGCCGGGTAGTCTCTCTTTCTTGCATCAGAAGGACTGAACGTCCAACGCAGTCACGCTGTTGCCGCCTTCGACGATGCTGTCGCGAATGCCGCTTGCCTTGTTCAGGATGTGCTCCGCATAGAAGCGCGCCGTCGCGATCTTGGCCTTCATGAAAGGCACGTCGGTGCCCGCCTTGGCGAGGTCCTCGGCCACCAGCAGCGAGCGCGCGAGCTGCCAGCCCGCCACCAGATTGCCGCCCAGCATCAGGTAAGGCACGCTGCCCGCGAACACCGCGTTGGGCGAGGCCTTGGTCTGCCCGGCGACGAAGCCGACCACGTCGACGAAGGCCTCGCGTGCAGCCTTCAGGCGCTTCGCCACGGCCTTCGCATCGGCGCTGTCGCGCCTGGCGAGTTCGGCCTCGGTCTTCTCGATCTGCGCGGCGATCGCCTTGCCGACCTGTCCGCCGTCGCGCGCGGTCTTGCGTCCCACGAGGTCGTTCGCCTGGATCGCGGTCGTGCCTTCGTAGATCGTCAGGATCTTGGCATCGCGCAGATACTGCGCCGCACCGGTTTCCTCGATGAAGCCCATGCCGCCGTGAACCTGCACGCCGAGCGACGCCACTTCCAGGCTCATCTCGGTGCTGTAGCCCTTGACCAGCGGCACGAGGAACTCATAGAAGGCCTGGTTCTGCTTGCGCGTATCGGCGTCGGGATGGTGATGCGCCGCGTCGTAGGCAGCAGCCGCCGTCATCGCCATGGCGCGGCAGCCTTCGACGTAGGCGCGCATCGTCATCAGCATGCGCTTCACGTCCGGGTGATGGATGATCGCCGCGCTCGCGTTGATCGAGCCATCGACCGGACGGCTCTGCACCCGCTCCTTCGCATAGGCCACCGCGTGCTGATACGCACGCTCGGCGATCGCGATGCCCTGCATGCCCACGGCGTAGCGGGCCGAGTTCATCATGATGAACATGTACTCGAGGCCGCGGTTCTCCTCGCCGACGAGGTAGCCCACAGCGCCGGGTCCGGCGCTGTCTGCGATGCTCGCCGCCGTGCCGTCGCCGTACTGCAGCACCGCCGTCGGCGATGCCTTGATGCCCAGCTTGTGCTCGATGCTAACGCAGTGCACGTCGTTGCGCGCGCCGAGCGAGCCGTCCTTGTTCACGAGGAACTTGGGCACCACGAACAAGCTGATGCCCTTCACGCCTTCGGGCGCGCCGCTCACGCGGGCCAGCACGAGGTGGACGATGTTCTCGGCCATGTCGTGCTCGCCGTAGGTGATGAAGATCTTCGTGCCGAAGACCTTGTAGGTGCCGTCAGGCTGCGGCTCCGCGCGGCTGCGTACCAGCGCGAGATCGCTGCCGGCCTGCGGCTCGGTCAGGTTCATCGTGCCTGTCCACTGGCCGGTCACCAGCTTTTCGAGATAGGTCGCCTTGAGTTCGTCCGAACCCGCGGTCAGCAGCGCCTCGGTGGCGCCGTCGGTCAAGAGCGGGCACAGCGCGAAGCTCATGTTGGCCGAGTTCAGCATCTCGACGCAGGCCGCCCCGATCGTCTTGGGCAGGCCCTGGCCGGCGAAGTCCGTGGGATGCTGCAGGCCCTGCCAGCCGCCCGCCACGTACTGCGCAAAGGCCTCCTTGAAGCCGGGCGTGGTCGTGACCTTGCCGTCCTTGAACGACGAAGGGTTGCGATCGCCTTCGACGTTCAGCGGCGCGATCACGTCCTGGTTGAAGCGCGCGCACTCTTCGAGCACGGCCTGCGCGGTTTCGAGTCCGGCTTCCTCGAGGCCCGGCATCTGCGACACCTTCGCGATGTCGGCGAGGTGCTCGATGTCGAACAGCATGTCCTTGATGGGAGCGGTGTAGCTCACGGTGGTCTCTCCTGTGGCCCTCGGGCCCGATGCGAACCGACGTGAAAAAGGGCATCGCGAACGATGCCCCTTCTGGGTTCAGACAGCGATCTGCGGGTGGATCAGAGCGCCTTGACGAGTTCCGGCACGGCCGTGAAGAGGTCGGCCACGAGGCCGTAGTCGGCCACCGAGAAGATCGGGGCCTCTTCGTCCTTGTTGATCGCCACGATCACCTTGGAGTCCTTCATGCCCGCCAGGTGCTGGATCGCGCCGGAGATGCCGCAGGCGACGTACAGCTGCGGGGCGACGATCTTGCCGGTCTGGCCGACCTGCCAGTCGTTGGGGGCGTAGCCGGCATCGACTGCAGCGCGGCTGGCACCGAGCGCTGCGCCGAGCTTGTCGGCCAGAGGCGTCATGACTTCATTGAACTTCTCGGCGCTGCCCAGCGCCCGGCCGCCCGAGACGATGATCTTGGCGGCCGTGAGTTCGGGGCGGTCGCTCTTGGTCACTTCACGGCCCACGAAGCTGCTCTTGCCGCTGTCGGCCACGCCGTCGGCGCTTTCGACTTGGGCGCTGCCGCCCGTGGCGGCTGCTGCGTCGAAGCCCGTGGTGCGCACCGTGATGACCTTGATCGCGTCGCTGCTCTGCACCGTTGCAATGGCGTTGCCCGCATAGATCGGGCGCTCGAAGGTGTCGGCGCTGTCGACCTTGGTGATGTCGCTGATCTGGGCCACATCCAGCTTGGCCGCCACGCGCGGGGCGACGTTCTTGCCGTTGGCCGTGGCCGGGAACAGGATGTGGGTGTAGTTCCTGGCGATCGCCAGCACCTGGGCGGCAACGTTCTCCGCGAGGTTCTCGGCCAGGCTCGGGCTGTCGGCCACGATCACCTTGGCAACGCCTGCCACTTGGGCAGCCGCCTTGCCGGCTTCGGCGGCGTTCGCTCCGGCCACCAGGATGTGCACATCACCGCCGCAGGCCTTGGCAGCGGTCACGGTGTTCAGGGTCGCCGGCTTGAGCGTGGCGTGGTCGTGTTCGGCAATAACAAGTACGGTCATGATCAGATCACCTTGGCTTCGTTCTTCAGCTTGTCCACCAGCGTGGCCACATCGGGCACCTTGATGCCGGCGCCGCGCTTGGGGGGCTCGGCGACCTTCAGGGTCTTCAGGCGCGGCTTGACGTCCACGCCCAGGTCTTCGGGCTTGAAGGTGTCGAGCTGCTTCTTCTTGGCCTTCATGATGTTGGGCAAGGTCACGTAGCGCGGCTCATTGAGGCGCAGGTCGGAGGTGATGACGGCGGGGAGGGACAGCGAGAGGGTTTCCAGGCCGCCATCCACTTCACGGGTCACGCTCACCTTGTCGCCAGCCACTTCGACCTTGGAGGCGAAGGTGGCCTGCGGCAGGTCCGTGAGGGCCGCCAGCATCTGGCCGGTCTGGTTGTTGTCGTCGTCGATGGCCTGCTTGCCGAGGATGACGAGTTGGGGCTGTTCCTTGTCGACCAGGGCCTTGAGCAGCTTGGCAACGGCCAGCGGCTGAAGCTCTTCGGAGGTTTCGACGAGGATGCCGCGATCCGCGCCGATGGCCATGGCGGTGCGCAGTGTCTCCTGGCACTTCGCGTCGCCGCAGGACACGGCGATGATTTCCGTCGCCACGCCCTTTTCCTTGAGCCGAACCGCCTCTTCAACGGCGATCTCGTCGAAGGGGTTCATGCTCATCTTGACGTTGGCAATGTCCACACCGGTGCCGTCAGACTTGACGCGCACCTTCACGTTGTAGTCGACGACCCGCTTGACGGGGACCAGGATCTTCATAAATTCATTCCTTTGTGTGGCACTCATTGACTTTGGAATTCGGATTCAGCGAATCCATCGGACGATGCGAGCTCGTGCGAATGGAAGGTATCCAGGGGCAGGCAGGGGAAACTCCTCCGCTCAGGCCATCAGCAGGTAGAGAGACTCGGCCACCATCACGGGCCGGTCGAGCCTGCCCTCGCAATAGGCGGTGTTGCGGCAGGCGATGAGCGTTCGCCCGGAACCCTTCGGTTCGGCACTGGCGAGTTCCACGCGGATCACGATGCTCGACCCCGAAGGCACCGGCGCCAGGAAGCGAACTTTGTCGAGGCCATAGTTAAGCACCTGGGTCGCGTCGCTCGGGAAGACACCGAGTTCGTACTGCGCCGCGGTGGTCAGACACAGTGTGAGCAGACCGTGCGCGATCGTCGTGCCCAGCGGCGCCTTCCGGGCGCGATCCACGTCGACGTGAATCCACTGGTCATCGCGGCTGCATTCGGCAAACTGGTCGATTAGCGGCTGGTCGACCAGCATTCCGCGCGTCACACCGAAATCGCGACCGACGTGATCGAGCAATGAATCGATGCGATATTCATGGCGCTGGGTCATCGGATGCCCCTGATGTTTGGATGTTCACCCCTTGGCGCTCTTGGCGCGGGGACGGTTCTGCGGGCCCAGGGAGGCAGCGATTCGCAGAGCTGCTTGTTGCTTGTCATGGGAAGCCTTCAAGCGAAAGCCACGGCGTCCCTGCCCTTGAGACCCAGCATTGCGCGCGCCTCCGCTGGCGTTGCTACCTCCATCGACAGTTCCTCGAGGATGCGTCGCATCTTGCGGACCTGCTCGGCACAGGACTTGGCCATCTCGCCCTTGCCGAGATAGAGGCTGTCCTCGAGGCCGACCCGTACGTTGGCGCCCATGATCGCGCCCATGGTCAGCAGCGGGATCTGGTGCCTGCCCGCGCCGAGGATGGAGAACTGGTAGTTCTCGCGGCCGAACAGGCGGTCGGCGGTCGTGCGCATGATCACCAGGTTCTCGGGGTCGGGACCCATCCCGCCCAGGATGCCGTAGATGGACTGGATGAAGAGCGGCCCCTTGATGAGCCCCTCGTCGACGAAGTGCGCCAGGCTGTAGAGATGGCCGACGTCGTAGCACTCGAATTCGAAGCGGGTGCCGCAACCGTCACCGAGCAGTTGGAGGATGTGCTTGATGTCCTTGAAGGTGTTGCGGAAGATGAGGTCCTCCATCCCTTCCACGTACGGCTTCTCCCAGTCGTATCGCCACTCCTTGATCTTCCGGGCGGCCGGGTGGATCGAGAAGTTCATCGATCCCATGTTCAGCGAGCACATCTCCGGCTTGGCCTGAAGCGGATATGCAAGGCGCTCCTGCACTGTCATTCGCGTGCTGCCGCCGGTGGTGATATTGATCACCGCGTCGGTGGCCTCCGCGATGCGCGGAACGAACCGGTCGAAGACATTTGGGTCAGGCGTAGGCGACCCGTCCTCCGGCTTGCGTGCATGAAGATGCAAGATCGCTGCGCCGGCTTCCGCAGCCTCGATGGCCTGCTCGGCAATCTGGTCCGGCGTCACCGGCAGGTACGGCGACATGGTCGGCGTATGGATGGAACCTGTGACGGCGCAGGTGATGATGACTTTGTGCTGGGTCTTTGCCATGGGGATTTTCCGAAAGATCGTCGATGGGAAGGCAGGTCGTAGACTGCCCTGGGAGCCGAAGCGTCGCCCGGGGCGGCATGTCCGAAATTCTGAATTGCCAGCGCGAGAGATTCCCCCCTCTTGGCGGGGGGACCCCCCGTTCCTCGGTCACTCGGCATTCGTCCCGCAGCCAAGCATCGGCTAGTTCCGCCGGCTCGGGGAAGGCCGGCTCACGGGCGAACGCATGCGCCGAAATCGCGGGAACCCACTGGTCCTTCGCATCGTGCATGGCCGCTATCATGCTTTGCGAGTCAGGGAGCCGATTTCCGCACCGGGGCGCACCGTGCGGCTTCGGCACCGGGGCATGCTCACTGAACGTCAGGCGCGAAACTGTGGCAACTCACACAAAACCGAGAACGACCGGCACAACCGATGACCTGCTTCTTCGAGTCACGGCACCTCGCGTGCCGCGCGACCTCTATGCGCGTCCACGCCTGCTGTCCAGTGCCGAGCCCTTTCGCGACCGTCCGGTTGTCCTGATTCAGGCGCCTGGCGGATTCGGCAAGACGTCCTTGCTGGCCCAGTGGAGGCGTGAGCACCTTGCGCACGGGACCGTCGTCGCCTGGTTTTCGGCGCAACCATTCGACGAGCCCCAGCGGTTGGTGCATGCGCTCGTTCTGGCTTTCCGGACCGGTTCGGGGCGCCCGACGTTCGGCCACACGCTGCTGGACGCATCGGCGCCGGGAGGTCTCGAAGCCATCACGATCTGGCTGGCAGAGGTGGCCCAGTCCGCGCTGAGCACGGTGCTGATCATCGATGAGGCGGACCGCCTGCCCGAGGCGTCTCGGGAACTGCTGGCCTATCTACTACGCAACCTGCCGCCCAACCTGCGCCTCGTGATCGCTGCGCGGGCCGACTGCAGCTTTGGCGTCGACGACCTGATCCACTATGGACTTTGCGTCACCGTAGGCGCCCCGATGCTGCGCTTCCAGGTGGACGAGACATTGCAGCTCGTGCGCAACCGCTTTGGCAAGCGCGTGAGCGATGCAGCCGCCGTTCAATTGCACGAGTTCACCGAAGGTTGGCCCCTCGGACTGCAGCTCGCGCTGTCCATCATTGCGGCAGGGCAGGAACCCGCGGCAACCATCTCCTCGATCTCCGCGCATGCAGGAGAGCCAGGCGATCGATTCGTGCCGGTGATGCTCGCGAACCTGCCAGCGGCCGACGTGGAGTTCCTGACCGGCATCGCGATCCTCGATCCCTTGCACCCGGAACTGTGCCGGGCAGTCACCGAAGACGCCGCCGCGGCCGAACGCCTCGGCCGCCTGAGCCGCGAGACGCCGATCTTCGTCGCTGCAGAGTACGGCGACTGGATGCGCATGCACACGTTGGCGCGCAAGGCGCTCCGGCGACGCTTCGACGCCCTGCCGGCCGAACGCCGGTCGTTGCTTCACACGCGGGCGGCGGACTGGCTCGACGCGCACGGGCTGGTCGAAGCAGCCGCGGGTCACGCGTTGAGTGCAGGGCAGCGCGACAAGGCGTACGACCTGGCCGAGCGCAGCCTCTACGAGGCGTTCAGCCGAGGTCGCCAGGCCGCAGTGCTGGAGTGGTGGGCACGCCTGCCGGACGAGGAGCTCGAGCGCCGACCCCGGCTGCTGCTGACGGCGGCCTGGTCGCTGGCCCTCAGCGAGCGTCACAGTAAGGCCGGAGGGCTGGTTTCACGCCTGCTCGCCCACCCCGGCGCCGACGACGCGCTGCGGTGCGAGTGCGCCATGATTTCAAGCGGTGCGGCCATGTTTGCCGACGAACCGGATCGGTTTGCGGAGCTGCACGACCCGTGGAGCCAGAACCCGCCGCTGAGCGATCCCCTGTTGCTGCATGTGCACGCGAACCGGTCCGCCTTGCGCGCGCTGCTCGACGGCGAACCGGGTCTGGCGCGGCTGCGGGTCCAGGAAGCTCCGCGGGGCGACATCGACGGTGCGCTCTCCCACATCCGGCGGTGGAGCGAGTTCTTCGTTGGGCTCTCCTACCTGTGGGAAGGCCAGGTCCGTCTGGCCGAGGAACTCATGCAGCCGACGCTGGCGGCCGTCGAGGCCGACCTGGGGCGACGCAGCCCGTTCACCTGCATGCTCGCTTCGCTGCTCGCCTCGGCCTTGCTGGAGCGGGACCGGCTCGGAGATGCCGCCTCCGCGCTAGCGAACCGCCTCGACGTCCTGGAGCACGTGGGTCTGCCCGAAACGCTGCTGCTCGGCTTCCGCACCCTGGCTCGCATTGCGCTGGCCGAGGGCGCAGAGAGCCGCGCCACCGAGTTGCTCGTCGAAATGCATTCCGTCGGTCTTTCCAGAGGCATGCCGAGGCTGTGCATCGCCAGCCTCGTGGACCAGATCCGGATGCACGCGCGCTCGTTCCGTTCCGAGACATGCCGGGATCTCCGCCAGCGCCTGGACGAAGCCATGGCGGCCGATTCCGTGCGGAACCGCGGACCTCTCTGGCACCGCAGCGTCGACGTTCTCGTCGAGCTTGGTCGTGGATATGCCGCAATCGCCGATCAGGACTGGAAAGGCGCGCTCCAGGCGCTGGAGTTGGCACAGGCACTGTCGCGACGCATGAAGCTGGGCAGGCTGACCATCGAACTCATGGGGCTTCGGGCGCTCGCACTCGACCGGCGCGGCGAGCAGTCCCATCCCTTGATCCTCGAGGCAGCCAGCCTGGCGGACTCCAGTGGTCTCGTGCGGGTTTTCCAGGATGCTCACCCCGCCTTGGCCGACCTGGTGCGAGACGTCAGGCACCGAGCGGGTGGGCGGCTGGCAACTGGCGCCGGCCCGCTGGCTGTGCCGACGGGTACGAAACCGGAGCCGTCGGCACCGGCCACGCCCCCCAGCCTGGCGTTGACGCCGAAGGAGCGCGAGGTGCTCGCCCTGCTGGCGCGCAACCTGACGAACAAGGAAATCGGCTTGGCGCTGCAGACCGGTGATCAGACGATCAAATGGCACGTGAAAAATCTCATGGCCAAGCTGGACACCGGCTCGCGCAAGCAGGTGGTTCAGCGCGCCCGCATTCTCGGGTTGCTCGAAGCCGCTGCCTGACCCCCTCCTCCCCCCGCACCAAGGGGGGGGACTGGCCGCCCCCCAGCTTCTAAAGTTCGTCTCCATCGGGGGGCGCTGTCAGCAGCAGCCCTCCGAACCATAGGAGACGACTTGATGACCATTGATATTCCAGCCCAGGCGCCGGGCACCGCGCGTGCCGCATCACTACCGGACTCGATCAAGGTCGAGCCGCTGACCTGCGCGATCGGCGCCGAACTAAAAAACATCGATCTGGGCGCCGCGTCGCGCGAGCCCGGCCTGGTGGCCGAGATCCGCGCCCTGCTGGTCAAACACAAGGTCCTGTTCTTCCGCGACCAGGACGTCACCCGCGCCGAGCACGTCGCTTTCGCCCGATATTTCGGCGAGTTGGAGGACCACCCGGTCGCCGGGAGCGACCCCGAGAACCCCGGGCTGGTGCGCATCTACAAGACGCCGGAGTCCCCCAAGGAGCGCTACGAGAACAGCTGGCACGCCGACGCGACCTGGCGCGAGAAGCCGCCCTTCGGCGCCGTGTTGCGCTGCGTCGAGTGCCCGCCGGTCGGCGGCGACACCATGTGGGCCAACATGGCCCTCGCCTACGAGCGCCTGCCTGACGACATCAAGGCGAGGATCGCCCCGCTACGCGCCCGCCACAGCATCGAGGCGACCTTCGGTGCGGCCATGCCGATCGAGAAGCGCCTCGCGCTCAAGGCCCAGTACCCGGACGCCGAGCACCCGGTGGTGCGGACACATCCCGAGACCGGCGAGAAGGTTCTTTTCGTGAATGTGTTCACGACGCACTTCACCAATTTCCACACGGCGACAAATGTTCGCTTTGGGCAGGACTTCACGCGCGGCGGTTCGGACCTGCTGCAGTACCTCATCGCCCAGGCGGCCATTCCGGAATATCAGGTCCGCTGGCGCTGGCAACCCAATGACGTGGCGATGTGGGACAACCGTTCGACCCAGCACTACGCCGTCATGGACTACGCGCCATGTCATCGAAAGATGGAACGCGCAGGAATCATCGGCGACCAGCCCTTCTGACCGCTCATTTTCACCAAGGAGATACATCATGAATTTCATCGACGGATCGCTCTACCCCGAGAACCAGGAAAAACTCGTCATCACAGTAGCGCCCTATGGGCCCCAGTTCGAGGTCAGCGACTTCCCGGAAGACATCCCGGTCACCATGAAAGAACAAGTCCAGAAGGCGGTCGACTGCTACAACGCCGGCGCCACCGTGCTGCATCTGCACGTGCGCGAACTGGATGGCAAGGGCAGCAAGCGCCTGTCGAAGTTCAATGAGCTGATCGCCGGCGTTCGCGAGGCCGTGCCCGACATGATCATCCAGGTGGGCGGCTCTATCTCGTTCGCGCCGGAGAGCGAAGGTGACGTCGCCAAGTGGCTCTCGGACGACACGCGTCACATGCTGGCTGAACTGACGCCCAAGCCGGACCAGGTGACCCTGGCCATCAATTCGAACCAGTTCAACATCATCGAGGCACTGCACGAATCCGACGTCGCGGGCACCTCGTTCGCGGATCCGGCGAAGCAGCACGCCTACCGGGAAATGACCATTCCCGCCGGCCCGGAATGGGTCGAGGAGCACATCAGGCGCCTCACCAACAACGGCATCCAGATCCAGTTCCAGTTGGGCAACATCAACTCCCTTGAGACTGTTGAACGGATGATGCGCCGCGGCGTGTGCAACGTTCCCCTCATCCTCACCTGGATCCCGATCGGCGGCGGTGCCGACTCGATGACGCCCTACAACATGACGAACTTCCTCAAGGCGGTACCGGACGGCGCGGTGCTGACCTTTGAGGCCCAGATGAACAACGTCCTGCCTCTCAACATGATGGCCATCGCGCTGGGGCAACACGTGCGCTGCGGCATCGAGGACACGATCTGGTGGCCTGACCGCTCGCGCAAGATGACCAGCGTGGAACAGATCGAGCAACTGGTACGCATTGCCAAGGAGTGCGGCCGTCCGGTCGCCAACGGCAAGGAGGCACGCGAGATCTACAAGATCGGCACGTTCTACAAGGACGCCGACGAAACCCTGGCCAAGAATGGCTTTGCGCCCAATCGCAAGCCTGGGCAAAAGGGGTTCCTGCAGCACGCTTGAGCTCGGCGATGGCGGACCCTGCCTGAGGTCCGCCACCGGGCTCAACGAATCGGCATCGGCCTTCCCTGGCGGGAAGGGCTGATGGCGATCGAAGTTTCAGACTTTCTCTTTCCATTCACAGGAGCTCTCCCATGCCAAAAGCCATCCTCTTCCATGCGACGGGCGGCCCGGACGTGCTGCAACTCGAGAACGTCGAGGTGGGCGATCCCGGCCCGGGCGAGGTTCGCATCCGGCATACCTACATCGCGGTGAACTTCATCGACGTCTACCACCGTACCGGCTTCTATCCGGCGTCACTGCCGAGCGGCCTGGGCTCGGATGCCGTTGGGGTGGTGGAGGCCGTTGGCCCCGGCGTGACGGAGGTGCAGGTCGGCCAAAGGGTCGGCTACCTGATGGGTCCTCTGGGTGCGTACTCGGAAGTACGGATTATGCCGGCGGCGGTCCTGATTCCATTGCCCGATGAAGTCTCCGATCGCACCGCGGCCACGCTCATGATGAAGGGCATGACGGCGCAGTACCTGTTCCGTCAGGTGTATCCGCTCAAAGGAGGCGAGACCATCCTCTACCACGCGGCCGCTGGCGGCGTGGGCCTGATCGCGTGCCAATGGGCGCGCGCCATGGGCGTGACCATGATCGGCACCGTTAGCACCGACGAGAAGGCCGAGATCGCCAAGGCCAACGGCTGCGCGCACGTGATCGTGACCTCCCGCGAGAACATCGTCGAGCGCGTCAAAGAGATCACCGACGGCAGGGGCGTGCCTGTCGTGTACGACTCGGTCGGCAAGGACACGCTGGAAGCCTCGCTCGACAGCCTGCAGCCGCGCGGCTTGCTGGTAAGCAATGGCACATCCTCCGGCCCCGTCGTGATCGATACCCACCGGCAACTTGCCCTCAAGGGATCCCTCTTCGTCACACGGCCGGCCATGGTGCACTACATCCATCCGCGCGCCCACATGCTGGAGATGGCCGATGAGGTCTTCGCGTTGGTCAAGGCGGGAAAGATCGTCAGCGAGCCGAAGCAGATCTTCTCGCTCGCCCGCGCGGCCGACGCGCACCGCGCCCTCGAATCGCGCGCCACCACCGGCGCCACCGTACTCGTTCCCTGAGACCCATCATGGACCTGCATACTCAAGACGCCCGGCCCCACCCGGACAAATACCTCTACGGCCCCCGCCAGGCGTGGTTCGCGTTCGCGATGACGATCGGCCTGATGGTGTTCGACTACATCGACCGTCAGGTCATCGTCTCGATGTTCCCGCACATGAAGCTTGCCTGGGGGCTGTCGGACAAGCAGCTCGGCTCCCTCGTGTCGGTCGTGTCGATCACCGTCGCTCTGGGCGCCCTGCCGGTGGCCCTCATTGCCGATCGCACGAGTCGCGTGAGGAGCATCGTCGTGATGGCAACGGCGTGGAGCCTGGCGAGCATCTCGTGCATGTTCACGCGCAACTTCGGCCAGCTGTTCGCCGCGCGAGCAGTCGTGGGGCTCGGCGAGGCGGGCTACGGTTCGGTGGGCGGAGCCCTCATCGCCAGTCACTTTCCATCGCGCTTGCGCGGCATGTTGATGGCTGGCTTCTTTGCCTGCGCCTCGGTCGGATCAGTACTCGGCGTGATGCTGGGCGGCGTGATCGCGGCCCGGTGGGGTTGGCAGGCGGCGTTCGGCGTCGTGGGCATCCCGGGTCTGGTGCTCGCATTGCTGTACCTGACGGTTCGAGACTACCGCACGGTCGCGCTCACACCCCGGCTCGATGCGGCGACCCGTTCCACGGGGACCGCGGCGCGCGCCATCGCGCGCGGGCTGCTTCGTTCGCGGACGATGCTGTGGATCTGCATCGGCGGGTCCATGCAGCTCATCGTGGTCTCCACCGTCTGGTCGTGGCTGCCCAGCTTCCTCAATCGCGTACACGGAATGGCTGCCGACCAGGCGGGCGTCAAGGCAGCACTGGTCGTCCTGTGCGGTGCCGTGGGCAGCGTGGTCTGGGGTGCCGTGGTCGACCGTGCCGGCGCGCGGCGTCCGCGAGCCAAGCTCATGCTCATGGCGCTGCTGTGCCTGTCCTCGCTGATTGTGCTCGCGACGGCATTCGGCGAAGCCCAGCTGCAACTGGGTCTTTCGCGGCAGTCGCAGTTCGCACTCATCGCGTTCGGTGGCTTCCTGATGACTTGCACGGTCGGACCCGTCGCTGCGGTGGCGATCGATGTCATCCACCCCGGCGTGCGGGCCACCGGAGCCTCCGTGCTGGCGCTGTGCCAGAACCTGTTCGGCCTGGCTGCCGGTCCCTTCATCACCGGCGTTCTGTCGGACCACTGGGGGCTGGAGACGGCGTTGACCGCGATGCCCACATTTGCCGTGGTCGCCGCAGTGGCCTTCATGGCGGCCTCTCGCAGCTACGAGGCCGATGCGAAGCGCGCCGGCGAGCCACTCGGCGATGGCGGCCCCGTCTTCCCTCCCGCGCCTCGAAAAGCGCTTGCCTGAGCGAGCAGCGCCTTTTTCAACAAAGCATCACTTTCAAGGACCATCATGAATGCACTGATGATGCGGCAGCCGCTGCTGATTTCCACCCTGCTGACCCACGCCGAACGCCATCACGGTGAGCAGGAGATCGTTTCGCGTCGCGTCGAAGGCGACCTGCACCGGCAGACCTACCGGCAACTCGGCCAGCGCGCCCGTCGCATGGCCAACGCGCTCGCGGCCCGCGGCATGAAGTTTGGCGACCGCGTGGCCACGTTGGCCTGGAACGGCTACCGCCACATGGAGCTGTACTACGCGGTGTCCGGCTCCGGTGCCGTGCTGCACACGCTGAACCCGCGACTGCATCCGGACCAGGTCGTCTGGATCGCGGACCATGCCGAAGACCAGATCCTGTTCTTCGACCTGAGCTTCCTGCCGCTCATCGAGGCCATCGCCTCGCGTGTGAAGACCGTCAAGGCGTTCGTCGCGATGACCGATCGCGCCCACATGCCGGTTTCGGCGGCACTACCCGATCTCCTGTGCTACGAGGATCTGATCGAGGCGCACTCCGACGAGTTCGAGTGGCCCTCGTTCGACGAGAACACCGCTTCGTCGCTGTGCTACACGTCGGGAACCACCGGCAACCCCAAGGGCGCGCTCTACAGCCATCGCTCCACCGTGCTGCACACCTACGCGGCGGCGCTGCCCGATACGTTCAACTGCTCGGCACGCGACACGATCCTGCCCGTCGTCCCCATGTTCCACGTCAACGCCTGGGGGCTGCCCTACGTGGCGTGCATGGTCGGCGCCAAGCTGGTTTTCCCAGGGCCTTGGCTGGACGGGAAGTCGCTCTACGACCTGTTCGAGGGCGAAGGTGTCACGTTGTCCGCAGGGGTGCCCACGGTTTGGCAGGGCCTGTTGACACATGTCGAGACGACGGGCCAGAGGTTCAGCACGATGCGCCGCACGATCATTGGCGGCTCGGCCTGCCCGCCGGCCATGATGTCGGCATTCCAGGACCATCACGGCGTGCATGTCATGCATGCCTGGGGGATGACCGAGATGAGTCCCCTTGGCACGGTCTGCGCGCTGAAGCCGAAGCACCTGTCGCTCGATGCGACCGCACGCGCGGCCGTGCAGGCCAAGCAGGGACGGGCGATCTACGGCGTGGAAATGAAGATCGTGGGCGATGATGGCCAGGAGCTTCCCCATGACGGACGATCCGCTGGCGAGCTCATGGTCCGTGGGCCGTGGATCATTTCCAGCTACTACAAGTCCGAGGGCGGCGATCCGCTGGTCGATGGCTGGTTCCCGACCGGTGACGTGTCGACCATCGACACCGATGGGTTCATGCAGATCACGGACCGCAGCAAGGACGTCGTCAAGTCGGGCGGCGAGTGGATCGGCTCGATCGATCTGGAGAACATCGCGATGGCGCATCCCGCCGTCGCGATGGCCGCGTGCATCGGCGTGCGCCATCCCAAGTGGGACGAGCGGCCGCTGCTCGTGGTGGCCAAGAAGCCAAATGCCGAGGTGAGCCGCGAAGAGTTGATCCGTTTCTACGACGGCAAGATCGCCAAGTGGTGGACACCCGACGATGTCGTCTTCGTCGACAGCATCCCGCTGGGTGCCACCGGCAAGATGCAGAAGAACAAGCTGCGTGAACAGTTCCAGAACCACCAGCTTCCCACGCTCTGAGGCGCCGATCGCACAAGGAGAACCTTATGGACTTCACTACTTCGCTTCGGGGTGCGCTGCGCGCCATCTGCTTCGCAGGATTCGCTGGGATCGCGGCCTTTGCGCCGATCGCATCGCAGGCCGACAACTGGCCTGAGAAGCCGGTGCGCGTCATCGTCGCGGGGCCGGCGGGCGGATCGGCCGACATCGTCGCGCGCCTGCTTGGGGACAATCTGAGCAAGGTACTGGGACAACCTGCCGTTGTCGATCCCAGGCCGGGTGCCGCCGGCGCGATCGCGGTCAATGAACTGTCGAGGGCGCCCCACGACGGGCACACGGTGCTCGTCGCCGTCAATTCGCTGGTCAGCGAAGTGCCGCATATCGTCAAGCTCCCCGTGGACATGTCCCGGGAGATCAAGCCAGTGGCGGAGATTGCTCGCACCGGACTGGTTCTCGTCGGGGCACCGTCGGTGCCCGCCAAGGACCTCAAGGAACTGGTCTCGTACGTGAAGACCCAGCCCGGGAAGGTGAGCTATGCCTCCTACAGCGCGGGAACGATGTCGCACCTTCTCGGCCTGCAGTTCAACAAGGCGGCCGGCATCGATCTGGTTCACGTGGGCTACAAGGGATCCACTCCTGCACTCGCCGACGTCATGGGCGGGCACGTGCCCTTGATGTTCGACGGCATTCCCACGTCATTGCCGCTGATCACTGGGGGCAAGATCCGGCCGTTCGCGGTCAGCTCCCCTAAACGCTCGCCGTTGCTGCCCGATGTGCCTACCTTTGCCGAACTGGGGTATCCGCAACTGGAAGCGGTCTCCTGGCTCGCCGTATGGGTCAAGCCGGATGTGCCAGCGACGGTGCAGAACCGCTTGCGCGAAGCGATCGAGAAGTCACTCGCGCAGCCGGGCATGCGCACCCGTCTCAGCGAGATCGGCTTCGAGCTCCCAGGCGTGAACCGTTCTCCGGAGGAACTGACGCGGGCACTTGCCTCGGACTCGGCAAAGACGGAAGCTTTGCTTCGCGAGATCGGCTTCAAGCCTGAGTAACAGGAGCCACGAATGCGTGAGATTCTCGTTGCCAGAACGGAGGACCTGCCGCCCGGCGGGCGCAAGCTCGCCTTCATCGATGGCCGCAGCCTGGTTGTCTTCAACATCGACGGCGAGTTTCACGCCATCGACAACGAGTGTCCTCACCAGGGCGCCTCCGTGGCGAGCGGGAAGCTGGAAGGACGCATCCTTCGCTGCCCCGCACACGGGCTGCGCTTTGACGTGACCACGGGTTGCATGCCCGGGACGGGCGGCTTGTGCCTCAAGAAGTTGCCCTTGGAAGTCCGCGACGGCGGTCTCATCGTGACAATCAAGGACGCGTTCGCTGCTGGGGCGCCGCTCGAATGACACCTGCGGCGAGCGTGGGCCCTCGTGCGACGGACGAGGAAGCCCCGATCTGCTCGGTGGCCTATTACGGCCTCGGAGGTCCGAGCAGACTGCCGGTGTTCACTTTTTCGCACGTCCGGTCTCAGGGACAAATTGCATCGTCCTTCGAGGCTGCTTACTGGTCGCGCTGGCAAAACTTTTCAAACCGCGCTTAGTCCGCTAAGGGCACGTTGCCGAAGTAGACAACGGGCCGGCGCCGCGACTGGTCAGTGGCTCTCAGCCGACCTTCCGATTTCGGCTTCGGTTGGCTCCTAACTGTGCGCTTGCGGTGACGACCGCGGCGGCGATGTCATGAGGATCCGTGCTCGTGTCATCTCCTAGCAGGGAAATCGCACGTCGCCCAAGCGCGGAGGGTCCCCCTCCCCCAACCAGCAAATACAGGCCCCCGATGCGATGCTCAATTGGAAGTCCTTCCACCCTTCCGCAGTCGCGATGTCCTTGACCACCTCTTCGAGCGAGATGCTCTGAGCTTGGATACCTCCCGTCGCGGCGCGCGAAAAGAAGAAACGACTCAAGTCCTGCAGCGATTTCAATTCGACCCTGTCGTGGCCGACCGTAGGCAACAAGTTCGAACGTTTGAGCGGCCCCAACCGTATCAGTTTTCGCACGACCTCCTTCGTGCACCCAAGACGATCGACAGCTTCCTCCTGCGAGCAACTGCCATCGAACAACTTCTTGACCTTCTCGAACGCTGCCACAGAGATGCGACTACGCTGGCCTGGCGGAAACGAGTCCGCAGGAAGGATGCCGACCGAAGCCCAGTAGACGACCGTGTCCCGATTCATGCGAAAGGCTCTGCGCAGATCGTCCGCGCGGTAGAACTCCTCGGTCTCACCTCCGTCGCGCCTTGCGGCTCGCCGAACGCGCAGCGGCTTGGCCTTTATGGCAGTTGATAGCACTCCTGACAGCCGCGGAAACCGATAGAGCTTCAAACTGATCCGGTAGCGCATCCAGCCCTCCTCCTCGCCGCCGAGTTCTCTCATGCGGGCAAGGAAGGATGCGGCGCCATGCTCGAACCACGGCCTCAGGTCTTCAAGGTGCTCCTGTCGAAGCATCGGCACGACGACGCGTCTTCCGCTCGCATACACCTTCGACCGCCCAGCCTGATGGTCCGCCATCCGGATGAGCGCTCGGGCTGCCAGCATCTCGTCCTCGTCGGGCAACGCGAACCTCATCCGCCTTTGCGGGGCGTCGGGGTCGATGAACAACTTCACCATGGTGTTCAGCCAAGGCGGCGCTGCCTCGCCGGTTGCCGGAAATGAGGCTCCGCACGAGCAGCGGGTAACCTCCGCACGAAGGTAGTCGATGGGCTTCCCGCAGGCACTGCAGGTATCTATGAGCAGCGTCGAGTGGATGCTGCAAACGAGGCTCAGCGGCAGATCCCACTCCGCGCGGTGATATGGCTTCTTGTCTGTCGCAAAACACTGCCCGCACGCGCGGCAAAAGATCGAGCGTTCACTACCGGCGCGGCCTGTCGTCGGTTGAACCTTGATTGGCTTGCCGCTCAGAATTGCATCCCTGCCGTACGCAGGGTCGAGCTGAATCAGCTGCCGCGGGCTTACACCGTAAAGCGCAGCTAACTTTGGAATTCCATCGAAGTGGTTGTCGCTGGCCAGCGCCATGAGCCACCCGGGCCAGGCGTGTTCATCATGCGCCGCGGGACGAATGACGAACCGACTTCCTTCGGGTAACCGGCCGGTCGTCGGCGGCGGCGCTCTAGACCTGATGCGGCCTCCCCCGTCGCCAGAAGACGCTGATGTCGCGACGCAGATCCGGCTTCATGCCGCGCATCACTTTGAGTAGTGCATATCGGGCGGTTCGAGCAGGATCGGTATTGTTCGAGGTTCGAAATGGCAGAACAGGATCCCCCCAGGTCACGGCCCGAGCAGACAAGCGCTCCCAATGCTCGCCCATCGAAACGACAAGAGCACGCTCCTCAGCGGTCGCGCCTCCGTGCCTAACATCGACGAATGCCTGGACCTCTCGGACCGTCATGGCCGCCACCCCCTCCAAGGTCGTACCGGAGAGGGCCGCAAGGATCAGGTGAAGTCGATTCCTCACGAGCGCCACGGTCTGACGCTTTCGGTGTCGTTGATGCCCGCTCGTCGTCCTCCTTGAGAAGCGTGCGTATTCCCACCGGTTCGCCTTCGGCCGACATGGAAGCAGAACCCTGATCGCTTTCGAATCACCGCCCAGCCGTTCACGCAGGGCCTGCTGGGTGACCTTCAGGCCGGCCGACTGCATCGCCTGAATCTCCGCGGAGACGACCGGCATGGATGCCCTCTTTTGCTTGCGGAGCTTTTGGTAGACGACTTTCCTCATCCATTCGGGCATCAAGTGCTCCGATCCGCTGAAGTGCTCTTGGCTCAAGCCTGTCCGCCGAGCGAAGTCGACGAACGCATCGGGCCAGTCGCTCAACATCGGCCGTGCGAGGTGGATCAGCTTTCGGCGATCTTCAATGCACAGGAGCTCGACTTGGTTGGTACCAGATTCGAGCACCAAGCCGCTCGCGACGTCCGCCCATCCAGTAGAACTAGCAACGATCTGCGCACGCGGCCGGTTTCGGATGAACAGATGGCAGATCGCGTCCAGCCCCTGGAGGTAGTCGACGCTTGCTGCTGATAGATCAGCAGCGAGCTCCTGAGGCGTGCCTGCGATTAATGATGTCGCCCACCAGGTTGTGTCCTCGGGTTCCGGCGCCCGATCGGTGGGAGCTCTGCTGAGTTGAAACCCGCATCGCGCGCAGTGCAGGTAATCGGTGGGCCGATCGACTTCGAAGAGACGTGGCATTGTCGCGCCTACGGGCCATACGCCTGCCCCACAAGCGGGGCAACGATCGAGCAGTTCACAGAGGTGAATGGGACACACCGTGACGAACCCAAGGCGCCACACCGTCCTGAAGTACCCACCGCCGCTTTGCGCAAGGCAATGAGGGCAGTACTGGGGGCCGGGGACAAGACTCTCCCGCGTATACCTGGTTTTCAGTAGCCACGTTGGATGCTCGTTCGATCGAACCACAATGTCCCCCTCGTCGGTCCCTAAAAGGACTGCGATAAGGTTGCAATCGATCACATCGCGAAGGGCGTTACCGACGATTTGCACTCCCTTGATTCCTCGGCGCTCAGGAACGTCCTGGAAGTTGTCGATCGCGATAATCTTCGTTTCAGCTTCCCCGAAGAGCCTCCGTGCACGGCTGATTTGATGACCTGCATTCATTCCCTCGGCATCGGGATCGTGGATCTCCTCGAGGATGGCATTGGCGATGCGCAGCGGGTTACATGGACTAGGTACGCTGAATCCGATGATTGGATAAAGCGTGCGATCCTCTTTCTCCACTGGCGGATACCTGCGCCTGAGGTATCTGATAAAGGCGGATTTTCCGCCGTCCGACGGACAGCGGATCACGATGCCCGTGCTCTCCCCGGACAGCCCCTGCATCCGGAGTCGAATGTCCAAGTTCTTGATGATCCTCACGGACTGTGGGTGTGCGAGGTAGACGGCCTTGAAGGCTGCATGGCGGTCGGCGAGCGAGGCGCCGCGCCAACGCTCTCGACCTAGTCGGCGATCGGCAGTTGCCATCTTTCGTCCTCCTGATCCAACGTCACGGCGTCCAGCTCAGTGCAGGCGGTCTCAAGGCGGGAAGCTGCGTATTCCTCCTCCTTCTTCTGCTTCTTGAGTGCGATTGACTGCTTGATAGCCGCCGCGCGCTTGCGAAGCACCACCTTCTTGTCCGCGACCCACTGCTCGGTCATCGTTTGGAGTTCCATTCGCGCGGCCCACAAGTCGATGATCGAAGGGTTCTGCTTCTTCTTCTCGCGGCAGAGCTTCAAAATGAGCTTCTGCCCGTACAGGGTCAGTCCTTCGACATAGTCTGGAACGCAACAGTCGACCACCAAGACGAGCTCGGAATCTGGGACGATCACGTAGATGGAGGAAAGATCTTCCGGGTCGATGCGGACATTGACTTTCATGTCGCCGCCAGGGCGGTTGATGTAGCGCGTGAACAGGTCGGCGTCCTGATACGTAAGTCCGCCCAGGATCCGAATGCCATAGCGATTCCAGGTGACCGGTTTGGGAAGCGCAAGCATGCGAAGCATTCGAAGTCGGCGCGTGTCCGGAGGAATTTGCCTTGCCAGCTTCAGGGCGCGCCCATATTCCAAATAGCGCTGCCTCGATGTGAGTCCGTCCTTCCCAGGCTGGTTCGCATCCACGCCGAGTAGCCATCGCAGGATTCCCTGCCTGAGTTGATCGATGGAAAGTGTTGCGGTGGCCAATCCTTCTTTGATTGCATCGACATCTCCGCGCACTCCGCGAAATCCGGGCTGCTTGCAGAGCCAGGTCACCAAGCGTCCATTCTTGTATTCGACCTCTCTTTTGTCAGTCGGCCAGTAGGGCCTTGCCCAACTTGCGTCGGCGACGTTCGCGTTCAATGAGACCACGCGCAAGCTGTTCTGCACGGCGTTGTCAAAGACGGCTTGCGTTGGGTACCCGCTCACCTCCCACATGTACTTGATACCGTTGCCGCCGCCAGAGGAGTTGAGATACTCGACATCTTTGACTTCGATCGAGTGCACCAGCGCACTCACCGCCGATTGGCTCGACAGCGGTATGGTGTCCATCGAGAGGCCAGTTGGCATCGCCGAATGCTGATCTACGCCGAGCGTCAGCCACGGCCGCCCCCAAGGAAGCTTCGTTCGATCGTCTACGCAGAAGACCTTGGTGTCCGTGTCATCGAACTCGTAGACGAGGCCAGGCTCTGTCACCCTGGCTCGCGCACCCGCCGGCCTGAACATCCGGTCGGCCTTTTTCTTCCCCACCTTCGCCACAGCCTTCTCATACGGCGTTGCCTGACTCATCCAGCGTCGCCGGATCGTGCTGTCGCTTGGAAAATCGAGAGGAACTCCAGTCTCCACCCTCGCCGTGTTGACCATCGTCTCGAGCTTTTCCTTGATGGCTTGGGTGGTCAGCGGGATCTTGCCGGCGCGAGCCATCACTACGGCCTGGGCGATCAACTCCTCCACCTGAGGTTGCCCTCGGACCTGCCCCTTTCCACCGCGCGCAGCAAAGTCCGGGAGCAGCTGGGGCCCGGCATCCGCTCCAAGCTTTTCCCACTTGGCGAGGGTCTCGCCGGATCTGACGGGAAGGTCGTACTTCTGGGCAAGATATCGGATCTCGAGCGATGTAAGGTCGGATTCGACGAACGGACCGAGCCCCGATGAGTGCAAGGCATTGAGCCATCGCAATCGCTCGAGGAAGATGCTCATCGTCGCTGGCGACTTGTTTTCCGCTGGCAAGGCGCGAAGCAATTTGCGCTCGCTGTCGGAGCGGGCTATCAGGTCGATGACCTGCTCCAGGTCGTTCGGACTAGCGACAACGAAATCGACACCTGGGACCAAGGCCTCCAGCTTGCAGAGCTGTTCGATGCGGACCTCGTGCGTAACGCAATGCTGAAGGTATACGTCTTGCCCCTCAATTTTTTGTGCTTGGCAGACTGTTCCACCAACTCGTAGGATCAGCCCAGTTGCAAAGGAGAAACTCTCTTGGATCAGTGATGGGGCTCGTGGAAATGATGGCTTGCTCATGGATCGACCCCCGCAGATCTAAAAACACTCTTCCTTGTTGAATCGCGATTGGCAGCAAAGCAGGGTCATGTCCTTTTTCCGCGAGTTGCAACGCCGTGCAAGAGCCCGACTTTTCAACTTCGGAGACCAGCGCGACGAGCTCGCCTTCCGGATACTGCCTTGAATTTCTTATTCGAAAGAAAAGATTTCTTGCCTTTTGATCGAGCGGACGCTTGTCCGTCCAGACAACGTGCTCGACGCCCAGAGGTCTCGCGGCGGCACGTTCTCGCTCAAATTCATTTTGAATCGCAACCGTCAAGAATCGCGCCGCTTTCACCTGAATGATCAAATATCGTGGCGGCGGCACCAACAGTTCGACCAGAAAATCCGGAACCCTCAAGGGACCATCTTTTTCCAATTGCCATTGAAAAGGCTGTGACTTCCAACGACCAATTTGCCCAGTCTTAGCCAAATAGTTCAAAGCGTAGGCCGCCAAATTCTCGAAGCCTTCGATGTGCTTATATTCGCCATCAATCAAGATTTGATGGCGATGCGTCATTCGGGATCGCGACCAACCCTCGCCTGCACTTGCTGAAGCAAAAACTGCATTGGCCCATGCCTCCGTTCCAAAGGCTGGGTCCAGTCCGTCTTCGAAAAAGGCCACTGGCGCGGCTGGCAGGATCGTTGTTGGCTGGAGCGAGATGAATGGAATTTGACCAGTGAGCACGCGCTCACGATCTTTGGGAGCGCAAGATTCCATTTGCGACCTCCAAGCAAATTGAGGCCGTGACGATGTTTCGTCGGAAAGTTTTGCGACGATCGCAAATCGAAGCTCGTCGAAGTCGAACCCCTTCAGGGAACTCTTCGCGATGTTGGCAGTGGTAGTTCTTGACGCCACTGCTATAGCTGATGTCTCTGACATCGAGCGCGCCGGGGAGCGAATTGATAGCGCTGTCCAGCCCGCTTGTCAAGCGCACGTGCGGAGTCCTGATTAACCCCGGATTTAGGCCTTTCATTTTCCGCACGAAACGTTCTCGTTTTTAAGTTCGCGTTCAATACTTTCTGCGAACTGATTCGCTCCCTTTTTTGTGAAGTTTGACCTCGGAAATTTGACCTTCGCGGGGAATGACTGCACTGACCGGAAGCTTTCTATGCGCCAGATTTAGTCTCCGAAGCTATTGCGGCTGCCCAGACGGTATTACGATGGTCGTGAGGATTACTCTTTGGTCACTTGAAAGTTCAGCGCGATCCGTGGCAACGGCGGCATGAGAACCGCGGCTTGTGAGTGCGGATGATTGCGTTCGAGCGGCGCGCCTACCGTCCGGTCAGAGTCGCGATCCGAGCTCAGGCAAAATCGCGCCACCATGATCACTGAGCCGGGCAAGCTCTCCGACGAGGATCTTCTTGACCGAGCACACCGACTTCGACTCTTGGCTCTCCGTGGTCATGTGGAAGCTCGCGGACCAGCCCATGACCACGAGCGAGAAGTTCGACGCCGCGGTTCGGTAGCGGAACCACGATCAGAGCACCCCTTGAAGCTGCTCCTTGCAGGCGCTCGTTCTGGAAATTCTGGTAGTTGGAGGAGACTTCGCCCGCCGTATCGCGGTGATCAACCACTGCGAGCGAGCGATGTCAGTTCGAACACTCCTCGCCCGTCAGAGCGCCAGAGGCTTGTTGTTCGAGAGCTGCGCCAGACGGAAACCACGGAAGCCGAGGTGTGACCTCAACGCTCTTGCCGTTCGAACTGCAGTTGCGGCATAGAACTGCCAAGTAGGCGAAGCTATCGACGGTGGCGCTGTCCTCATCGAAGACGAGTTCGCACTTCTGCCACGTCGCCATGTCTTCGGGATCATTGCACCGCGCGCAAAGTTCAACAGGGCCGATGTCAGGAGGTATAGCCGGCACGGGAACGCGCTCGGCGGCCATCAGCGCCGGCAATCCGCTGGCCCTGCACTGGTCGGAGCAATATGCACTTTTGCGCACCTTGGACTTGCGTCCGGTATCGTAGTCTGACTACGACAATCGACACAAAAGCAAACTGCGGGCGGCCGCTCTGCCTCACCGGAGAGCTCAGTCGCTCGACCGTGCAACGAGCCACGACAACGTCCCCGCGTGCCAGCTGCCGCCACACCTTGTCGGCGCCGTAGACCTGCATGTTGGCCTGCCAGACACGTTCAATCTGCGGCATCAGCATCTCGTCTCGAAGAGTGCGGGCGCAGCGCCTGTGGGGCTCTCGAAGCAGTGCCGCATGCCTTCGGTATGCCGACGGGGCGACCTGCAAGACCTTGCAGAGCGGCTCGACCCCGAAGGCATCGCGGTGCTTGTCGATGAAGTCCTTCAGGACTTGAGCCGGCGGTCGAGCTCCGCCTGGGCGAAAAACGCGCTGGCCAGCTTCAATATCTCGTTGGCCCGGCGCAGTTCCTTGACCTCGCGCTCGAGCTGCTTCATCCGCAGGGCCTCGCTGGTAGTGACGCCTTCGCGCACGCCGGTGTCGACCTCGACGCGCTTGACCCAATCCAGCAGCGTCTGCGGCACGCATCCAATCTTGGGCGCTATCGATTCGACCGCCGCCCACAGCGACGGGTACTCCCCACGGTGCTCCTGCACCATCCTCACGGCACGCTCACGCACCTCGGGTGAGAACTTGTTCGACTTGCTCATGGCTCAATCCTCTCAGAGTGTTGAGCCTCCTCAAAACCCGAGGCGATTCATAGCTCAGCCCGCCTTTCTTCGAGTGCCTGCCGGAATGCAGCACGCAGCTCCTGGCCCCGGCGTTTTTGTAGTCCACCCAACGAAGCGTTTACCGCGCCTGGGATCTGCAATAGGACGGTGGACCAGACGATGCCCCCCCTTAACCTTCAGGTGCTCGGCGTCAAGGATCTCGAAGCGCCGGGCTTGCGTGCCTACTCGGAGGACGAAGTACAGAGGCTCCGGCTGGATCGACCAAGCGGGTGCCCCGGTCAGAAGGGCAGCGCCTGCTCTCGTGGGCCCCCAATGCGTCGTCATGACCAACTAAGCGATCCGCCTCGGCGCAGGCCTGCAGCGCCTTGACGAATCGGTTCGAAGTCGATCAACCAAGGACATCCGCTCGAGCGCAGTTCAGCCTCGGAGGTCCTCAAGCGTCTTTCCGGAAGCTGCGTTCTGCTCCATCATCATGGCGCCGACGAGCCTCGTGATCGAGGCGTCATTGGGGAAGATGCCCACCATAGGCGCTCACGTGCGTCGGATCTTGCTGAGGGGTCCTTGAAAGTACATTCCTCGCACCAACCTTGCCAAAAACAATATGAAGGGAAATGAGGATGGAGGGGATTGCGCCCGAACCTTTTCGAGTGCTCTGTCTGGATGGCGGCGGCATGCGAGGCGCCTACCAGGCGGCATACCTAGCAACTTTCGCCAAACGAGCCCGAGCCTCAGGCGATGTGAACTATGAAATAGACGTAGGACGCGCGTTCGATCTCATAGTCGGCACCAGTACTGGAGGAATCGTAGCCTGCGCGTTGGCGGGTGGCGTGCCGCTTGACACTGTGGGGCGCCTGTATCAGGACGCGGGCGACAAGATTTTTCCATACCAACGTTTGCGACGCTGGCCAGTCCTGAGCACCCTGATCCCAATGTTGGGGTGCGGGTTGCGCGCGGGGGATCGCGCGCTCAGGTCGACACTCTCCGAATTTCTTGGAGATGAGACCATCGGCGCGGTCTACGCGCGACGAGGCATCGCCCTGGCCATCCCCACAATCGACCTCAATCGCCATGCAGCGGTGGTGTTCAAAACGCGACATCTTCGGCGCCTGAACGGTCGCGATGACGATCGCAGGCTGGTCGACGTCTGCATGGCCACCAGCGCTGCGCCCATTCTTCGTTCGATGGCGCAGCTCGAGGAACCCGGCGGCAACGGCACCACAGCGACCTATGTGGATGGTGGATTGTGGGCGAACAACCCGGGCCTTGTCGGCATGATGGAGGCGATCGAAATTCTTCACGACCGTGGCGAGCAACGGCCCATCCAGCTCTTCATGCTCGGCACCCTCCCCTCTCAGGGCGGCGAAGAAGAGACAGGCGCGAGCGTGCATCGAGCAGCATGGGGCTGGAAATTCGGGCTGAAAGCTATTGCTGCAAGCTTGAACGCTCAGGCCGTGGGTTATGACTATCTCTGCGGAAAGATGGCAGAACTTCGCGGCGATGAAAGCTTTGCGTTTCGACTGCCAGCTCAGTGCCCGTCAAACGATCTTCGCCACTACTTGGTGAACATGGATGACGCTCGCCCCAAGGTATTGAATGCGCTCTCGCGACAAGCGATCTCGGATGTCGACTATGCCTGGGCGGCAATGAAGAAAGAACCGCGCATGCGTGCCTTTCACGAAGCCCTTTCCCTATCCAACGCTCCACCCGGTAACAACTCGAACAAGGATCAACATGGCTGATATCGATTGCCACGGCGAAATGACCGCATTCCATCGCGACGAAGTGACGCTCTCTTCAGCGCAGCAAAAAGATATGCGCGAACGCAGAGATAACGGTCGAACCCGCCTCCAAAACGGGCTGACAGTAGCCGACCACCCCCAGCCCCGGGAGGTGAAGTCACAGGGGTCGTATCAAATGCGAACCATGGTTCAGGATTCTGGCAATGACTACGACATTGACGACGGCACCTATTTTGAGCAAGACGATCTCAAAGACAGCAACGGAACTGCTCTTTCACCTGTGGCGGCGCGGCAGCGCGTTTGTGATGCGCTCAAGTGGGATGGACGCTTCAAGCAAGAAGCTACGGTAAAGAGCAACTGCGTTAGACAGGAATACGCAGTGGGCTATCACATTGACGTTCCCGTCTATAGGGTGGTCAAAACGGTCAATGGAAGTGGCGAATCGGTCGAACATTACGAATTGGCCAGTGGGGACGATTGGGTCAAATCTGATGCCAGAGCAGTGACACGCTGGTTCAACGATCTTGTTGGTGAGCTGAACCAAGGCGAGAGTGATGGCAGCCAGATGCGCCGGGTAACGAAACTCACCAAGAAGTTTGCGCGCCGCGAGAGCTGGAAAGACGAGACCACCAGCGGAATTTGCATCACCAAGCTCGTCGTGGACCATTTTGTTCACAAGGAGACTCGGGATGACCTTGCCCTTCGGGAAACATGGAAGGCGATCGAAAGTAAGTTGCTCGCTTCCACGGAGGTCAAGCATCCAGTCAATTCGGCCAACCTAGCTGAGCATGGTGACGAGGAGGTCGTCTTCTTTCGCGACTGCCTGAGCAGCGCGCTCAAAACGTTGCAGGTCCTGGATAGCGCCGAGACCACGCGAAAGAAGGCGCGAGAAGCTTGGGACGAAGTCTTCGACACAACGTTCTTCACGGATCGCCCCGACAACGACGTTGATGGCGGCAACGGCAAAGGCTCTGCCATTACCGTTACGACTGTCGAAACCGCGCGCAGGAGCGATGGCGGCGGCCGTTTCGGCTGACACGGCGAGGCTGAAACCATTTGATTGCGAACATCGAGCAGAACCTGAACGCCCAGTACCCTGGGCGTTGGAGGAGGCTTTCGCAGGCTAAGCTTGAACAAGCCCCGTATGGTGGCTCGCGGCACGGCTGGCGCGTGGAAATTCCACCCGAGACATTGCGCATCGGCGGGGTTGACCACTTGATCGTGACGATCGACTCTTCGTTTCCCAACTCACAGCCGCGGGTCTTCGCGCCCCAAGCCGGAAGAGACTTTCGCTGGCCTCATGTTGAGCGAGACGCGCGACTTTGTCTCATAGCTACGCGCTGCGCCGCAGAAGCCGGATCGCGCGTTCTGGATCACCTGCAGGCCGCGATCCAGCTTCTGTGCATGTCAGAGGGAGATTGCCGCCGAGAGTTTGAACGCGAGTTCATGGCCTACTGGAAACTGCGTATTTCGGCCAACGTGACCGATCATTTCGGTCATCGTGACCGACGCCGATGAGGGCGTCGGCAAATGTCGTTTCGGTATCGTGACCGCCCGTTTCGGCGATCGTGACCGCCGGGCCGGCGGCGGGTACTGCGTAGGGGGTGAAGTGTAGGGTCGGGGCGTGAGGTCAGGTCAGGATTTGGCCTCCTGAGTTGTCTTTTTCGTCTTGCTTGCCACACCTGCGTTGCGTCCCGTGCGACGTGATTCGCCTTCGAGNGTGAAGCGCCGGCAGTGCTGCATCAAGCGGTCGAGGATTGCGTCGGCCAGGGTCGGATCTCCCAGCCATGCGTGCCAGTGCTCAACGGGCAACTGGTGCGTGATGACCGTGGCGCGCTGCGCGCTGCGGTCGTCGATGATCTCCAGCAGGTCGGCACGGGTGGATGCATCGATGGCACCCGTTCCCCAATCGTCCAGCACAAGGACGTCCACCTTGGCCAGCTGCTGCAGCCAACGCCGGAAGCTGCCCGCCCCGTGCAGGATGCGCAGCTCCTCGGCCAGGCGCGGCACGCGCAGGTACTGCGCCGAGTGCCCTTGGCGGCAGGCGTATTGCGCCAGGGCACACGCCAACCAGGTCTTCCCCAGGCCCGTGGCCCCGGCGAAGCAGACCGTCTCGCCGCGCTCGATCCACGTGGACAGCGCCAGACCCATCAACGTCGAGCGATCGATGCCGCGGATGCCCTCGAAGCTCGCGTCCTCCAGCGTCGCGGTCGTGTACTTCAGCTGGGCCCGCTGCAGCAGTCGGGTGCGCTTGCGGTCGTTGCGGGCATAGACCTCTCGCTCAACCAGCAGGGCCAGGCGTTCGTCGAAGGACAGGCCCAGGCAGTCGGCCTGCTCGTGTTGCTGCTGCAGCGCGTCGGCGAAGCCTTGGAGCTTGAGGGAGCGCAGTTGGGCGATGGTGGCGTTATTGAGCATGGGGATCAGCGTTGTTTGGTGGTTTACAGGCAGCGAAGGCGTCACGGCGGGTTGCATCATTGGTAGTAGCCCGGTCCGCGCACATTGGCGTGCGCCGGGCTGGTCCATTCGGCGGGCGCTTCCTGGGCGACGAGATCCTGGTTGTTGGCCAGCAAGTCACGCACGTGTCTGTAGCGCACGGTCCCCAGCGCCAGGGCGCGCTCGCACGCCGCCTCCAGCCGTTCCTTGCCGTAGCGCCGCGACAGACTCAGCAGCCCAAGGCAGGAGCGATAGCCGTGCTCCGGATGCTTGTATGTCTGCAGAAGCCGGGTGATGAGTTCGCCGCAGGCCATGCCGATCTGCCGGCCCCACTCGATCAGGCGCTGGGGCGTCCATTGCAGCTGTGCCCGGTGCGCTGCGGGCATGTGTGCTTCGACCGTGGTGTAGCCGCCGCGCCGGTCGCTGCGGACATGGGCGGCCACCCGCTGGCCGCGCAGCAGCAGCTCCACGGCGTGCTTCGTCAGCCGTGCCTCCAGCGTCTGCCCCACCAGCGCGTGGGGCACGCTGTAGTGGTGGCCGTCCAGCTGGACGTGATAGTCAATGTGGACCTTCACCGTCTTGAAGCGGGCGAGTTCATAGCGCTGCGGCGGCAGCGGCATCAAGGACGGTGCGTCCAGCTCGGCGAACACGCTGGCGCGNCTGCCGGGCAGCTTTTGGAACGGGCGCTCGTTCACGCTGGGCAGCAGCTTGGCGATGGCCGCGTCGACCTGGGCGACGGTGTCGAAGCGGTGGTGACGCAGCCGCGCCAGCACCCAGCGGCCGATGATTTGCACCGAACTTTCTGCGGAAGCTTTATCTTTTGGCGAACGCGGGCGCGCCGGTAAAACCGAGGTGCCGTAGTAGCGGGCGAAGTCCTGCACCGTGTCGTTTGCGCGCGGCTCGTAGCGGTCGGCCGAGGCGATTACGGCCGTGGCGTTGTCAGGCACGACGAGCGCCGGTAATCGTGAGGACCGTTTAATGCGAAGGAACTGATGTGGTCCCTGGATCCGAACACGCCCAAGACGGACAGTTCCTTCGCATTGGTGGCTGCACGCAGTCAGAGCGATTCCAGCCAGGCGAGCAGGCTGGCATCGCGTCGCCAAGGCGCAGACTTCTTGGTCGGTGGTGGCTGCAGCCGCTCCAGTGCTTCGCGCTTGGTGTCCAGGTTGGCTTGGGCGTAGTGATAGGTGGTCTCAAGGCTCGCATGGCCCAACCAGCTGCGGATTACGGCGACATCGACTCCAGCGGCGAGTAGATGAACCGCGGCAGCGTGCCGAAACGCGTGCGGCGAAACCTTCTTCAATGCCAGCGTTGGCATCACTTGGGTGGCGGCACGGACGTACTGCGCGAGCTTGAACCGCACGCCTGATGCGCCCAGAGGTGCCCCGTAGCGGTTGACGAACAGTAGTTCATCACCGGTGCGTGGCTGGCGCTCGAGCAGTGCTGAGAGCAAGTCGACCGTCTCCGGCCACAGCGGACAAATGCGTTCCTTGCGGCCCTTGCCGAACAGGCGAACGCAACGTGGTGTATCGAAGCGAACATCGGCGACACGGACATCGAGTGCCTCCTGAATACGTGCACCAGTGTTGTAGAGGAACCATAGCAACGCGTGGTCGCGTTGACCCTCCAGTCGGCCACGGTCGGGCTGCGCCAGGATCGCCTCGATCTCGTGCAGCTCGAGGTCCCGGTGGGCTGGCCTGGGTGCCTTCTTGGTGGGGATTCGCAGCACCTCGGCGCACTGCGCGACGGCCGCAGGCTCGCGCTCGGCGACAAAGGCGAAGAAGCTGTGTAGCGCCGCGAGCCGGCAGTTGCGCGTGCCGATCGACACCTTCCGATCGCACTCGCTGTACTGCAAGAATGCAGCCACTTCGCCGGCGCTCAGCGCCGGCAGAGTGAGGTCGGTGACGCGGCAGTGTCGGTGCGCGGCGACGAAGCGCAGGAACAGTCGCCACGCGTCGCGGTACGAGCGTATCGTGTGCACGGAGGCGTTGCGCTGTTGGACCAGCCGCTCATAGAAGAAGGCGTGCAGCAATGCAGGGAACGGATCGACCGGCTTCATCGCGCTGCTCCCGTCGTGGCGTGCAGCTTGCGCAGTGCCAGTTGCCGGAACCGCTCGCTGGCCAGTTGCAGAAGCTCTTGAGTCACCGTCAGGTACACCAGCGTCGAATGGATGTCCTTGTGGCCGAGATAGGTCGCCAGGTACGGCAGCCGCGCCTGCGGATAAATGCCCTGTCGATACCACGCCAGCATGCGATAGACGACGAATACGTGACGAAGATCGTGGATGCGGGGTCCGCACCTGCCCCGATCCGGCTTGAGCCCGGCTCGCCGAAGAACCCGGACAAGTAGCTTCTCGATCATCACTCGCGAGTAGCGGCCCGCGGCCTGCTGATGCCAGAACAGGCCGCTGCTGCCGTCCTGCGGTGCGCCGGCCCGGCGCCGGGCGTCGAGATACTCGCGCAAGACGGCCATCACGCTGCCGCTGAGCGGCAGCACTCGGGACTTGAAGAACTTCGTCTCGCGCACTTCGAGTAGACCGGCGTCCAAGTCGACGTCGCGCAGATCGAGGCGCGCGAGTTCGCCCAGCCGCAGCCCGGCGCAGCCAGCGAGCACGAGCATGGTGTGAAGCGCGTGCGGGCGCAGGGGTGCGCACGGGGACGGAAAGCTTCCCGCGGTGTCGAGCAATAGGCGTAGCTCCTGCGGGGAGTAGATGTAGGGGCGGCGCTGTTGCTGCTTGGCGCAACGCTTGAGCCGCCGATCCGGCGGAGGCAGATCGATGGTCGGATCGAGTCGTCGCCAGGCGCGCGCGACTGTGCGCGCCGTCTGTTCGCACTCCCAGGCGTCGTTCAGCGTCCGGCTCTGTGCCGCCCACTGCTGCAGCAGCACCTTCGGCGGTTGGCCGGCGAGCTCCGGGCGGCCTTGCAGGAAGCGATCGAAACGCAGCAGGCGCGCCGACTGCGTCTCATAGCGGTAGCCGATGGCGCGCATCAGCTCGACGTGCCGGCGCAGCATGTCGCCCAGAAAGCTGGCGAACCGTGGCGGCGGGCGCAGGGCTTCGAGCGTGCCGTGTGGATCGGCCGCAAACAGCGCACGCACGACCGGGGTGCTCCATCGTTGAGCGTAGCGCTCGCGCAGCTGGGCAAGGGGGTTGATCGGGATCGCCGCTTCGGACTGCAGGAAGTCGAGGAAGCGATCGACGATGCGCGCCCTATGCAGCACCAGATATGACTGCCAGTGCGCCGTACGATCGCGCAGCCAGGCCTGCAGCGTCGCGATGCCGACGCTCGGGTCGTCACGCTCGCGCACGAAGCGCTGAAACCCGCGTAGCACGCACCGGTAGACCGCTACTGTGTCGCGGCTGCGCAGCTTCAGGTGCTTCAGATGCCGCTCGATCGCAGAGTCGTCGTCAGGCCAGGTGTTCATCGCGCGCCCTCCCCAATGAGTTCATCGATCTCCAGAGCCACATCGCGCAACTCGTCCACAGCGAGCTTCAGATACGGCGCTGTCGATGCTGCGGATCGATGTCCCAGCACATCGCCAATGACCTTCGGTGGGACTCCACTGCGCAGCAGGCTGACCGCGCGCGCGTGCCGGAAGGCATGAGGACCCCGCTTGCCGTCGGTTTGCACGCCGGCGGCGTTGAGCCGTCGTTGGAGCTGCGCGTACAGACTGGATCCGCTGGCAAAGCGCCGATAGGGTGCACGTGCGCGAATGAAGATCTCGCGAGCACCTGTTGCGGGCCGACCGTGGCGCAGATAGGCGAGCAGCGCGGATCCGACCGCCGGCAGCAGCGGCAGCACCGATTGCGCGCCGGTCTTGGAATGCCGCACGAACAGTTGATCGCCTCGCCAGTCGATGTCTTCCAGCCGCAGCCGAACGATCTCCCCGGCACGCAGCCCATAATTAGCGAGCAGCAATACGATGGCGTGGTCGCGCAGCCCTGTCGGCGAGCGGTCGGCGCGGCAGATCCGCACGACGTCGTTGATCTGCTGCACCGATAGCGCCGAAGGGATCGACTCCAGCGCGTAGAGTGTCGGCGCCAACACGCGGCTGGCCAGCTCGTCGGGCGTTCTACCACTGGCGTGCAGGAAGCGCAGAAAGCTGCGCAACCGCTGGGCCAGCGACTTGCGTGAGACGCGCCGCAACGAAGGCGCCCGCGCCTGCTGGTACGCGTCGATGTCAGCGGTGCTCAGCGAACGCAGCTCGTCGGCCAACGACTGTTGGCCGTGACGCCAGCACATGAACCGCCGCGCCTCGGCGACCAGGTCGTCAATGGTCTCGGCGGCCATCCCCCTGTCCTGCTCGAGCCACTGAGCGAACTCATCACAAAGCGAGTGGGCAAATGCCTCGAATTCATTGCCTGGCGAGGGCTCAGGCGGCCATCGGCCCATGACCATCCGCATCAGTTGGTGGATGCCTGCGCTGTGCGAGCCGCGCCAGCTTCCCATAGACCGCGGCGCGTGTCCGTGGCGTCGCTGGAATCGTCGTTGCTCGCAGCGCAGGTACTGCTCCTCGTGCAGCGGCTGCAGATCTGCGACAGCGAGCTTGCGCCGCTCGAGGTAGCGAAGGAAGTTCGCAGCGACGGCGCATTGGCGTCGGATCGCGCCTGAGCTGTAACCGGTGTCAACGAGTTGGTGCTTAAGTTGCCTCAGCAGCGCAGCATGCTGTGGCGAAACGCGGTCAAACATGGCGTGTCTCCTTGATCGGGATGCATCCCGATCAAGGGCATAGACGAAACCGCCAAATGACGAGCAGGTGACCTTCTGATGGAAGGGGTGTTCAGAGTGGTGCCGCAGTGGGGGTGACTCTGCTTCGCATTAAACGGTCCTCACGATTACCGGCGCTCGTCGTGCCTGACAACGCCACGGCCGTAATCGCCTCGGCCGATCGCTACGAGCCGCGCGCAAACGACACGGTGCAGGACTTCGCCCGCTACTACGGCACCTCGGTTTTACCGGCGCGCCCGCGTTCGCCAAAAGATAAAGCTTCCGCAGAAAGTTCGGTGCAAATCATCGGCCGCTGGGTGCTGGCGCGGCTGCGTCACCACCGCTTCGACACCGTCGCCCAGGTCGACGCGGCCATCGCCAAGCTGCTGCCCAGCGTGAACGAGCGCCCGTTCCAAAAGCTGCCCGGCAGCCGCGCCAGCGTGTTCGCCGAGCTGGACGCGCCGGCCTTGATGCCGCTGCCGCCGCAGCGCTATGAACTCGCCCGCTTCAAGACGGTGAAGGTCCACATTGACTATCACGTCCAGCTGGACGGCCACCACTACAGCGTGCCCCACGCGCTGGTGGGGCAGACGCTGGAGGCACGGCTGACGAAGCACGCCGTGGAGCTGCTGCTGCGCGGCCAGCGGGTGGCCGCCCATGTCCGCAGCGACCGGCGCGGCGGCTACACCACGGTCGAAGCACACATGCCCGCAGCGCACCGGGCACAGCTGCAATGGACGCCCCAGCGCCTGATCGAGTGGGGCCGGCAGATCGGCATGGCCTGCGGCGAACTCATCACCCGGCTTCTGCAGACCTACAAGCATCCGGAGCACGGCTATCGCTCCTGCCTGGGGCTGCTGAGTCTGTCGCGGCGCTACGGCAAGGAACGGCTGGAGGCGGCGTGCGAGCGCGCCTTGGCGCTGGGGACCGTGCGCTACAGACACGTGCGTGATCTGCTGGCCAACAACCGGGATCGCGTCGCCCAGGAAGCGCCCGCCGAATGGACCAGCCCGGCGCACGCCAACGTGCGCGGCCCGGGCTACTACCAATGATGCAACCCGCCATGACGCCTTCGCTGCCT